>JBBSJC010000145.1:0-15499 GCA_038257655.1 Polyangiales bacterium | reverse complement strand
GACCGCGGCATCGATCGCCGGATCTTCGAGGTCGGCGCCCACATAGGCAAGTGCTGCGCCTGAGCGTGCATAACGCTGGCGTGTCGCTTCACCGCGGCCTATCGCATGCTCGATGAACACGCTGTAGCGAAAGCCGGTGTCCTTGCAGAAGCGATCGAGGGCGTCGTTGGCCTGCTCGAAGGTAGCGCGATTGGCATCTTGGCTCGCGCCGACGTTCTCGCCGCGGCTGACCCAGACCGAGCTCTTGCCGTGAACTAAGATCTCTTGACCGCGCTGCATATAAGGGTGGTAGGTCTCGATGATACCAAAGGGCCCGGGTCCTTTTGCAAAGCCGCGCGCCCCCACCTCGGTCACGCGATAGGTCTCCCCTTCCCTGCGCATCCAGCCGGCGGTCGTGAGCACCTCGAGCGCACCGCCCGCGGCAAACGGATGGGCTTGGCTCAGCTCATCGGCGCGCACCAAGGTGTCTTCTTTCAAGGTCTGGGTGCGATTGTTGGCGCGCAGCGCGAGCACGATCGGCACCAGACGAAAGCCAAGCTCGAGCTCATCGCGGTCTGCAAGCCAATGATTCTGCTTGAGCTCAGTGCGTGCTTGTGCACCGCGTGCGAGGTCGAGCAGGATTTCGAGGCCAGGGCTACTCATGACGTCGCCTGCAAACAACTTACGCCAGGCGGCCGTGGCGCTCGCAGGCAGGTCGGGCGAAAGCGGCTTGATCGTTGCGAAGAGACTGCGCACGCGCGGATGCCCGGCCATGCGAAAGCCCTCGTCGTATTGCTCGACCAGGCCGCGCGACAGTAAGAAATGAAGGTCCTTGTCGAGCTCGTCAGGGTCGAGCGTCTGCGCGCGGCCCTGTTGCGTCACTTCGCACAACTCAGGATAGAGCGCTTCACCTTCGAGTAGACGCGAAAGCAACCCGAGGCCGGACATGAAACCGAGCACGTGGCGCAACAACCACAAATCGGGCGGCGCGGTGATCGCAGCCGTGAGCACCACTTGACGCACAACGCCCGCGGCCTTGTGCGCGCTCTCCTTACTGTCTGGCGGCAAAGCACTCTGGTCGATGCTGGACAGCAGGCCGCGCTGGGCCTCGAGCACGCGTTGTCCCATGCCGAGCAGGTGCGGCACGGTGTCTCGAAACACTTCCCACGCTCGCGGCTCCAAGTACGAGTGGCCCGCCGAGGTCACCCCGGTGGGAAACGCAAGCACGTGCGCCAAACGTGCCTTGAGCACGTCATCCGCCGCCGCCGCGGTGAGCACACTTTTTAGATCGATCATGCGGGCATGCTGACGACGAAAGCATGCTCAGGTCAATCCCCGTGTAACACGACACAACACGCAGCCCCGACCACGTACGCGCAAAGCGCTATCTGGGCGCTATCCGAGTGTTATCTGTCGTGCTCATGCCGCACGGTGGCCTCGATCGGGTGCATTGTGGCTGGGCAGATCACGCGCTCGAAGCTGGGCTGCGCGGCGCTGCTCTGAAAGAGGACACGACCGCATTCGGTAACCTCCTGCCACGTTTCAGCGAAACCTATCGCGATGTCGAGTTGGCCATCCTGATCGAAGTCACGGCGCGGCAACATGCGCACATTCAGGGAGGCTTTCACGTTCGCGCGCGGTCGGTTCAACGTGAGCACGCCCGCGGCCACGTACTTACCGTCTTGATACGCAATCAGCGCCAGGCGCTCGTACATCAAGATCTCGGTCGACTCACGCGGTCTGTCTTCGAACGACACGACAAGCGCCGGATGCACGGCATCCTTTGGATTCGGCAACGACCACACCCAGCGCAAGCGCCGCGGTAGGCACTCACAACCGCGTATGCCCGCGTTCAGCGCTTTGAGCAGTCCAGTCTGCACTACCTCAGTCAACTCTTCGGCCGGCACGCGGTTGCGCTGGGCACGCGGGGCGAGGGCGAACGCCCGCAACTCCCAGTCGGGCTCACGTTCGCGCGCCCACGCGGGCACCGACGGGAAAAACCAGGCGGTACACAGCGCCAGAGACAAAGCTATGCCAACTGTCCGCTTCCCCGCCACGCTGGTCACCATCGGTAAACAGTGTAAAGTTGGGCAGTCGCGCACTCGGACCGCTCATTAGGCCGAGTAGCCGAGAAAGAGGAAAGAGCCATGGAAAACCGCATCGGCATCATGCCGTTTTGGAAGAAGTACGACCGCGAGATGTACGTGCGCGCAGCGATCCTAGCCGACGAGCTCGGCTACGACTCGTTCTGGGTGCCCGAAGCCTGGGGCTACGAGGCGTTTACGGTGCTCACGGAGATCGCAGTCAAGACCAAGAACATCAAGGTCGGTACGTCGATCGTCAACGTCTACAGTCGCTCGCCCGCCAACATGGCGATGGCAGCAGCGACGCTCGACGAGATCAGCGAAGGCCGCTTGATGTTGGGCATCGGCACGAGTGGCGCGCGCGTGATCGAGGGCTTCCATGGCCGCGAGTTCAAGAAGCCGCTCACGAGCTGGAAGGACATGGTCAAGGTCGTCAAGGGTCTGCTCGCGGGCAAGAAGCTCAACGAGGTCGGCGCAGAGCTGCACGATTATCGCCCGTTTTCCCTGGAGATGAGTCTGCCGCGCCGCGAGATTCCGATCTATGTGGCCGCGCTGAAAGAGAAGTCGATCGAGACGATTGGCGAGCTGGCAGACGGCTGGATCCCCACGTTTTGGCCATACCAGGAGATCGGACGTGGACGCGAGTGGATCGATCGCGGCGCCAAGCGTGCCGGTCGCGACCCTAAAGACATCACGATCGCGCCCTTCGCCACGGTAATTCCCACCGGTGCCAAGAGCGCCGGCAAGCGCAGCCGCGAGATCATCTCGTTCTACATCGCCGGCATGGGCGAGTACTACAAGGAGCTACTCGAGGGCTTTGGCTACAAGGACGAGTGCGCACAAATCGTCGAACTGTACGCGAACAAGGAAACACGCGAGCGCGCGCTCGAGGCCGTGACCGACAAGATGGTCGATGCGCTGACGATTGCGGGCGATCCGAAGTACTGCGTCGAAGAGATGCAGCGCCGTCGTGAATACGGGATCGACCTGCCGATCGTAAGCCTCCCCACGGGCGCAGACTGGACGATCATCGAAGCCTTCATTCGCGGTTTGGCACCGCAACGTTGAGAGACGCCTGCTTGCGCTTTACCCAGCGCCTGTGATCGATAGCTCACTGACAAAGCCCAGTGAGCGGCGCGGTTGACGCGGGAGCCTGCGCGGCAGAAACTCTGCGCTGATGGCTCCCGAACAAATTGCGAAGCAGCTATCGCGACGTTCACTGCTGAAAACAGGGCTGGTCGGCGTGGTCGTAGTCGCGGTCGGCGGCGTGAGCCTTGCGCTTCAGCCGACACGTGTCGGTAAGAGTCCGACCTCGCAGCTACGCGTGTTGAGCACCGAAGAGTATGCGGTGCTGACGGCCGTCGCCGACCGGCTGTGTCCGGCGCTCGGGCCCGGGGCTCCAGGCGCCAGAGCCCTCGACATTGCCGGCAGAGTCGATGAGCTGATGGTCGGAGCAGAAGCCGATGGCAAACAAGGTCTGAAAATCCTGCTGCGTGCCTTCGAGAGCGGCCTGACGGGAGCCGTGTTTTTTGAGCGCGTGCGACCGTTCACGCAGCTTTCGGCAGAAGCGCAAGACCGCGTGCTCGCCAACTGGCGCGATTCGCACATCGGTTTTCGCCGTACGGTTTATCGCGCGTTAAGCTCGCTGGTGGGCGCCTTGTACTACGGCGATGAGCGCACGTGGAAACGCGTCGGTTATCCCGGGCCTCCTTCACTTACGGGGCTGCGCGCTGCGTACGCCGACAATCTCGTCGACTTGCACGCCCTGCGTGCAACCAAGCCTGAGGGAAGCTGAACTTGCCCGTCTATACCGGCGCCGACATCAAGCAAGACACGACGCTCAGCTGCGACGTGTGCATCGTGGGCTCAGGCGCCGGCGGCGCGCACGTCGCCCAACGCCTCGCCGCCAAAGGTAAGCGCGTGATCGTGCTCGAAGAGGGCTCGTTTCAAACGAGCGATACCTTCGACATGAAGGAAGCCCACATGTTTCCGCGCCTCTATCAAGAGGGCGGGGGCCGCACGACCGCCGATCAAAGCATGCAGATCATGCAGGGGCGCGCCGTCGGTGGCACCACGGTCGTCAACTGGACCACGTGCTTTCGCACGCCCAAGCGTGTGTTCGAGCACTGGCATGAGCATCACGGCGTAGAGGGCCTGACCTACGACCAGCTCGTGCCGCACTGGGAGCAGGTCGAGAAGCGCTTGAACGTGACGCAGATGCGCATCGATCAGGTGAACAAGAACAACCTCGTGACCTGGAACGGCGCAGAGAAGCTCGGCTGGCGCAGGGACCTGTTGTACCGCAACGTGAAGAACTGCGCGCATACGGGTTACTGCGGCATGGGTTGTCCGATCGATGCCAAGCAAAGCATGCTCGTCACGATGCTGCCCGAAGCCGTGCGCGCTGGCGCAGACTTGTACGCCAACGCCTGGGTGGAGCGAGTCATCAAGGTAGGCCGCCACTGTAAGCAAGTCATCGCGCGCATGCGCGATCCCAAGCTCGATAAACCGAACGGCATCACCCTTACTATCGAAGCGAAGATTACCGTGCTCGCAGGAGGCGGGATCAATACGCCGGCCATCCTGTTGCGCTCCGCTGTCGACGCCAACGGCCGTGCAGGCATGCGCACGTTTTTGCATCCCGCCATACCCGCGCTAGGTGTGCATGAGGAGCTGATCGAGCCGTTTGTGGGCTCACCACAGTACGTGCACTCCGATCAATTCGCCGAACGCGGCCCGGACAAGATGGGCATGTTGATCGAGGGCGCCCCGGTATTTCCCATGGCCACGGGCAGCTACTTTCCCGCATTTGGCGCGGAAAAGCAGGCGATCATGGACTTGTTACCGCACCTGAGCATGACCGGCGTGTTGCTGCACGACGGCTTTGACACGCGCGATCCGAACGAGGGCGCGCACGTGGTGTTGAAGCCCTCTGGCTTGCCGCGTGTGGACTACAACTGGACCGAACGCTTGATGGAGGGCCTGCGCACCGCCACCAAGAACGCGATGCTGATCCAGCTCGCGGGCGGTGCAAAGCAGGTATTCTCCGGACATCCGCATTACGCGCGCACGCCTGACGAAGTGGAGAGCGTCGTGGCGTCGGCCAAGTTCGGTCCATGCCAGCTGCCCGTGTTCGTCGCGCACGTGATGGGTGGCTGCGCCATGGGAACCAACGAACGTTTCAGCGTGGTGGACTCACGCACCCTGCGTCATCATGGCTTTGACGATCTGTTCGTCATCGATGGCTCGGTGTTCCCCACTTCGCTTACAGTCAACCCTCAGCTTTCCATTTACGGCCTCGCCTCCTGGGCAAGCGAGCACGTGCTGGCGGCGGTCTCCTGATGCGCGGACTAGCCTTCCTCTCGGGCATGACGTTGCTGTGCAGTTTGGCGGCTTGCGGTCAGGATACGACGCACGACAAGGGCCAGTGGCCCGTGTCTCGCTCGGAGCTTGAGCGTGGCTCGAAGCCAGCAGAGCATGCGGGGGCCACGACTTACCGTCAGTACTGCATCGGCTGTCACGGCGTAGACGGACGCGGCAACGGCGCCATCACGGGCGCGGATTTCCTGGCTGCGACTAGTCCCTTACTGATCAAGAATGATCAGGAGCTTCTGATCTCGGTGCGCGATGGCAAACGCGGCACGACCGCCACCATGCCGCCGCACAAACCCGTGCTGACAGATGCTCAGATCGCCGCCGTGGTTGCGTACGTTCGCCAGCAATTCAAGCCCTCCGTTTCCACCCAGACGCCCTCCGAAACGCCCTGAGCCTTTCGCCTGCGTTGTGGGCTCTATCGTTCGGCTCAAGGAGTGTTTGCCCGTTTGTTCACGGAACTGAACACTGTATTGCGCCAACGCTGCAGCTCTACACACCTAGTCGTCTCGGCTCAGTGGAAAAAGCGCAAGCGCAGCACAATCGTCAGAAACAATGGAGTTTTGGGGCAACCGATCAAATGCGGTTTCCTGCTACGCCTGTGAGTTTTCAGACGGTGCTACTTGCGCCTACTTGGTTACCGTCCCGTCCGGCGCGGTGAAACAACCGGGTACTTAGACTGATAGTGGAGGATGGGGATGCGAGGAGCGATCAAGTGGAGCTTATGCTTGGCGTCGTGGCTGGCACCGTGTCTACCGGGCTGCGCCGGAGGCGTGGGAGACCGTAAGTACACGACGGACACCGACCCAAGCGTCGGGGCAGATGCAGGTGGCAACGGCGGTGACGCCAGCAACGCGGCGGGCGGCTCAACTTCCACCGCCGGAGCCAACGATAGCGGTACGAACAGCAAACCGGACGCCGGTCCGAAGAGTCCGCTCGATGCCTGCGGAAATGGACAAGACTCACTCGTCACCGGGCTGCGCATCCAGCAGGTCGCGATCTATCAGACGATCAAGATCCCGGTCTATGACCGAGGCACCTGGCTTACGACGCGCGTGGCCGAGCTCGTACAGGGCAAAGGCGCGATGGCGCGCGTCTTCTACGAAGTACTGCCGGGCTGGACCAAGCATCCCATTCGCGGCGTGCTCACCATCGACAACGGAACGACGCCAACGTTGATTACCGCCGAGCTTTCGCCGAGCGCGACCTCGGTCGAGTCTCAGCTCAATACCACCTTCAACTTCGATATCGACGGTGCGGACATTGGGCCCAACACCAAGCTGAGCGTCGCGCTCGTCGAGCTCAAATGCCCGACGACGCTCGGAAACGCCAGCGACGTACGCGTGCCGGCCGCGGGCAGCCAGGTCTTAGGCGCGCAACGCATACCCAAGCTGCGCGTCGTGCTGGTCCCGGTCAACTTACCGTCGGGCCCGGCCGCCATCCCGAGCGCGGCTCAGCTTGAAGACATGCGTAAGGCGATGGTCGCCTATTACCCGATTCCAGATATCGAGCTCACGCTGCACGCCCCGATGACGTCTGCCTATAACGTCACCCCCACGGGTGGCTGGGCTGAGGTGCTGATGGAACTAGGCAGGTTGCGCCGAACCGACGCCCCGGCAAGCGAAGTCTACTACTACGGGCTCGTCACGCCGAAGGCGACCCTCGAACAGTACTGCGGCTTCGGCTGTACATTGGGCATTGCGAACCAAGCCGAGCGAGTCTTCCCGGCCGTGCAGGTGGGCCTCGGCGGAGGCTGGGCTGATGTTCGTGCCTACGACACGATGATCCACGAAATCGGCCATACCCATGGCTTGCCCCATGCGCCCTGCGCCCAAGGGGGCCAAATCAGCGGCGTGGACTCGTCCTATCCGTATATGGGCGGCGCGACCAACACCTGGGGGTACGACTTCCGCGACAAGACGCTTCATCCCGTCACGGACAAAGACATCATGGGCTACTGCAGCCCGACTTGGATCAGCGACTACTACTACAAGCAGCTCGCCGTGCGCTCGACGGCCGTCAACAGGCGCGCGGCGCTGCAGCCCACGTCCGACGATCGCGTCTGGGAGGGTGTCATCCTGTACGGAATCGGCGGTGCGCGCTGGGGCGGCACCGCAAAGGGCGGCATGGAAGGAGCTCCGATCGAGAGCGCCTTCGCCCTCGATGCTGCGGGCAAGCGAATTTCGGAGGTCGACGTAGTGCGCGTCGCGCTCAGTGACTCCGATGACTCATTCGTCTACTTTGCCGGGCGCGAGCCGAGCTGGGACGCGATTGAGCTTTCGGACGGCACGCTGGAGCTGAGGGAAATCGGCGCCGCGGCTACACCGTAAGGCTCAGCCTATCGCGTCGCCGCGCTCAACCCGTGCGTAAGATCGGCAGTAGCGACGAGCGTCCGATGCTCACGGGCTGCTCGCCCCCGAGCTCGCACGAGACCACCTCGGCCACCTTGGCCCGGCAACCGCCGCAACCTGCGCCAGCGCGGCAGGCGCGCGCCACAGATGCCAAGTCACAGGCGCCCTCGCCAACGGCGGAGCGAATCTGACGATCGGAGACGCGAAAGCAATGACAGACGATCACGTGGGGGCCTCTAACAAGAATGTGGATCAGGACTGTTGAAAGTCAATATCAATAAATCATAGCTTGACCTGCAAGCAGGACAGGTCCACATTCTGCTCACTCTCGAAAATGACTTTCAAGAGCACCGTTTGTTACCTAGCTCGCATGAAGTCCCACCTCGCCCCTGCCCCCCGGCCGCGAGATTCCCTTCGGGGGTCCGCGTCAGCTTCCCTCCGCAAGTCGGAGCACGGAAGCGTGCGTCCTAGCGCACTGGCGGCCTTCCTGGTCGGCTCCTTCGTTGCGCATGGCGTCGCGTACGCCGCCCTCGCCAGCCTGCCTCTAGATGGGCAGACGGCAGCCCGCTCGATAGAGGTCGCGTTCACCGTCTTTGAGCCTTCACCGGAGCCCGAGCCGCTGGCTTTGCCCGAGCCGCCGAAACCTGTAACCGCCGTCGTGCCGCCGGCCAGGCCACGGCGCCCCGAGCCCAAGTCCATGCTGCCCCAGCGACCCGAGACTCCTCCGGCAGAGGCTGAGCCGCCTCAGGTACGAGCCGAAGCAGCAGAGGTCGTCGATGCAGAGCCCGCACCGCTGACGCTCGGCGTAACCAGCGCCACAGGTCTGGCCGTGGCGGGCATTGTAGGTACGCGCGCGAGCAACGGAAATGGCAGCGGCGCTGGCACGGGAACCGGCGCGGGCACCCCCGTCGCGAAAGTCGACCTGCGACCGATTGCGACCGATTGGGTGCGCAAAGTCAACCTGGCGATCAGCAGCCGCGCGCTGCGCGATTACCCGCGATCAGCCTTGCGCGCGCACCTGGAAGGCAGCGTGCTGTTGGCGGTGCAGGTCGACATTCACGGCCGCTTGTCCGGTGTGGCCATCCAACAATCTTCTGGCCACGCGCAGCTCGATCAGGCAGCCCTGGCGGCCGCACGCGCGCTCGGGGAGCTACCAGCCCCTCCGGAAGCCCTGCACGGCAAGCTGCGGCCGATTCGCATTCCGATCAACTATCGCGTGCAGTGACGTCCCCGGTGCGCAAGTGAGCCGATGCGCGGGCTGAGTCTGCGGAGTGGACGGCCGACGCTGCAATCGTACCGTAGGCGCCGGGCCGCGAAGCGACCTTCCGCTCTCAGCTAGCGTTGACGACGAGCTTCACCTCGCCCGAAGGCGGAATCATCGCCTGCTTGGCCTTGGGCGCGGCCTGCTTCGTGCCGCTTACCTGCACGCTGTACATGCCGCCCGCCACGCCGCGGATCTCGCAGCGGCCTTGCACCGTCGTGCAGCTGTGGCGCGCCTCGCCTTTCACGAGCTCGACCCTGCCGTCGGCCGGGGCGCCCCCCTCCCCCTTGAGCTCGACCATCACGGTCGCATCGGCGTAGGCCACGCCGGGGCCTGCTGCCCAAATCACGCCCATCACCAGCCACGACAGATGCTTGGTTAGTTGCACGGAAGCTCCTCTGGATCGGCAGAGACGGGTCGGTCCTGTGAGCCATTCACGCGTGGGGCCGCTCTCTGGCAGCCTCTCACACAGCGCTTGCCCACGCCAACTCATGCGAGCACCCCGACGCGACGTAGCTTTTTGGGAGCGTCCTCGGTATACGACCCGTGCATGCGCGCACGCCTTGTCCTTGTCGCCGCCCTATCGTTGTTCTTCCTCGACACCGCGGCTGCGGACGATTTCGACGACGATTTCGCTACCAAAGACTCCAGACAGCTGGGCACGCCCGCGCAAAGGCCCTCGGCAGCGGCGTCACCAACCCCAGCGGCGCGCGAGCCTGAGACTTACAACACGCTGCTCGGCCCTGCAGGTGGCGTGCACGTGGTCGGTGCCGGCTCGGGTCAGCCCGGCACGTTTCGCACCGCGATCGCGGCCCAGCTGTTTCGCAAAAGTGGTTTTTTGCTGCCAGGAGACCAGCATCGACGTGTAGGCGGCGCGCTCTCTCTGAGTGCGACACCAATCGAGCACCTGGAGCTTTCAGCCTCGCTCACCACGCACTCCAACGAGAGTACGGACGGTTCACGTCAGGTGTTTCAGGTCGTCGGCGACATGCATCTGTTTGCCAAGGGGTACTACACGATCTTGCCCGCGCTGACCCTGGGCGGCGATCTGGAGTTTGCGCTTCTCAACGGCGTCGGAGGCATTGGCTTCGCAGGCAAGGGCACGAGCGTGGGGCTGCGGGCCAACGTCAGCTCGGATTTGCGCGAGCTTGCGCGACCGCTGCCGCTCTTGCTGCGCTCCGGACTGCGCTACTACTTCGACAACTCCGCAAACCTCGTGGAGAGCACCGAAAGCTCGCGTTACGCCTCGCTCGACAATGCTATTTCCCGCAACGACGAGTACCGGCACCTGCTGTCGAACGTCGAGCGCTTCGGGTTTCAGATCAACCGCGTCGATATGCTGACAATGAGCTTCGGGGTCGAGGCGCCGATCCAACTGGCCGACAAATGGTCGCTGAACCCGATTTTGGAATGGTCGATGGGCATACCGAGCAATCGTCAAGATTACGATTGTCTGATCGGACAGGTGCCCCAGGACCGAGATGGGTGCTTGAAAGACGAAGGTTTCGCAGCCTGGCCGAGCACACTCACGTTTGGTTTACGGATCATGCCGTGGCTGCGCGGCTTGAGTGCGTTGCTTGCAGTCGACGTCGCGACGAGTGGCCATAAACGGACCGTGCGCGAGCTTGCCCCGAACGCACCTTACGATTTGAACTTCTCGCTCGCATACGCCTACGACACGCGCGTCCAGAAGCCCGTCATCATCGAAAAGACGATACACGTCGACGTCGCACCTGAGCGTTTGGGCCGCATTCTCGGCGAGGTGACCGATCGTGACACTGCGCTTGCTGTGCCCCGCGCGATCGTGCATTTCGAGGGCAAGGAGCTGACGGAC
This sequence comes from Polyangiales bacterium, assembly GCA_038257655.1. Lineage (GTDB taxonomy): Bacteria > Myxococcota_A > Polyangia > Polyangiales > DASUME01 > DASUME01. Next base: position 4,618 of record JBBSJC010000145.1, on the reverse strand, counting down.
CTTGCCACGGACGAGCAGGGGCGCTTTACGAGTTACCCGCTCGAGCCCGGCACGCACCTGCTCAAGGTCTCGGCGAGCGGTTACGAGCCGGCCAGTTGTGAAGCGAGCCTTCTAAAAGGCGGCGCCGATCAAGCGACCCGTTGTTTGCTCGTGCCCCTGCCCAAGCTCGGTAGCGTCAAAGGGAGCGTGCGGAGTCAAGTGGGCGCGCCCATCTCGGGCGCGATCGTGCGCATCTCGGGCGGTATCGGGAACTTCTTGAATACTGATGCGCAAGGCATGTTCGAGAAGACCGACATGCCGCCGGGCACGTACCAGGCCCAAATCGAAGCCGAAGGCTTCCTATTTACACAGGTGACCTTCGAGGTACAGGATGCCCAAGTCAGCACACCTCAGATCGTTCTGACGCCGATCCCGACGCGGCCCCAGGCGGCGTTGAGCGCCAAGGCGATCGTGATCAAACGTCAGGTCCAGTTCGTCACGAACAGCGCTGAGATTCGTCCGGAGAGCAACGCGCTATTGGCGGAGATCGCGGATGTCCTGCTGCGCAATCCGCACGTGCAACAAGTGGAGGTCCAGGGTCATACGGACGACGTAGGTAATAGTACGGTCAATCAGGAACTGTCCCAGCGCCGCGCCGAAGCGGTGCGCACGGCGCTGATTGCCGCGGGTGTCACCCCCGAGCGGCTGACCGCAGTCGGCTACGGATCCAACCGTCCGCTGTTGCCGAACATCACCGAGGCAAACCGTGCGAAGAACCGACGCGTAGCCTTCCAAGTGCTCGACCCCCGCTAGCCCGAGTGCTGGAGCGCGTTTGCTCGCGCAGCGAAGGCCACCCTCAGATCACCCGGGCGAGCACCACTTTGAGGTAGTCGCCCTCGGGGAACGCCAACAGACGCGGATGGTCGAAGGGCGCGCCCGTCTGCTCGAGTATTTGCAGCACGCGACGTGAGCGGCGCGCGCCTTCGCGCAGGGTGTCGAGAAACACGCTCTGACGTACATGGCTCGAACAGGATGCTGCCAGGTACAGGCCGCCGGGAGACAGTAAGCTTAGACAAGCGGCATGCAGGGCTTCGTAGCTTTCGAGCGCAGCTTGGAGCTTGGCTTGGCCCGGCGCAAAATTGGGTGGGTCGGCGATGACCAAGTCGAACTGAACGTTCTTGCCGGCATGCTGAGCGAGGTAGTTAGGCACGTCTTCGGCAACCGCTTGGTGGGCATCTGGAGGCAGACCATTTTCCGACCAGGTACGAGTCGCAAGCTCGATGGCAGGCTTGGCGACGTCGACCGTGGTGACACTGCGCGCTGCGCCCAGGCCGGCCGCTACAGAAAAGCCACCTGTGTATCCGTACAAATTCAAGACCCTCAGATCACGAGACAATGCACGCACCCTGTGACGGGACTCGCGATGATCGAGAAATAGCCCGGTCTTTTGGCCCTCGCGGAGATTTGCAATCAGAGTCATCCCGCGCTCTTGCACGCGCACTTCGTGGGGCGCTTCCTCCCCGAATGCGTGCTCGATCAGCGCACCTTGCTTGCGTGAAGTGCGTAAGAGCGCACCCCGAATGCCCTCTGCCATCAGCGGCTCGCGCATCGCTTCGATCAGCGCCTCGCGATGGGCGAGGATTGCCTCGCCATCGAGCTTGATCACCGCGTAATCGGCGTAGCGATCGCAGACCACGCCAGGCAATCTGTCGCCTTCACCGTGACACAGACGGTAGGTCGTAGTCTCCGGTGGGCGTAAGGCGCGGCGCAGCTGCAAAGCCGCGTCGATGCGCTGGCGAAACATCAGGCCATCGATGCGCTCTTTGGGGCGCGTGGTGAAGACGCGCACGGCGATAGGCCCGCTCTCGGCTAAACCGCGTGCGATCACACGACCCTTTTTGTCGGCTACGTCGACGACCTCACCACAAGGCACGTCGTGGGCCGCCAAAGCGTCGCGGTAAATCCAGGGATGGCCCGCATACAAGGAACGTTCGAGGGGTTTCAGCAGACGTAGCGTGATCGGCACGCCCTACCGTACTCGTAGCGGAACGCCGGACAACACGCCCCGTGCGCGCTGCTCCGCCGCTACTCCTGCGGCCCGGGCGCTGCCACCGGCGAGTCCGAGGCAGCGGACGGCGGCAGCCTGACTTGCTCAAGAAGTGCCAGGCCCTTTTCGGTGCACAAGCCGCGCACGATCGAGAAAATGACCGATTTCATCAGCGCTTCGGCACCGCGTGCGCCGAGGTCGGGTCCGAGTAAAAGCACGGTTGCAGCGCCATGCACGGCCGTCCAAACCGTAAGATGCGCCATCAGCGGATCGCCCTTGCGCAGCAAACCCTGCTCCATGGCATCGAGCAGCGGCTTGCGCGCCGCCGTGAAGGCTTGGGTCGCCATCGCGAAATCGTTGCCGCTGGCATCGGTCGAGAGCTGCGCCCGAAACATGAACATGGTGCGGAACACGCGCGGATTTTCCTGTGCGTAGTTCACGTAGGCCCAGGACATGTTGCACATGCGCGTGATCGGATCGCCCTCTTCGTAGCGCTGAAACTCACCGATTAAACGGTTGAACTCAGTCTCGATGACGGCCTCGAGCAGGTCGCGTTTGTTGTCGACGTAGGCGTACAAAGCGGCCGCGGTCACGTCGAGACGCGAAGCGAGACGCCGCAGCGAAAGGCCAGCCAAACCATCTTGCATCAGAAGCTCGCGCGCGGCGTCGACCACCACGGCTCGAGACAGACTCTCGCGCATAACTGGACGCATCCTTCCCGATACGAGGGCGGGGAGCAAGCAAAAGCGCACCCTTACGCCTGCCCAGGTGTCCCCAGGCCGCGGCATATTCCTACATGCCCGAACCAGGAAATGTTCGCTATTGTGGTATTTCGTGGGGGCAGACGAAGACAAACAGCGTTCGAACTCCGCGCGCGAGCAGCGGCGGCTTAGTCCCGGCGTTGGCGATGCACCGAGCGGCAGTTACGCGTACCACGACGAGGTCCGCGTAGAACGCGTACGGTCGTCGATCAGCAGCCAGCCCGCAAACGACACGAGTCCTGCGCTTGGTGCACGCGTCAGCAAGCCGACAATGATGGGAGGCCATCAGGCGCCGCTCGCGCCCGAACAGATGGCTCAACGGATGTCGCCCGCAATACGCGCCCTTACACCCAGCACTCCGAGACGCCCCAACCTGTCGGAGCCGCCGGAGATCGGGAGCTGGCCTCCCCTACCCGACGTTCCTGACGAGCTCGAGGAGGCTCCAGACATGTCCGCGCCACTCAAAGCGAAGCCGCGCTTCAGCGACGACGACATTTACGATGCACCGACCGATCCGCCCCAGCGGACGCTGGTAAACGCGGCCCCCTCAGGCGCCGCCTGGAGCGCAGGGCCATCGATCGCAGAGCTTGCGCGCGACGTTGCGGGGCTCAATCGTTACTCGGACGAGCCGCCCGCGTTCGATGAGCTGCAAGAGCAGCCTGTGAGTGCGCCGCGCGCCAACAGCCCCGTGCCTGCCGAAGCGGCGCAGACGGCTGACCCCGAGCTTACCAAGCTCGAGCAACTCGTAGCGCGCGGAGCATGGGAAGAGCTCGCCAAGCTCGGCCACGATCCGGAGCGCCCCGCGCTGCATCGCCTCATGCATGTGATCGCCCTGCGCGAAACCATACCGACTGATGCCACGGGCACCGGAAAACTCACGCAAGATGCGATCGTCGCCCTGGCGGAGCTGCTCGGCCTGGCGAGCTCAAGCCCGACCGCCCTGATGCTCACCAAGCGCTTGCTTCGGCGCAACCCCGTGTGGACACGGGCGGCCCCCACGACTGGTGTCTCGGCCGGTATCGTGATCGTCGGCTTGCTCGTCGGCGGCGGCCTGGGCTGGCTTCTGACGCGCTTCGTCTTGTGACGCGCATTTGGACGCGTATCGTCTTGTAACGCGCACTAAGGCTTTCGCGGAGCTATCGAGCGTTAGCGACGTTCCCGTCTGACGCGCCGGTGCCAGCTTCGGCATCTCCTGCATCGGCGCCCGCATCCGCGCTTCCGCCGTCGGGCAAAGGAAGACTTGCATCCATAGGGTTCGATGCCCCCGCATCGGCCGACGGGCTCCCTGTATCGCCATTGCCGCCGCCGTTGTCGCCCGCGCCAGCGCCTCCGCCCGTCGACGCACCCGGCTCTTCATCGGGGCGCGGGCCGCCTGCATCGCGCTTCCCGTTGTCGTCCTCGTCGGAGGGAAAGTCAGAGGTCGGCCCCCCGCCGCAGCTGGCGAGCACGAGTGCCAACGTTGTCAGAGCCGTGCGCAGTTCTCGTCCCATGTTTACTTTCAGGCGCGTGCCAGGCTGTGCCACTTCGCGGGCGTACGAGGGGTGTCAGGCAAGTATCAGCAAGCCTGATGCCAAGTGCGGTGGGTACTGGGTAGGGGGCCAGGTCGCTTCATGTAAGAAAGCAACGCGCCGCGCACGACTCGCCCTGTTACGGTCTCGAAAGCCGCATCGAGAGACCTGTTTTCTACGTGATATCCAGCATCCCGACAAAGTCGCAGCAACGTTGTGCATCAGCGTCGTGTTTCGCACGTAAGTGATGCGCATATCGGTTCCGAGTCTGGTCTTCTGTGGGGAGCGCGTGTACGGTGCGGCACTTTGTAAGTCTTTATTCT
>JBBSJC010000144.1:0-15503 GCA_038257655.1 Polyangiales bacterium | reverse complement strand
TTGTCGGTACACCCGCTCTAACCGTGTACGACGTGCAGATCGACGGGCATCTGCTGATGAGCAGCTTCAATCCGGTCTCGGAGCGCCGCCTATCGACAAGTGCCCTGGCGCTACACGCCTTGCACGCCCCGCCCGCGCTGCCCGACGGCCAAGGCAAGCTGCGCGTGCTGGTGGGCGGACTAGGGCTCGGGTACACCGCCCAAGCAGCGCTTGCGAGTCCGCAGGTCGCAAGCGTGCGCGTCGTCGACAAGCTGGACTTCATCATCAAGTGGATGCGCAGCGGCCTGCTTCCGCTCTCAGAGGAGCTCACGAGCAACCCCGCGGTCGCGCTGACCCAGGGCGACGTCTACGCGGACCTGCTTGGTCCCCCAGCGGAAACCTACGACTTAATCTTAGTCGATGTCGACCACGCACCCGATTGGCTGCTCGACCCTGCGAGCGCCCCATTTTACACGGTGGCGGGGCAACGCACGGTTTCGCAACATCTCGCTGCGGGCGGCGTGCTGGGCGTGTGGTCGGCCCATGAAAGCGCGCCCTTTCGCGCCGTCATGGCGGAAGTTTATCCGGGCGCAATCGAAGAGCATGTAAGTTGGGAAAGCACGGAGGAGGGCACCAACCCTGAGCCGTTCCATAACCTGCTCTACCTCGGTCGCAAGGCGGGGTGAGCGTCAGGTCACTAGCGCTTCTGTAGGCTTCCCCTCCGGCCAGCACAGCCTTCAGCAAACGAAACCGGCGACAATGGCTAGCTTTTCAGGGCAGCGGTCACGACCTTACCTCCGCTGATGCGGGTTTCCATGCGCTCTGCCGGCAGATCGAGGGCTGACCATACTGTCTTTGCAGCTGACTCGAGGGATGACGATGGATCGATATCCCCGCTTGCGCTTGCGGCGCCGCTTGTCGAATCGATCGCACTTGCCGCATAGTCGCCGCCGAGGGGCGTCACCCCCCCGATCACTCCGGCGCGCACGTTCTTGCCGAACATCATCATCACGTGGTGGTTCTGGTTATGATTCCGCCCGCCGCTCGCGTTGCGTTTGAGGGTTCGACCGAACACGTTGAGGGAGGCGAAACTGACCTGATCCTCGAGGCCTTGCGTTGTCAGCTCACTCCAAAGGGCAGTTAATGTCGACATGCTGGCGATGGTCTGGTCGCGCTCACTGACCAAGTCGGAGTCGTTGTGATTGTCGCCGCCGAAAGGTAAGTGGATGGTGACAACCGGGGCCACCTTGAGCTTCATCAACGCGACCGCGGCAACCACCTGGTCCACGGGCGAGTCTCGGTCCGTGGGGTCCAGGGGCAAGCGCGCGAGCAGCGCTGCCAGCTCATCGCCGAGCTTCCTGACTTGGTTTCGTCCTAGCGCGTAGCGATCCAGGAACTGTCGCTGTACCCGGGTGCCATTGCTGCGCAGGTCGCCATAGAGCGCGTCGATTTCCTGATCTCGCAGGGTCGTCAGACTGGACAAGAGATCGTCAGGCAGGTCGAATAGCGATTTCAAGCCGGTCGGGTCGATGCCATCCAGCGCTCGTCCTTCGAAGGTAAGGAGCTCGGCCCCGAGCGGGACCGGCTCGCGCTGAATGGTGCCGAGGGCAGCGGAAAGCTCGCTTGCAAAAAGACTCGGCAGCATCTCTTGGCCGTTGCCCGAGGCGGACTTGGCAGCACCATGCAGATTCATGACCTTACGGTGTTCCGGGTGGGCGTTGGTGTAGGTGCGATGATGAAAGAACGCCATGCGCGCCCGCAACTCGTCAGGCAGTGTTCCCCAGCAGGCAGCGGCGGTCGCGCTGTTTGCGCTGGCGCATCGGGTCGAGAAACTGGTGACAGCCGTAGCAGGTGGTCGTAGGGGCGGCGTGCTCCGTGGGAAGACCGTCCAGGCGCACGGGCTTGGTGGGATCAGCAGGCGAGAAGATTTCGCCCAACGCCACGATCAGCGTCTGCGACGTTGTGACCCTGAACTGGTTGTCTTCATTGGTCTCCCAGTTCGCAAGAAATGCGGGCGAGGTGAAGAAACCCGCGCGCGGCTGGACGAGGGATAGCTTAGTAGCGGAGCGCAAGGCAGGAAGGTCATAGAAAGCGGGGCTTTGCCCAGGGCTTCCCGCCGCTTCGAGGTCTACGAAACGCCAGTCATTAAAGTCCGCCTCGGTGAGCAGCGTATCGTCGAATCGATAGGAACCTCCGCCCTTACAATTCACGAACCCGAGCATCAGCTCGATAAGGTCGTTGCTCGGTAGGGGAGTAGACACGTCGCAGGTTGCTGGCAGGCCTGGCAGATACCAGGTTCGCGCTTGGAGCGAGCTCGTCCCGGCGCCGCCAACCAGGGTGTGCTTCTCCGCGCGTAGGGCCTCGGCAGACTTGTCGAGAAAGGCGAGCGCTGCCAGCGAGGCGGTCGTCACCGCCCAGCGGCGCGTGGTGAGCACCTCCGTGAACGGCCGATCATCTTGCACGATCCTCGGGGTCGATTAGCAGCTGACCGTTGCAGGCTTCAGTCTGCGATGAAACGCCGGTCAGACGCCGCGCGAGACCGGGCGACAGCAGGTCGAGGGCGCCTTGATACTGCGCACCATGACAGCCTGCATTCGTGCAGCCGTTCTCGGGCAGCGCCATCAGCGCCTGCATGTCGCACTCGCCTCCGGGTCCAAACTCGGGGTCGAGCCCATCCGGGCTGTTTTGTGAGGGGTCCTGGGAGCCGCTGACGGGCGATGCGGGGGCATTCTCGAGCTCGCCCATACATGCGCACAGGATGTAGGGCAGCAGGCCGGCTGCGAGCAACACGGCAAGTCTGGGGTGTAGTTTCGTTGATGGCACCAGCGCGCCTCCTTCACTTGGATGACGGGGGGGCTCTGGCAGCGCGACACACTTTTTTGTTCGTGGCCGCAAAGTCGCTGCGCGAATGCCTGATTTGCGCGTTCAGCCGTTTGTTCGCTCTCGTGAAGCTTCGTCCAGCACGCGATTTAAGCTGACCTCCAGCTGACTTTGCATCAGCCCCAGTAAGCTATCGAGCTCCGACGGGCTGAGGGCGAGACGCCCTTTGAGTCCCTCGCGGGTGCGCGCTAAGACCGTTTGTTTGATCTCGACGAGCCAGCGCTGAACGGTGCGGCCGGACACCTTGTACATCACGCCTATCGCCGATGCAGAGAGCTGCCCGACACAGCGCGCGCGCCTCTTCGAAGCTGACCGTGGCAGTGCGCAGCTTATAGGCGTGATTCGTGGTGACCGAGACGAATGCTCCCGCTCGCTCACAGACGAAGCTGAGCAGGGTATCGCAGGGGCTCGACTGCCATAGGCCAGCGCCTTCGCCTGCTGCGGCCACGAGAGAGACGCAGCGCGCGGCCGGTGCGCTCGGCTCATTTGGCGCAAAGCTTTGGTACTTGAATCCTTCGCCGCTTACCCACGTGCGCCCGGTTGCACTGGTCGACAAGCCCAACCAGTAAGGTCCACTCAGCGCAAGCTGCGCAGCAACGTCGCTGCCCTCGGCCTGCGAGGTAATAGTCCACAGGTCGCCGCCTTCGGCTTGGCAGGCGGCGCGCGCGTCAACCTCTGTTGCCGGCTCTGGATGCAAGCTGAAGCAGTGCGCATTACCGGCTCGGAAGTGCGACAAGGGATCGGCGCCGCAAAGCAAACATGCAGGCGTGCATTCGCTTCCGTTGTCGACGCTGCCCGGATCGCATTCCTCGATCCCGCGCCGAAGCTGACCATCTCCGCATGTCGCGCGACTGCAGCCGTTCAGGCACGCATCCTCATTGGACGTATTGCCGTCGTCGCACGCCTCACCGGGGTCAGGCTCGGCATTGCCGCACAGGGCCGCAATCGGCTCTAGTTGGCAGCGCTCGTCGCAACCATCCCCATTGACTCGGCCACCGTCATCGCAGGCCTCATCGTCATCGACATCCACATCGACATCGATGCGTCCGTCGCCGCATTCGGCAGTCTCCAATCGACAGCGCTGATCGCAGCCGTCGCCAGGCGCGCGATTGCCATCGTCGCAGGCTTCCTCGCGGCCTACAAAGCCGTCGCCGCAACGGCCATCCTGCAGGGCCGCCCAATCGAGGCACCCGGGCGTACAGATCACGGCCACGAGCACGAGCGCGCGAGCAAGCCTGCTAGGCCAGCGCTGCTCATTTCTGCAATTGAAAACCAAGGACGCCACTCCCCATAGGCATATTAGCTAGTGGACCGACTCAGCCAGGTAAAGCGTAATCGTCAATCGACTTGCCTATCAGTCCGTGAACACCTGGGTCCAGTAGGGTTTGCCACCGCAGGCGGCGTAGCCGATGCCGATGCGCCCGTAGCCGCTATTGAGAATATTTTGACGATGGCCGGAGCTGTTCATCCAGGCTTCATGCACGGCCGCGGGCGTGCGTTGCCCCGCCGCGATGTTCTCGCCTCCAGTGCGAAGGCTTCCCCCCGCGTCGCGAATGCGCGTCGCGAAGCTGCCACCGTCGAGATCCGTGTGACTGAAGTAGTTGCGGTCGCACATGTCTTGGCTGTGGGCGCGAGCGACCTTGGCTAGCAGCGGATCGCATTTCAGCGCGGCGCGTCCGGCACTCGTTCTGGCGGCGTTGGTTAGCGAGAGCTCCTGCGTTTCGGTGGCATCGCCACACGCTGTGCTTACGGGCGGCGGCGCGGGCGGTTCCGGGGGAACGGTCGGCTGATCGGGCTCCTCGACGACAGGAGGCGGCACAGGCGGTGCGGGGTCCTCGTCGTCATCAGCCGGCGGCGGTGTCGGCGTGCTGCCAGCGTCCGGCGCCGCGTCGTCCTCGGCACCCGCTGCGGCATCCTCACCAGGCTCCGTAACCGGCACGTCCTCATCGGGGCCGATGCTGTCCCCGTCGTTATCGTCGTAGCCGTCGCTGCCCGGTGATTGCGTGCCGTCCCCTGCATCGCTGACTGACTCATCATCGATCGCGGCGGCGCCATTCCACTGATCTTCATTCTCTGCCGGTTCCAGTCTGCCGACACATGCAGAGGCGGACAGTAAGGTCCCCAGCAAGAGCCAACGGGATAGATGAGGCATGGTATACTCCTTGTGGGTCACTGAGGCTTCCCCGCCTACCGCTTAGCCGCGGTCCACCGCACGCTACGGTCAACCGCACGCTACGGACAACCGCGCACTACAGCACGATGCGGGCCAGGCCCCGCTGCTGCAAACCTCGCGGAATCTGGTGTAGTCTCGGCGGCACAGCGGGGGCCACGCGCCTCGGGCGGGGCTCTGAGACCGTTGGCAGCAGTCAACACCCGAAGCGCCGCGCGAGTTGCACCGCTAAAACGTGTGACAAGCAACGGTCATAGGTAACCGTAAGACCTACCTTTGTAGTGAGCTAAGGCTTGCTCGCGGAAGCCAACCGTTGGCGGGCCGTGCGACTGCCGCGTTTGGAGGCGGCCTGCCAAGTCTTCTGCGCTTGCGCCATCATCCCGGCGCTTTTGTACGCATCTCCGAGCAGCACCTGGTAGTCGAGTTGGGCCGGGCGCGCATGCACCAGCTGACGCGCATAGTGTACCGCTTGCGCACCATCCAACGTCGCTATCGCCAGCTGCGCAAGTCCAGCCACGGCGCGCGGGTACCCGGGGTACTCGCGCAACGCATCCAGGTAGCGCGCCTTGGCGGCGGGCAGCATGCGACGTCTGCGAAACGAATGTCCCTCGCTCACCAACGCGCTTGCACGTTTGCTGCGCGCTTTCCGCGAGAGCTCGCTCTCGGCGGGAGGTTCGTCTAGCTCCTGTTCCTGTGCTTCGTCACTTCCCTCCTCCTGTCCGCGCTTGGGGCGTGCGGCAGCGGAAGTAGCTGCTTGGGCTTGAGGCGCTGTAGCGGCGCTGGCAGCAGCAACACTGACGCGCGCTGTGGATTTGATCGCCGCCGCGGCCTCGGAGGCGTCGCCGCTTTCCGGCAGCCAGATCGCGAGCGCTCCCAAGGCAGCAAGACCGAGCGCAACCGCGGCAGCGAGCGCCCAACGCTTGCGCGCGCGAGCAACACCCACGACGTGCAGGGCGGTATCGATCGCAGGCTGCGCTACGCCCTCTTGTGGACTTTCAGCTTTGCTCACCTGCGGCGCGGGCACTGGGATGCCGAGGGAAAGGGAGACGTCGAGGAGCTTAACCTCAGCAGGTGAAGACAGTAAGGTCGGCTGCGTGAAGGGTGCTGAGACGGGTGTGGGTACAGCCGTGGGGGCTCGCGGCGGCAGCGACGCCACTGCGACCACGCGCTTGGAATCCTGCGCGAGCACGTTCGGTGCGGGCATCCCACTGCGAGTCGTGGCAACGGCAGGCTCCCTGCTCTTGGTGACGACGTTATCCACGCGCGCGGCCACCGCGGCCCGAGCGTCTACCTCGGCCCGAGCGTCTACCTCGGCCCGAGCGTCTACCTCGGCCGTATCGACTCCCGCTGGCGAAACTGTAAGCGGTAAGCTTCCCGTTCTGGCGATGGCGCGCGCCTTGGGCAGCAGGGGCAACGCGGCTGCAGCCAGCGCGGTAAGCGACGGCGCGGACAGGAGCGCTGGCGCAGACAGCGGAGCCCGCTCCTCTGCGGAAGAGACTGCGCTACTAAGCTTTGCGGGCACGGGAGGGGCTCCACTTGCCAGCAGTGTCTTACGAAAGCTCGGCCTTTTTACGAGCGGCCCGGGGCTCATCTCAGGGGGTGGCGCCGGCTCCGCTGGCGGTTCGTTAGGCTCCTTTGTGAGCGCGCTTGGGGCCGTGTCGGCAAGCGCGCTTGGGGCCGTGTCGGCAAGCGCGCTGGGTGCCGTGCGAGAAACCGTGCTGGGGGTCGGGGCGGCAACCCTACTCGGCACGCTGTTAGTGACTGCGTGCGGCGCGGTGTTGGTTACCACGGCCGCCGTCCAACCATGACGCGGTGTGACTTGGCGCGGCCGCGGGCTCACGGAAACGGAGCTAAAGCGGACACCGCTGGGCCGGCTCAGAAGCCTGCTCTCGCGCGCCGTGTGAAGCGCGGTCTCAAAGGGAGCCATGATGTTCGTAACTGAGGGATGATCGACAGCGCGAACATGCACACGACCCTGATGCTGCAGCATCAGCACTGCCAGCGCGTGAGGTCCGAGGTAGGCGTCCATGACAGCAGGGCTGAGCCCACCCTGAGCACCGACGATGATCTCGTCGGATAAGTCAACCGTAACCGTAAGGTCGGGGCAGCTGAACTGCGCACGCAGGGAACGTTTCGAGTCGAGCAGCGCGCGCAGCATGCGCGCAGGGCCGAGCACATCGAGGGTCACCGTAAACTCGTCATCCTTACGGGCTTGGTCGCGTACGCACTCGTAGTCGAGGCTTGCTGCTTGGATCGCGACGCATAGATTCTGTACGTCGACGGCGCTTGCGCCATCAGGCCCGAGCGGCTCAGGAGAGGCAAGCAGCACGGTTGCATAACGCAGCCGCGGATGTTGCCAGACCGTGCGTACGATCTCCCAGCAGCTTCCGTAGAAGTCGGCGGGCTCCATGATCAGCACATCGGGGTCGAGTGCTTCGGCACGCTCGAGCGAATCCGGGTTGAGACTGAGCGCGACAACCTCCGCGGCCTTAGCGCGTAAAGCCTGCGCCAAAGCGTCCGCCGCGCCCGGATCCGGATGCATCACGGCCACGCGGCGCCCGCTGAGGCTTGGGCCTCGCACCGCGGCGCTCGTTCCAGGCGCTACGACCAAGAGCCGCGCAGCATACATCGGCTCGGGGGCGGGCACGGTGCGCAGGACGAGACCGCGCAATCGCAAATGCGTGACGAGCTCAAGCGGCGGCTCGGACGAACCAAGCCACTGCACGGTATTCACAGCCTGCCCCCGATTGCTCACGACACGCTCTGCCGCTCCGGTCACTCCTTAGACAGTACGACAACTCGCATGTGCAGTTCACGTGTCTCACCTTACCAATGGCATCGGTTCTTGAGAAAAACGCGGCAGGATTAGTGCGCACACGTAGGCAGACACTTCGGTCGAAGTCGTCCCAAGCAACACAACGCCAACCACTCTGAGGCCTTAGGTTGGAGTAGGCCTAGAGGCTCCCGACAGCTTGGCAGCGTCGGTGTGCTTTGCCTCGCGCCGAAGCACGCTGCTCTTCCAGATGGCAAACACGGCCGGGTACACGGTTAGCTCAAGCAAGAACGAGCTGACGAGCCCACCCACCATCGGTGCGGCGATGCGCTTCATGACGTCCGCACCGGTGCCGGTGCTCCACAAGACGGGAACCAACCCTATCATCGTGGTCATCACGGTCATGAGCTTGGGTCGTATGCGTTTTGCAGCACCATCTACGATGGCCTCTTTCAGCTCCGAGAAGGTCGACAGCCTACCGCTACGCTTGAGCCTCTCGTGGGAAAGAGTCAGGTAGAGGAGCATCACCACCCCCGTTTCCGCATCTAGCCCCGCGAGCGCGATCAGGCCCACCCAGACCGCGATGCTCATGTTGTAGTCCAATAGGTACAAGAGCCAGACGGCGCCAATGAGCGAAAACGGCACCGCGAGCAGCACGATCGCGGTCTCGATCAGCGACCGGGTGTTCCAGTACAACAGGAGCATCACCAGGGCCAACGTCAGGGGTACCACCACGGAAAGCTTCTCCTGCGCGCGCTCGAGGTACTTGAACTGACCTGCCCATTCCAGGCGTACCCCTGCCGGCAAGTCGACCTGCGCCGCAACGGCGCGCTTGGCGTCCTTGACGTAGTCGGCGATCGGGCGCTCCGTATCGACGAAGACAAAGCCCACGAGGCGCCCGTCCTCGCTGCGCACCATCGGCGGGCCGGTCTTGAACGCGATGTCGGCAACCTGACCTATCGGGATCTGAGCTCCCGTCGGTGTCGCGATCAGAACCTTGGCGAGCAGACTCGGATCATCACGATACTCGCGGGCGTAGCGCACACTGATCGGATAGCGCTCCCTGCCCTCGACTGTTTCGGAGATGTTCATGCCGCCGATGGCGCTCATGACGACTTCGTTGATGTCGTCTACGCGCAGCCCGTAACGAGCAGCCTCCGCGCGCTTGATCGCGAAGTCGAGGTAGAGTCCGCCCGTCGAGCGGTCCGCAAAGGCGCTGCGCGTACCCGGCACTTGAGACACGACCTTTTCTATCTGCAACGCCGTGCGCTCGATGGTTTCCAGGTCATCGCCGAACACTTGAATACCGAGCGGACTGCGCACGCCGGTGGCGAGCATCTCCGTGCGCGTCTGGATCGGCATCCACCACACGTTGGGCATGCCTGGATACTGGAGCGCCTCGTCCATCTCACGGATCAGAGCCTCCCAGCTAAGCCCCGCACGCCATTGGTCCCGGGGCTTGAGCACGACCACGGTTTCGGCCATCCCAAGTGGCGCCGAATCAGTGGCGGTCTCCGCACGGCCCATCTTACCAAAGACACTTTCCACCTCGGGAAACTGCATCAGCCGCTTGTCCATGGACTGCAGCACCTTGGAAGCCTCGTTGACACTCATGCCAGGTGGCGCAGTCGGCATATACAAGATGACACCCTCATTCAGGGGAGGCATGAACTCGCTGCCGAGCCGGAAAAAGGCGGGAATGGTGAACACCATGCACAGAACTGCCGCGATGACGACGAGCCAACGGTGCTGCACGACAAAGCGGACGACGGGTGTGTACAACCAGATCAAAAGGCGATTGAGTGGATTCTTCTCCTCCTTGAGGATCTTCCCCCGAATAAAGATTGCGGCCAAAGCCGGGGTCAGGGTGACTGCCAAAATCGCGGCGAAACCCATCGAATAGGTCTTAGTGAAAGCGAGCGGTTTGAAGAGCCTGCCTTCGGTCGCCTCCAGCGTAAACACGGGTAGAAAGGACACTGTGATCACGAGCAGCGAGAAGAAGATCGAGGGCCCCACCTCCTGCATCGCTTCGATCAACACGTTGAGCCGCAGACCCGGCCGCCCTGCGCTATCCCACTCCTCAAGCTTCTTGTGGATATTTTCAGTCAGGATGATCGAGGCATCCACCATTGCGCCTATCGCCACCGCAATGCCGCCCAGCGACATGATATTGGCGGTCAACCCCTGGTAATACATCGGGATGAACGCCAACAGGATAGCCAGTGGTAAGGTGATAATCGGTACCAGCGCACTTTGGGCGTGCAGCAGAAACAGGAAGATCACCACGCTCACCACGATCATCTCTTCGAGCAGCGTGTGACTCAGCGTGTCGATGGCGGCCTTGATCAAGCCAGACCTGTCGTAGGTGACCTCCAGCTCGACGCCCTCAGGCAAACTACGTTTGACCTGTGCTAGGCGCTCTTTGACAGCGTCGATCACGGTGAGCGCATTCTCTCCGTAGCGCATGATCACGATGCCGCCGACGGCTTCGCCCTCACCATTGAGCTCTGCGACCCCGCGGCGCAGGTCTGGTCCGAGGCTGACCACGGCCACATCGCGGACCAGCACCGGCGTTCCATCCCGCCCCACCTTGAGCGGGATAAGCTCGAGGTCGGCCTGATTGCGCACGTAGCCGCGGCCGCGGATCATATGCTCGTGACCGGCGATTTCGATCACGCGCCCACCGACGTCGTCGTTGGATTCACGGACGGCCTGAATGACCTCGCGAACACTCACATCGTAGGAAAGCAGACGATTGGGATCGAGCTGAATCTGGTACTGCTTGACGAAGCCGCCCACCGAGGCAACTTCCGCCACGCCTGGGACGGACTCGAGTGCATAGCGAATGTTGTAGTCTTGCAGGGAGCGCAGCTCCGCAAGATCGTGCCGTCCGGTGCGATCGACCAGAGCGTACTGAAACACCCAACCCACGCCGGTGGCATCCGGTCCAAGCGTGGGCGTCACGCCTTGGGGAAGCTCGGCTTGCGCGCTCGACAGGTACTCGAGCACGCGGCTTCGGGCCCAGTACATGTCGGTGCCGTCTTCAAAGATGACGTACACGAACGACATGCCAAACATGGACTGCCCGCGCACGTACTTCACCTTTGGCGCCGCGAGCAGCGAGCTTGAGATCGGATAGGTAATCTGGTCCTCGACCAGGTCCGGGCTGCGACCCGGCCACTCGGTGAACACGATCACCTGGGTCTCGGAAAGGTCCGGGATCGCATCGACAGGGGTCTGACGCAGGGCGTAGTACCCCCAGGCTGAAAGCGCCGCGACCAGCAGAATCGTAAATACGGGAGCTCGTGCGGAAGCTGCGATGAGCCGTGCGATCAGACCGTGCGGCGGGCCCCCCTCAATCGGCTGCATCGGAGCTCTCCCCAACGCTTTCACCGTCCCAGAGCCCGCTTGCGGACTTCAGCCGGCTCTCCGACGCGACGAGAAAGTTTCCGGAGGTGACGACCAAATCCCCCGCCTCTAGCCCGTGCAGAACTTCGTAGTAGTCCCCGCTCCTGGCACCGAGCTTCACCACGCGCGGCTCGAGTCGACCCCCCCCGAGGTCGACGAACACGATGCGCCGCGGCCCAGTGTACAGAACCGCCGATTCCGGCACGACTAAGCGCTCGCCCAGATCGGCCTGGAACGAAAGGTTCGCGTACATCTGAGGTCGCAGCTCGAGCTCGGGGTTGGCGAGCACGACGCGCACTTTCGCGGTCCGCGTGCGGTCCTCTAGGGATGGATAGATATAATCGACCTTACCTTGGTAAGAGCGACCAGGCACGTACGGTAAGGTAATGTCTACCTGTTGACCCACCTTCACATACGGGAGATCGGACTCGTAGACTTGCGCCTCGATCCACACTTGGTCGAGATCGGCGATACGATAAACCTGCGCGCCCGCTTCCACCTGGGCGCCTTCGACCACGTTCTTTTCGGTGATGTAGCCGCTGGCAGGCGCCAGGATCGGCACGTTTTCCCAAGCTTTGCCGCGTTTGGCGAGCTCTGTTATCTGCGCCTCGGGCATCCCAAGCAGCCGAAGCCGCTGGCCGGCGCTTTGGGCCAAAGATTGCGAGGTGGCGCGCAGGGTCTGGCTGGCTGCGGGTGCATCCTTGCCGATTTGCAGTGCGTTCAAGTACTCAAGCTGAGCTGCAAACAGCTCCGGGCTGTACAGGGTAAAAAGTACCTGCCCCTTGCGCACGCGCGCTCCTGTTTTGTCCGCGAACAGCCGCTGAACCCAGCCGCTCATCCGCAAGCTCACGTCGTGAAGCTTGCTCTCGTCGTACTCCACTTCGCCGACGGCACGGATCGGTGTCACCATGCTGCGTCGCGCTACCTTCCCAAGCTTCAGGCCGATGCGACGACGTTTCTCGTCATCGATCAGGGTCGTGCCGGTCTGTAGCTCCTGCTTTGTCACCGGTGTCAGATCCATGCCGCAGATCGGACACTTGCCCGGTTGCTCCTGTCTGACCGAGGGGTGCATGCTGCACGTGTAGTAGGCGACCTCTCCTGCGGCGTGCTCGTGCGTCTCGTGAGCCTTGGCCCCGGTGGTCCATTCGCTCAGCTGTCCGCAGGTGAGCATCTGCGTGCCCATGTACGGGTTCTCAAGCTCGGCAGACGGCTGGATCCATTTGTTGAATCCGCTGCTCATCGGGCACGCGAACACAAAACGCCCCTGGGTGAGGCGCGGGTCGGCGTCGGCGAGTGCAACAAAGTATTTGCTGAGGGAGCCAAAGATCTGACGTGCGGTGTCCAGATCGTTCTCGTTCGACAGCCCTTCGGCCGCTTCCGCAGCGCCGTCCAGCACGCGTGCGACAGCGCCCTCGGCGCCTTCCTGGGCTTCCCGCAGGGTCGCCTGCAGCGCCCGGGCGTGAGCGTCTATTCCGTCCAGTGTGTCCGCTGCGAGCAGCTTGCGTATCTGTTCGTAGGCGACCAACGCCGTCTGCAGCTTGGCGAAGGTCGGTGCGGGGAGCTCCTGTGTTTTCAGCTCCGGAAGAGGAGGTCCGCGGGGAGGTTCCTCGTCGTGCGCTTGGCCTTTTTCGGGTCGCGTCTCGGTACTCACCGTCTCTGAGCGCGTGCTAGCCACGGGCTCGCCTGAGAACCACGCCCGCAGGGGCGCCCAGAACACAAGCACCCCGAGCGCCGCCAACATGACGAACACGATGGGGATAAGCTTGTGCCGGTGCGTACGCAAACGTTCAGAAAAACTCATCGTGCCACCTCCTGCCGCGGGAATCCGGGAATGTGGCCAAGCGCGCGCGCGAGCTCTGCACGGCGCTGTCCGAGCGTGGCCAGGGCATCCTGGTAGTTGAGCTCCAAGGAGCGCACGGAGCGCTCCGCATCGATCAGCCCCTGAAAGCCGCCGCGCCCGGTCGCGTAGGCAATGCGCGCAGACTCGATGAGCGCCCGCGCCGTGGGCATCAAGCGCTCGCGATACAGGACAATAACGTGGCGCGCCTCAAGCAGCGTTTGCCGCGCTTGCTCAACTTCCGCACGAATCTGAGCCTCCAGTGCAGCGAGCTCGGAGCGCCCCTGAGCAAAACGCGCCGATGCTTGTTCGACTGCCGCCCGTCGGGCGCCGAGTTGAATCGGCACGTTGATCGAGCCGCCGACCATCCACTGGTGCTCGGGCATCGCCCACATCGAGTTGTACGAGGTGCTCACGCCGAAGTCGGGATAGGACTTTCGCTCGGCCAAATCGACGGCGGATGCGCTGCCACGCAGCCCCGCTTGCCTGCCTCGCAGCTCGGGCCGTTGCGCCAGCGCTAGCTTTTGCAGAGCCACGCTGTCTGGCACGTCCTCGAGCTCCGGTGCCAGCTGCTCGGGTGGCAGCGGCAACACCTGCTGCGGGGGTCGATGCAACAGCTCGTTCATTTGCGCCCGGATGGTGGCGACCCGTGTTTCAAACACGAGGCGCTCGTGCAGCACATGGGACAGCTCCAGCTCAGCTTGCAAGGGCTCCTGCTGGGAGACACGGCCGGCCCGGTATTGCGCTTCGGCGGCCGCCTTGATGTCTTGTACAAGCGTGTGATGTTCCGCATTGAGCGCGAGCGCGCGTACGGCCGCGTAGTACTGATCAAACAGGGTGGAAGCTATCAGGGCGAGACGGAGCCGGGTGGTTTCGTAGTCCTCCTTGGCAGCTTCGGCTTGTGCAAGCGCCACTTCTCCCTGCAGAGCGCGCTTTCCCGGCCATGGTAGGCGCTGGCTCACGGTAATGCTCTGACCGTACGACACGTCACGCGAGCCGATCGAGAGCGGCGCGAACGCGTACTCGAGCATCGGGTCCTCGAGTGCGTTGGCCTGAGGGTGTTGTGCAAGCGCGGCGCGAAAGGCGTGGCGCGCAGCTTCGATGTTTGGATTGCGCGCGAGCACAGCGCGGACGTAAGCCTGACGGTCGAGTCGGCTCGACGGTTCGGCCGCATCCAGCTCAGCGCCCGGGTTCAGCTCGTCGCCTGCTCCTGACTGCCTGACGCTTTCAGTCTGCGGGGTCGCGCGCCGAAGCTCCGAGCGCAACCGTTCGTAACGCTGCCCCTGCGAGCTTGCGCAGCCCAACAGCAGCAGTGACAGCAACAGCGACGGCAGCAGTGACCGCAATAGCCCCAACCAGCGCGGCAGAACCGCGCCCGCAACATCTTTTTTCAGCATTCCCTCGACCTGCGTACGCGCATGAATGAGCGCCGCGAAGCGCGAGCTCACCAACGAGCGGCGGAGGCTGACCCTCCACGCTCAACCCGCGACCGATGCAAGATCAGATCAAGTAGCTGCAGTGGCGAACGAACAGAGGAACAGTAAGGCCCGCGTGTGGTGGACCACAGGCTGTGGGCGGCGGTCCCACCTCTCGCGCGTAGGACGCGTAGGACAGCGCGGGCTGCTCCAGGCGCAGCAGCACCGGAAGCAACGCGACGAGGGCAGCCAAAAGACCGGGTTCGGCCCGGGTCTCAACCAGCGCGGGAGCATGCTTGACGATCGACAGCGCGAGCTCGCAGCAGTCGTCTGCGGGCTGCATAAACGCTGCAGCACTGGCAGTTGCGCGCGACGGTTTGCAGCAGCGAACCGCATGTATCTTGCCCTCTACGTGGCACAGGTAGCCCGTACTGCTCGTCACTCCGGAGGTGACCAGCATCGCAATCGCCAACAGGCCTGCAAAGAGCTGAGCGTGCACGGTTCAGAGCACGTACCACGGCAGCCGAGCTATTGCATCGAGGCAAATCCCCCCTTGGGGTGCGTACGGGGGACTGCAGGTTGGCACGGCCTGTGTCCGAGAGGCGACGGGCGAAACGCCGCGTGCCCCATGCAAATCCCCGAAACGGTTGAACTAGCAGCCATGTAGGAGCAAACTGGGAAGGCCGATGCAGATGCACGCAAACCAGACCGCGCACACGGTTCGCAAGCAGCAGCGGCGCACGTTGCGCCTGAGCCCGGTCTTTTGGGGACGCGTGCTCACGGTGTTCGTGCTCCTGTTCGCCACGCCCGGTCCCGCGGAGATGTTTCAAGAAGTCGTTTCGATGTCGATCGGAGACGACTGCTGTGATGACGATTGCGGCGAAGGCGATGGTAAGAGTTGCGCAGGGACGTGCGCGCATTGCATGTGCTGCGCGCACCCTACCCTGTTGCCCCCCCCTGAGTATTTGCAACCCGCAGCTCAGGGCATGAGCGAGCTAAAGTTCGGCTCCTACCGCGCCCGTCCCAACGCGGCCGGCTATC
>JBBSJC010000143.1:0-15529 GCA_038257655.1 Polyangiales bacterium | reverse complement strand
TAGACATGTAATGCGGCGTACCCAGTAAGGTTCCCGTGAGGGTAAGCCGTGCCGAGCCGTCGAGGCCGCTGCCCATGCTCAACGGCTTGGCGATACCGAGATCGAGGACACGCACACGGAGGGCTTCGCCCCCATTTTCCTCGAGGATCAAATTGGAGGGTTTGATATATCGATGGACGATACCGGCACCGTGCAGCTCCGCGAGCGCTTCGAGTACTTCGCAGGTGATCTCACAGGCCAAATCCACGTCCAGCGGGCCATTACTCAGTAGCTCATCCAAGGGGCGCCCGTGCACCTGTTCCATCACGACGTAGGGCGTACCGTCTTCGAGCACGTCCACATCATAGATGCGGGGAATGCGCGGATTGTCGATGCGCGCGCAAAGCTCGGCCTCGCGCTGCATCCGCTCTCGCGCCTCTGCTGCCCCGGCAGCACCCGACACCTTCAAAATCTTGACTGCGACGTGGACCTTGAGCCGCGTGTGAAGCGCTTCGAATACGACCGCCGTGCCACCCTCGCCGAGCAAGCGATGGGCGACAAGATGGGGCGCGATCAGGTATGGGAACGTGACCGCCTGCCCGCGTACGGATATGCCGGAGTCGCCCAGACGCGGAAAAGTATCCACGTGCTGGTCTAGCGTCTCGGGATCGCGAACTGGAATTGACATAAACCTACTCCGCTACCCCAGATCCAAGCTTCGGTTTGACACGCAGAAGGCTTCGGCCCGGCAGGTTGCAAATCATGCGCCACGCCCCACGGGCTCAGGAGAACCGGTGGGGCGCGCAAAGCGAACAGCAAACAAACAAGCGTGATTTACTCAGCTATTCCGGGTGCGGTCGCGCTCTGTCTCTTCTTCCTTCTCAAGAGAGTTCAGCCAGGTGTTGACCTGCTTTTCAGCGTCATCTTTCGCCACACCGTAGCGTTCTACGATTTTGCCGAGCAGCTGCTCTTTCTTGCCCTGCAAGTTGGTAAGGTCGTCGTCGGTTAGCTTGCCCCATTGCGAGCGCGCTTTCCCCTTAAACTGATCCCACTTACCTTCGATCTGCGTCCAATTCATGAATCCTCCTAGTGCATCAACGAATCTCGACAAGAAAGGGCTCATCTCAGCGGCCTCACCTTAAAGGTGTGGCGGGAAACCCTTCAACGTAAGCGTCTCGGACTGGTGCCTACCAGGTGACCGACAGCGGCAACCACTGCCAGTACGAGAAACGAGACGAACAGCAGCTTGGCGACTTCGGCAGCTCCTGCGGCTAAACCGAAGAAACCTAGAAGCGCCGCGAGTAGGGCGAGGCCGAAAAACAGCAGCGCGTAATAGAGCATTGCCTCACCCCTCATTCGGGAAGGCTAAAATGCACAGGGCGTGCCGAAAAAAAAATAGACGGGAAGCCCTCTGATTCCCCGGATCGGGAAGCCGGCAGGCAGGCTGTGTTAATGGGAAACGATTGTTCTGGATGTGGCGTTTTGGTGGTCTCGGGACGTAAACGTATGGCAGCAGCGGATTGAAGAAAGCGACCTTACGTTCCTCGGGATCGAGGGGGTTGCGGCGTTATGCCTCGGTGTGGCGGCGAAAAGCGGCTGGTGACTCACCCGCATCACCAGCTGCGCGCGCTCGTCGCGAACTGTGGGCGGCAGTCTCACTACGAGGGGGGTCTAGTTTGCGGCACGCTACTTGCCCTTAAACGGGTTGGCGCTCGTGTTGATGCGCTCACACCGGGAGGGAAACCCTTGGAACCCAAGAAAACGCAGCCCAACGAGGGCGAGGGCAATAAGACGGCCGCCAGGCAATACAACGCGGCCGCGAAGGAACACGCCGAAAGCACCGACACGGAGGCTATAGCGCGCGACGCCGCGGGCGAGCTCGATCAGTTGGTCGAGCAACTTCGGAACTTCGATGTCGGCATGCTCGTGACCGAGCGCGAAGATGGCCGACTGGCCGCACGCCCCATGTACGTCGCGGACCAGGCAGACGACGGCACGATCCGTTTTGTGACCAGTCGCGATGCGGCAGTCGTGGAAGAGATCGAAGAGGAGCCAAGCGTGGCGGTCACCTTCCAGGCTGGTAAGCGATATCTTTCGATGACAGCCCATGCCGAGGTGCTCGACCAGCCCGGCGCGCTTCAGTCCATTTGGAAGGAGAGCTTTCGGCTCTGGTTTCCGGAGGGGCCGACCTCGCCCAATGCGGTGGTGCTCAAGCTCGCTCCGCAGGAAGCCGAGTACTGGGATGAGACGGGCGTTCAGAGCATTCGCTTGTTCGTGCAGGCCGCTGTCAGCTACTTCAAGGGCGAATCGCTACAGGGCAAAAACATCGGGAAGCATGCGAGCGTGGAGCTAGGGTCGCACCGTCGGCCATGAGCTACCTCACCGACTGTCGTGCACGATCGGGCTGACGAGCCGCGCGGGTAAGGTCGTGCACGAAGGCGAGCTTCTCAATCACCCGCGGTGCGAGCACAAAGGGATATAAGTCTTCTTTGCCCATGCTGCGATTGAGCGCGTTCAGAGCGTAGGTTAGCGGTAACCACTCCGCGAGGGTGTGCGCAAAAGAGCGCTGCTCGGTGGTGCGCGCCGGTTGCGAGGATAGCTTGACGTTGGGCGCGGCCCCCTCGGGCTGCGGCCCCTGTACGTACACACCAAACGCGGCGGCAGTCTGCAGCACATCACGGATGTGTAAGTAGTGGGCGAACGTTTCGGCCCAGTCTTCCCACGGGTGAGCTGCCGCGTAGGCGCTGACATGGGCCTGGTTCCAGTCTGAGCTCGTAGGGCCGCCGTAATGGTCCTGCAAGGCGCGCGAGTAATCCTGCGTCTCGTCGCCAAACAGGGTTCGAAACGGGCTTAGCGCAGCAGTCTGCTCGACGAGCTGACTCCAATAGTAATGCCCGACTTCATGCCGAAAATGGCCGAGTAGCGTGCGATAGGGCTCCCCAAAGTTAAGTCTTAGCTCTTCCCGGTACACGCTGTCTGATTCGGCGAGGTTCAGCGTAATAAGCCCGTTGGCATGACCCGTGATCACTGTTTGACCGGGTGCCGGCGCTTGCAGCACAAAACCCAGGCCGCGCTCGAAATCTTGTTCGCGTGGAGTGAAGGGTAAGCCCAGATCGAGCAACTGGGCGACGAGTCGGCGTTTGGCCATTTCAGCAGTGGCGAAGGGCCCTGCCATCGGATCAGAGGGGGATGGCGGGTCCCCCTGTGTCAGCGCACACGAAATGCATACTGCGCGTGTGTCGTCTGCAGGAACCATCCAATTGCAAGTGGCAAGCTCCGCGCGCGCGCAGCGCCGATAGCGCGGCTCGTTCTGCGTTTCGTGCTGCTTCTCGCTTGCAAGACCGCTTACTTTCCAGGTTTGATCGTGCCCATCCTCGAGCGCTCGCACTTCGATGCGCTCCGGTATGAACCCGAGCGCCGCTCCGCAACGCAAGCAGCTGGAGTTTTCGAAGAAGAGCAGTTGGCCGCAATGGGCGCAGGCAAAGGCTTGCACGTTCGCTCCTCGTTTGGTTATCTCGATGCCGGGAACATCGCTTCATAGCGCTGGGCGTACTCGATAGCTTGCGTCGGCCGCGTCCAGATGCGGAGCTCCGTAAAGGCGAAGGTGCCCACCCCCTGCGCCGTGGCGCGCAGCGCATTGTCGGAATAGCCGAGGCCGAGCCCTAGGCCGACGCCCACGCCAAGCACGACCGCCAGACCATGCATCCACCACGCAGTCTGACGTCGCGCAGCTTGCGCTGAGCGAAACAAGCGCCTTTCGCCTTCACGCAGACGCGCGGCCCGAGCTTCGGGCGTATTGGCGACATAGCTGTTCATCACATCGCAGCTGTTAGTCTCGGGCCGGCTGGTCAACGCGATAAGGCCGAGCCCGAAGCCCGTCATCGATGCTCCGACGAGATACCCCGTGCGGGCTGCGCGACCTGACTCATCGTCCGCGTCGCTGGTCCAAGCCAACGCACCTTGGGTAATCAGCAATCCGCTGAGCCCGCCGAGCCACGTATAGCTGTAGATGCGCGCGGGCCGTTGCAGGTCGCACAGATACCCTTTTAGTAGCTCGTAACGTTGTGACTCGGAGCTGTCGCTCGTCCGTACACTCAGGTCAGCTGCGAGCCGCTGCGCATGGACTGGCGTCGCGAGCAGGCCGCAGAGCAGCAGCGCACCCGTTACCAGCGCAAGACGGAGCAGGCTGCGAGGAAGCGTGGGGAACGCACGCATGTTCAAAGCGTTGAACCATAGACAAGAGAGGGCTGCATGCGCGCTCATCAAGCAGACGTTGTGCCAAGTTTCGCGCCCGCCTGGAGGCCCTTTATCCAGAGCCCTCCACAGGCTACCGTTCTGGCACACCCCATGCACACCGTGCCAGCATGCCGCACACATCCGAACAGTCCACATGAACAAAGTATGGCACCGGACGCTGTGGCTGCTGTTAGCTGGCTGCGTGCTGGCCGGCCTACTGATCGTGGGGTTACCGCGATTGATCCGGAATCAGATCAATGCCGGCCTAGCGGACATGAAAGAAGGCTATGTCGGCCACGTGGAGGATGTCAGCATCGACTGGCTCGCTCCAGGCGTCACTTTGCATGAGCTGCGGGTGGAGCGGCCTAAGCACAAGGTTGGCGCGCCTTTTTTGGTGGTACAGCGCCTCGAGGTTTCGATCCCATTTCGCAGTCTACTCGAGCCGCGCATCGGGCTGCGCTTTGTCGCGCCCGTGTTGAGCTTCGTCAATGGACGCACGCCGGCTGAGCAGCAGTGGGGGCCCCCGTTTACCCTCGAGAACCTGCGCGAAAAGCTGCCCTTCGACCTTGGTTTCGTCCAGCTGGCGGACATGGAAGCGCATCTGCGCGACTTTGGCGCTCGGCCACCGGTAGATGCTTATGTGCAGAAGGTGCTCTTAACTGCATCGCCCATGGACCACTGCATCAAAGCGCTGCCTCAGGGGTGTGATGCGAAGGTCAAGCTCGAGGGTACGCTGTTCGCTTCAGCGAGCCTGCGCGCTCAGGGCAAGCTGACCTATGACCGCAAATTCGCGTTCGACGGCCAGGCCAGCGTGCGCAAGCTCGTGCTGAAGCAGCTCAATCCGCTGTTGATTCAGTATGCAGAGCTCGACGTTGAGAAGGGCACCCTGGACTTGGATGCCCGCGTCCGCATGCGCGGCCCCCGTTATCACGCCACGCTGCTGCCGGACTTCGAGAACCTTGAGATCATGGGCGGCGATCGAGATAAGACGCGCGCTGGCCGTGAGCTGATGGCGGCGATGTTCTCCCGCATGATCGAGCGCCGCGACGAGCGGTGGAGTATCGTGATCGATGGCGTCAAAGGTCGGGACAATATGAAGTGGGACCTGCAGCGCCGCCGTCCGCCGGCTCAGACCGATGCCCGCGTTCCTTGACTTACGCATCTGACGCATCCCAGGCTCGCCTTACGGTTCAAGGCGCACCTTACGGTGAATGCGTAGCGAGTGTCAGGCTCGGCGCTGTAATGCGCGCGCGTCTAGCAAAGTTGTAGCCCTGCTCCGCCAGCTCCGCACTCTCGCGGTTTCTGCCCCGCGCGACCGACTTGCGGGACTGTTCAAGCGCTTGCTCCGCCTGCGCACACAGCTTCGCGCCATCCGGCGTGTGCCGTGCGCCTTCCTTTTCGGCGAGATGAATCTCGACCGCGGCTTTGGCCATGGCCTGAGTCGGAACGGGATGATTGCCCGCGCAAGCAGCCAAGCTCAAGGCACACGCCGCAACAACCAACGAAAGACGCTTACATCTGAACATACGGTCGGCATTAGCAGCCGCCATGCCATGCCAAAATATCGGCTCGTTTGCAGAAGCGCGTTCCAGATCAGGCAACATTTGCGCCTCAGATGCGCCAATGCACCCCATGCGCGGCGTTAGGGAGCGATCTGACCGTCCGCGCTCACAACGCCTTGCTGAGTGCAGGGATCTCTGTGTGCAGGATTCGGTCGTCGTCGGAGTAGTCGACGCGTACCTCGATCAAATGCACTCCCGGCGTGGCCAAGGCGTGTTGCAACATGGGCAGGAATGCCGCCGCGGACTCGGGACGGTAACCGTGCGCACCAAAACTCGCGGCGAAGGCGACAAAATCAGGGTTACCCAGGTCCATCCCGAAGTTTGGAAAATCCATGTGTGCTTGCTTCCATTTGATCATGCCATACGCGTCGTCGCGCAGTATCAGCACGGTTAGATCGATACCGAGCCGCACGGCGGTTTCGAGCTCCTGGGAGCTCATCATGAATCCGCCATCTCCACACACGGCCAGCACCTTACGTTCTGGATAGACGAGCCGCGCTGCTATCGCCGACGGTAAACCTGCACCCATGGAAGCGAGCGCGTTGTCGACCAAGAGGGTATTGGGCTCACGGCAGCGATAGTTACGGGTGAACCAAAGCTTGTACAAACCATTGTCCAAACAGACGATGTCCTTATCCCCCATCGCCTTGCGCACGTCTGCGACCACGCGCTGCGTGCGTAAGGGGAAGGTCTCGTCGGCGCTGCGGTGCGTGAGATTTTCATGGAGTGCCTTACGCACGCAATCGAAGAAGCTGAAGTCCCAATGCGGTTGTGGCGATAGCGCTTGCGAAAGCTGCCACACGGCGTTTGCGATATCACCGACGACTTCGATTTGCGGGAAGTACACCACGTCGACCTCGGCGCTCGAGTAGTTGACGTGAATGACCGTGCCCTTACCTTCGCGCATGAAGAACGGGGGCTTTTCGATCACGTCGTGGCCGATGTTCAGGATGCAGTCGGATGCGTCAATCGCCCGATGCACGAAGTCATGATCCGACAAGCTGGCATTGCCGAGCCACAAAGGGTCCGTCTCGTCGAGCACGCCCTTACCCATTTGGGTGGTGAAAAATGGAATGCCGAGCTTGGCGGTGAGCTCGCGCAGCATCTTAGAGGTCAATTTGCGATTGGCCCCCGCGCCCAACATCAACAAAGGGTGCTTGCTCTGCATCAGCGCCTGCGCGGCATTGCGGATCGCCTTGTCATCGGGCACGGGCCGCCGAACCTGCGACTTGGAGAGCACGTGGGCGCGGCTCATCTCGCCTGCGATGTCTTCGGGAAGCTCCAGGTGGCAGGCGCCAGGCCGCTCCTCTTGAGAGCGCCGAAACGCTTCGCGCACCTGAGCCGGGATGTTCTCTGCTGCGACGATCTGGCGGGTGTACTTGGTAAGAGGCTGCATCATGTCAACCACATTGACGATCTGGAAGTGGCCCTGTTTGCGTGCTTTGATCGGCTTTTGGCCTGTCAACATCAGCATCGGCATCGCCCCGAGCTGAGCGTAGGCTGCGGCCGTCACCAAGTTGGTAGCGCCGGGGCCAAGCGTCGACAGGGCCACGCCGGCCTTGCCGGTCAGTCTGCCGTAGGTAGCGGCCATAAAACCTGCCGCTTGTTCATGACGTGTAAGTACGAGTCGAATCGACGAGGTGCGCAGGGACTCGAGTAAATCGAGGTTTTCCTCGCCCGGAATGCCGAACACGTACTCGACGCCCTCGGCTTCGAGCGCACGTACCATCAAATCGGAAGCTTTCATGATCTGCACCTCTGCCCTTCAGATCGCATCAGTCTCACCTGTCTTCCAGGCGATTCAAGTCAAAGATGCCGAACTCAATTGGATACTGTTCCCGATAGGCCTGGGTCATGCGATCGCTGAGCTTACCATACAGCGCGCAGAGCTTATATCAGGTCTCACCGCGCTCAGTCTAGACTGCTTATGGTCACTTAAAAGCACGATCCCGCAATCGCTTGCTGCGATCGCGGGACTCGTTTCGAGTCGTCAGGTTAGACGAGACGAACCGCTCACCACATGACGGTGTAACCCGCCTGCATGCCAAAGGTTGCAGCGACGGCAACCACGTTGCCCTGGGGCGTCGCAACCGCATCGGTGGTCTGATACACGGCCGTGATCGCAGGAGTGAAGATACCCGAGCGACCCACCATCACGTTCAGACCGAGGCGCGGCGCGATCGCAAAGCCGGTTCCGCCATCGGCGCCGTCGCCGCCGCGATAGGCGAGACCTGCACCAATACCGAGGAAGCCAAACAGGCGATCGCTGAAGGGAAGATGGTAGCTAGGCTCGATCAGAAGGTTGAGCACAGTTGACGTGAAGTCCTGTTCACTAGCGCCCTCGCCGATCGTCTGAGAAACGTAGTTCAAACCCATGATCGCCGAAATCTCGAGATTATCGACGAAGAACCAGCCGATGCTGGGCGAAAGGGTAAACTGGGTAAAGTTTTCCCCGATGGTAAGACCTGCTGAACCGCCGAGCTCCAACACGCCGGCACGCGCATAGGCTTGGGTGCCGCCGATGCCGGCTTGCGACGTGACACCCGTAACGGCCACCTCTCCACCTGGAGCGGGCGGTAAGGGCTCGTTGTAGGATTGCGGAGGAGGCAGGTTGTTGGATCCTGCGCCGATTTCGACGGTCTCGGTTTCTGGCTGCTCGCTGTCTTGAGCTAGTGAAGTCGTCGAGATGAGCGCGGCCGCCATAGCAGCACTGCAGAAGATCACTGGCTTTATGAATCGCATTAGAAGTCCCCGTTCTTAGGTGGCAATCGAGAACACACTTAGCAAGCGTTGTGCCTGGCCCTAGGACTTGGACGGACGAGTAAAATTGCTAAGTATAATCGAATAGATGCGGCTCATCGACAGCCGCCTGCCGCACTTTGCGACAGCTAAAACGCGACAGTTCGGAATAGCCGCCGCGAGGCGTTGTGCGACCATGCTCCAGTTTCGCCACAGCCGAATGCGCAAGATGAGCTAGCCACGACCGCGAACCTTACGATCGTGCTCGACTCTGAAGAGCGAGGGGGGAGCTGGTCTTACGCTGTTCCGTACAGAGCCTCGTCCTCACTTGGGGAGCAAACCCTCCGGCGAGCACGGGATCAACTGCGAGACATGGTGCGGCGGCGGTTAAGAGCAAGCGGTTAAGAGCAAAATGCGCCTCACTCCAACGGAGGAGACGCGACTCGAGTGGGCGCGCCGGGCCGGCTTGCGCACTGTGCAAGCCTTCTCTTCTATCGTGGTCTCAGTTAGGCGAGGCGCTGCGCGCAGTTTTTGCGTTCTGCTTGCGCCCGGAGGCGCGCGCCTTACTCATCAGCACGGCCTTGCGCTCCTCCATCCTCACAGCGAGGGCTTCCAGCTGTTCCGCGGGAATGAGCTTCTTGGCCAACGGAAACATATCGTCTTCTTCTTCTTTGGCATGGTGCTCAATCAGCTCTTTGAGCACCTTGGCTTTGCCCGCAAAACTCAACGTCGCAGGGTCGGCGTTCATCAGGTCTGCAAGGACGGTGTCCGCTGCGTGATGTTCCTCGGTCGCCTCGTAGAACAGCTTTTCGTTCTCGCGCTTCTTCGCGACCGCCTTGAAGGCCGGATAGAAGATCTCCTCCTCGATCGTGGTGTGAACCAAAATCTCCTGAGCTATCTGCTGTCGCAGCGCTGTTCGTTTCGCGACTCCGCGCTCGGTGGTTTCGCTCAGCTCACTCAGCAGGGCCTTTACCTTCTGATGGTCCTGCTTGAGCAGCGACATGGGCGTGACTTTGGCCATGACTATTGTCCTCCAATCTTGATCTGAGCAGGGAAATGAGCTGGCTGACGCACTGCACGTGACATGCCACTTAGTCAGTTCAGTAAGGTTTAGGAGAAGGTGGACAGGGGCGGCTCCGCGAGCGCTGAAAGTAGTCGGCCGTGTGCATACCAATCCTGCAGCATCACGACCCCGGTAACGATCACCGCCTGAGCAAGCGAGGCGCCATCGGGCGCGTGACGAAGCAGCTCGGTGAGCTTGTCGAGATTGCGCAGCTGCAGTTTCCGGAAGAACTCGATATGGCGGCTCACCATACTGGCGGGCCTTCCCCAATCGATGGCGGCCCCGGCTTCGACGGCGTCGTGATGGGCCTCCAGCTTGTCGACAGCCACCGATAGTGCGGCTCCCAACGCAAGCAGCGAAGTGGACTCACCCTCGCTTGCGCGCAGTCCGAGCTCGATCAGGGATTCGAGTGCTCGTTCAGCGTCGTCATAGCTATCTCGAAGTGCAGGCTGCCAGGCAGCGCGCAACTCCATGGCAGGATTGGCGGACGCAAACGAGGGAACACTTATCTTGGATTCCATGACGCACCTCTGCGAACGCATGCGCAAACTACGCTGCTGCGTCGATCGCAAAGCACGCGTCGTGCCGAGCCCTGACAGCGGCCTGGTCCGGGAGCAGCGAGACGCAAGAGTCGTGGGGCGAGGGGATTATGGGCGGCTCAGCGCAACTCTTTGAGACGCTTGCGAATGGCTTCTGCGTCGCTCGCACCCGGCTTGAGCACGAGATACCGTTCAAGTGCGCTGCGTGCCTCGCTCTTATTTCCGACCCGTGCGGCCACGATTCCTAGCCCGCGCCAGGCTTGTGGTGCCGAGGGATCGAGGGTCGTCGCTCTACGATAAAGCAGGTGAGCCTCCGTATGACGGCCGCGGACGTAGTTAGCCAGGGCTGCGCTCAACAGGTTCCCGTGCAAGTTTTCAGCTAGTTTGCCGTCCTGGGCCTCGCCTGCGTGCCCCGCAAGCGGCATAGCGCTGACGCGAGCCGCCCTTACCCTTTCAAGATGTGCTTTCGCGGGGGGCGATGTCTCAGCGTGCTCTTTTTGTACGCGCTGCTTATGCGGACCCTGGGCGTCGCCCACGGAAGCGGGCTCAAGCGCCACGCCCGCAAACAGCTCGGGACCGGTCGCGCTAGCCGCAACTAACTCGGGATGGAAGTTGCCGATCGTATGTTCTTGCTTCGGATCGAAGCTCGGCAGCGCGGACGTCTGCGTCAGACCCGACGCGCTCGCCGTAGGCGAGGTGCTAGCGGGCTCGAGGCGCGGTCCGAGAGCTGCGAAAAACAAACAAGCGGCGGAGAGCAACAACGCGCGACCGACTCTGCTCCGTCGCGATGGGATGACGTGGTCGGGGGCGATCGAGGTCGCAAGCGAGGTCCAGACCTGCGGAGCGACACCGTAATCACTACCATCGACACCGCTGGGCTTGTCGCCGCTCAAATCCGCGCGAATCGCGCGAGGTTCGGCATACGCGAGTGTGGGTTGCGCGTGTCCAGGCGTGCGCAGGGCGCGCGCGAGCTCTTCCACGTCTGCCAGCATCGCTTCCGGTGATGCATACCGTACCGTGCGATCGCGGTTCATTGCGGTGCAGACAATGCGCTCGAGCTCGGGCGGACAGTCAGGACGCAGCACTCTCAGTGCGGGCACGTCGCAGTGCAACACGGCAAAAACGAGAGCGTTCAAGTTTGTGCCATCAAAGGGGACCTGGCCTGCCAGCGCCTCATACAGCACCACGCCAGCCGCGTAGAGGTCCGACTGAACCGTGACTTCTTCACCACTTAGATGCTCCGGCGACATGTAGTGGGGAGTGCCTATCACCCCTCCGTCGATGGTAGAGCGCATACCCATCTTGGAAATGCCAAAGTCAACAAGCTTGACGATTCGCTCCCCGCTGCGTGAGGTGTGAAGCATCAAGTTCTCAGGCTTAATGTCGCGGTGCACGATGCCGCGCTCATTGAGCATGCCCAATGCGTTCAAAAGCTGCCGTGCGACCTCCACCACCTCGTGGATGGGAAGCAGCCCACGACTCATGCGCGCGTGCAGTGTTTCGCCATGGATCCGCTCCATCACGAGATAGGGGGAGCCATCCTCCAGTGTTCCAGTGTCGTGTACGTCGAGCACATTGAGATGGTGGACGACTGCAGAGATGCGCGCTTCCTCGCGAAAACGCGCGATCAACGTCTCCGGGGTGTGCTCATTCACGTGCAGTACCTTGATCGCCATCACGCACTGCAATCCCAGGTGCTCAGCTTCGTAGACGACGGCAAATCCACCCGTGCCGAGCACGCCTCGAATCAAGTACTTGTCGGAGATACAATGGCCAGGGGTAAGCCGTGGCAGCGGAAGGATACCGCTGTACTCCGGCTCGTTGGTCTCGTGCTCGCGCTCGGTATCGTGGTGACTGTCAGACAAGACTGCGGTGTTCATGACTCACCTCTGCAGGTTTCACCCTCGCAGTTTTCATCCTTACATGGCGTACTGCACTCGTCGCAGTTCCGCTGGCCTGAGCTCTCATCACACTTGTCAGGGCAGGGTTTCTTCCCTCTGGTGCAGCATTTCACGGATTCGCAGGGGGATGGTTTTGCCGTGCCTGAGTCGCGCTCGCCGTCATTGACTATGCCTGCGTCGCTGCCTGCATGGTTGCCTGCATCGCGTGGGCCAGCGTCAAGCGCCACCTGCGCGTCGTGTGGGTCTTTGTAACCAGCATCGTTCGTATCTGACCCGTCGTCGTCTGAGCTTGCGTCCGCTTCATCCACTAGGCCTGGGCCGCTCGGTACTGCGCCATCCACGCCGGGCGCGGGCGGCGAATCGAGATCAGACGCGTCCGCCAGCGCGAGCCCGTCTTCCACGCAGAAGCCTCGATAACACGAAAGGCCCACGCCACACGTTAGCTCTTCGCTGCAGCGAAGCGCGGGGTTGGAGCCCGTGGGCAAAGCGCAGGCGCTGGAGAGCGACGCTAGCAGCAAGACGACGTGAGTAACGCGATACATCAAGGACTCCTATCGATGAGACCAGAAAGCTGAAGGGCCGCTCCGCCGCGAATGGGGGCGGCCGCTAGCGCAAGACCGCGTTCTTGCGTCGCGGGTGAACGAATGAGGTCCCATAGTAAGAGTCCCGCCCCGAGAGCCGCAAAGGCTGAGCCGGCGATGAAGCTCTTGTTCGCAGCTGCGGCCCGCTGGCGGGATCGCTCCAGAAGGCGGGTCGATCGATCCACGTCCTCCACGCTGCGGATGTCGACCTGTTGGTGGTCGTCGTGGGCGCGCTTGGACATGACCCCGAACACGAGGCCCGTAGACAGCAGGGCGCTTCCGGTCAGCACACTCGACCAGCCAACACCGCGCAGCACTGCGCGACTTAGATGGCTTTCACGTGCAGGTGCCCCTGCTTGCACGGGCCTCTTTTCGACCAGCTCAGTGGCGCCAGCGACCCGCAAGCCGTATAGCGACCTTACCATGACCCTTACCATTCGGTCGAGTTCGCCAGCAGCTGCAGACGGGCCACTGCGGGGCATCGCTGCATGCGCGCGGCGTGCGGTGTCTGTGCCTGCGCCGTTCTGGGCCCACAGGGTCAATTCGAGCCTATTCGATTCGGGCATCGAGATCGCTCGCACCAAAACCCATTCTTCGCTGAGCGCCTGGGCGACGCGTTGTAAGCAGTCGCTGTCGGAGCCGGCACAGCCAGAAAGCAGCTGCACGTCCTCGAACGGCGTGGAAGAGAAGTATGCCTCGAGAAATCCCCCCTCCTCGACCAGCGCGCGAAGCAGGGCGCGATCGACCTCTTCTGCCCGCTCGGCAACCACACCTGTTACACCCGCGTCGGGTCCGGCGCGCAACACCACAAGACGCGAGGCGTGCTCTTGCGCCCAAGCGCGAGGTGTATAGGCGAACAGCGGACACCCTAGCAGCGCTGCACAAAGCAGGACGAAATATGAGACGTCGCGACATGCTTGCATGCCTCGCTCTGCCGCAGCCGGTAGAGAGTGCCTCACAACGAGCATGTGCTTATGCCTCCGGAAACTAAGGGTGCACTTAGCGTGCCTAAAGAGGAGCGGCTTCTAAGCTAATTCAAAGGGCGGCATGGGGCTCGGCCTTCCAGACTCGTATCAATCAGCGGTTGACCCTGATCGGCGCGCTTCCTGTCCAATCCGGCTTCGTGAGCGGTACAAAAGCAAACAGCTCGATCTGACGAGGGTCAGATCGAGCCTTCTGTTCCTGCTAGGGAAGTCGTGGAAGCCTACCTACTGGGTACGTTGGCTTCCGTCGTGCTGCTGACCTCTTTGGCACCCAAACGCTTGAACGCCTCTTCGGCGCGAGTCCTCTCGTCCGAGTTTTCAGTGTGCACAGCGATCAGGATGTTTCCGCCCTTGATCTTACCCTCGTAGGCCTTGGCCTCGAGCTCGGGAATGCCCATCCCAATAAGCGCCCCGGTCACTCCACCGACTGCCGCACCCGCAGCCGCTCCGCTCAGTGCTGCGAGCAGCGGGCCTGCCGCGATGAATGGTCCTAGGCCAGGAATGGCCAATGCGCCCATGCCCACTAGCAGACCTAATCCGCCGCCAAGCGCGCCGCCTGTGCCTGCCCCTGCCACTG
This sequence comes from Polyangiales bacterium, assembly GCA_038257655.1. Lineage (GTDB taxonomy): Bacteria > Myxococcota_A > Polyangia > Polyangiales > DASUME01 > DASUME01. The sequence continues at coordinate 1,369 of JBBSJC010000143.1, read as the reverse complement.
CACCTTCAGGCGCCTTGGTGTTGTGCTCGTGCGCGAAGTCCTTTGTACCCTGCTTATCCGGAAGGAGCACCGAGATGTCGTTCACGGAGAAGCCACCCTGGTGCAGGGTCGTAACCATGCGCTCGGCCTGCTCCTGAGAATCTACGATGCCGATCACTGCTTTTTTCATGTCGTCCTCACCTTCTGCTGGTCGTTGATTACTTCGAGATTTCGAGCTTATTATCGACGCTGCTCACACCGGTACGGCCTTTGGCTGCGTCTTCGATCAGACTGCGCTCGCGTGCATTCGGCACCGTGCCGCGCAACGTAACCTTCCCATTGCGGGTGATGATCTTCACGTTTTTCGAGCTGAACGACAGGGCGTCACTACCCACGACCGCGCGCCGAATCTCCTGGGTAATCTTGATGTCGCTATCGCTCTCGCCCTGATCCATCGGCGTGAGCGTCGCGTCGTTGCGGTCACGCTTGTTCACGCCGGTGTTGTCCCGAGCCATGCCGGCGTTGTTGTTCGTGCTTGCGCTGTTCGCGTCGGCGGTGGCATTGGTCCTACCGGTGTTATCAGTGCCGCCCGAAACTCCGGGGCTCGTGGCAGTGCCGGCTGACATGCTCGAGTCCGGGTCCGTCCCGCCGCTAGCAGCCGCAGACGTCCTATTACCGGAGCGCGTAGTATCGGGAACGGCGCCTGAGGTCGCGAGCTCGTCGTGGCTGCGGTGTGCCGGTGCAGTCATCGCGTCAGCTGGCTCATCGCCAACTGCGGTGTTCTCGTTTCCCGCTGCGCTGTCGTTGCTTCCGTACAGCTGGGACTCGTCGCCATCGCCTCGATTGTCGAGAGCCGTCTCGGACGGCGTAGTGTTGCGATTGCAACCGCCTGCGGCTGCAATGAGTAACAGCGAGAATAGATAACGTTTCATAGGTTCCTCCGGTGCGTGCGGTACGCTTGGTACGCGCGCTGTCGTCGCGGCTGAGTGCATGCCCCGTGCCGTTGGTGTTTCCTTTGAATTTCGGCTGCCGGGCCGGCGCGGCGCCGAGAAATCTGCGGCGGAAATGCCTGGCAGCGCATCGGTGCCACAGCCTGCGAACCTCACCATTGTTGGCTATCCGTGGTACCTACGCCAGTGGCACGCTCTCCTTACGCTGTCTTCACTAAGGCCGGTAAGACACGGCTAGGACAGCGCACCCGCCCCATTGAGACGTTATGCGGCAGCGACCCGGTAGTTGCCTTCAATTTTACAGGTCAAAAAGCTTGGCGCGTCCGTTGCTTTGGGACGCTATCTCAGCAGACCGTTACTTCTGTGGACTCTGCTTGCAGTAGAGGCCCTAGAGCCGGCCGGGATTGAGGGTTGTATATGTCCACGCGCAGCAGCTGGCT
>JBBSJC010000142.1:0-15540 GCA_038257655.1 Polyangiales bacterium | reverse complement strand
CGCTATGTACTTTTATCACTCCATCCGACACGATCGAGCCCTGCGAATCCGAGGAGCTCAGCTGGCCGTGTTTTCTTGGCTGGTCGTCACGTCCGTAATGGGCGGATGTTCTGCCGCCGATGACAAGAAGGTTACAGGAAAAGGCCAAGCGCGATCGCCGAGTGAAGCGGATCCGTCCGTGGGCTCTACCGCTGACAGCGGGGCTCCGGTGGGCGCGACCTTGCGCATCGTGCCGGACATGGCTGAACTGGTCGTCGACGCCATCGGGGCACAACCTCGGCAAGCCTTTGTCGCGACCCTGACGCCCGGGGGCGACCCCGTCGCGGTGCGCTGGCAAGTGGCAAGTGACCTGGTGAGTGTGGACGACACCGGCCTGGTAGGCGCCCAAGGAATTGTAGGCGGCACAGCCACGCTCACCGCGCGTTATGGCGCGCAAGTGGCCGAGGCGACGGTCAAGGTGCGTGTGGAGCTGACGGACACCGTGAGCGCCGCGAATGTGCCGGTAGGCCAACGCACCGCCCTCGACGGCGTGCCGATGCCAGATCCGGGACATGCCAGCATGCCGGCGAACCCGACTAAGATCTTATATCCCTACGACGGCACGGTCATGCCGCGCGGGTTGTCCGCGCCGCTCGTTCAGCTCAGTCCTGGCTCCCTGCCGCCGCAGGACGTCAAGGTTCGCGTGCAAACCGAGGGCTTCAGCTGGTCTGGTTATGCGCACCTAGACGCACCCTTGACCCCACGCTTGAACTTACCGCAAGACGTGTGGACCGCGGCACTCACCACAGCCGCGGGGACTGGCGTGCGCCTGAGCGTGGTCAAGGCGGTCGATGGCATCGCTTACGGTCCTGCGGAGATTTCGCTTACCGCCGCCGACGGATCGCTCAAAGGCGCGGTCTACTACATGACCTATGATGCGGCCGCGGTGGGCTTGTGGTCAGTGCGCCCCGGCGATGGGCAACCGGCAAAGCACATCGTTGCCGGGTGCGTGGTGTGTCACTCCGCAAGCTCGAATGGTAAGCGCCTCTCTGCTGGCGCAGACGACGTGGCAGAGGCGCCGCGCAGCGGTGTGTATACGGTGGGCACCGACGGGGAAGCCACGCAGGTAACCGGCGCTCCCACGTTTGGCGGCGATTCACGCGGGCTCTCCTTTGCGACCTTTACGCCGGACGGCCGCTACGTGATGCGTAGCAACAACAACTTTTGGGGCGGTCCAGACCAGCGCGCGTTTTTCATCGATGACGCAAACAACGCGCTCGTGGAAGCGACTGTCGTGGGCTTGGGCGCCCAGGTGAGCGCGTACTTGCCCACCTTTTCCCATGATGGAAAGCGCTACGCATTCACCAATGGTACGGGCGAGTCCGCTCCGGTTGGCACAAGCTCGCGTTCCCTGAGCGTGATGGATGTGGCCATCGACGAAAGCGCTGGTGCCGGCGGCACGCTGACCTTCACTGACCGTAAGGTCGTGCGCGACACTGGCGCCGGCGGATCGGTGACGAAGTTCGCCACGTTCATGCCGGATTCCAATCAAATCGCCTTCCAGGAGGGCGAGGGCTACCAGGCCAGTTACAACGAAATGCTGCCGACCTGGGGCGCAGACAACACCGTCCGTACGTCTACGGGTCGGCTCGCGATGGTGCACGTGGATAGTAAGGCATACACGCGTCTAGACCGCCTGAATCGCGGCCAAGTCGCGGTCGATGCAGACCGCAACTACGAGCCGTTTGCACTGCCGGTCAGCGCAGGTGGTTATTTCTGGGTCGTATTCACGAGCACGCGGGAATACGGCAACATCTACACGGGCGAAGCGGTGCGAAAGCAGTTGTGGGTCGCCGCCATCTCTGCCAATGCAGCACCCGGTCAAGACCCGAGCCACCCGCCGTTCTACCTGCCGAACCAGGGAGATACGCCCAATGAGCGAGGCTTCTGGGCGCTTGAGCCATGTCGGGCGGATGGACTGTCGTGTAGCAGCGGCGATGAATGCTGCGGTGGCTTCTGCCGACCCGCCGATCCGCAGCAGCCCGATCTTGGTAAGGTGTGCATGCCTCCGGATGACACGATGTGCGCCGACCTGCACGAGCGCTGCGTGACCTCCGCCGACTGCTGTCAGGTGGCGGATGGTGCGCTATGCATCGGCGGCTACTGCGACATCCCTGTACCCATCTGAGTGGCAGCCGACCCGGGGCGGGATCCATGCCTACGAACCGCGCCAATCGGCCTGCTTCGTGGATGCAGTACGCAACCGCAGCGTGTCAAGAGACGTGCGAGCCTTGTGCACCGCAGGATGTCTCGCGCAGGATGTCTCGCGCATGCTGCCCACGCCCTACAGGACACGCCAAGCCCGGCTTGCAAGGAAGCGACAGCTCGTGCGCAAGTTGTGGCCCTACGCGGCTCCGCAACGGTCTTTGACACTCCGCAGCGAGCGCGCCTGCCGGGCCGTTCAATCGTGAACGCCCTGGGTGCCGGGGGGGTGCCGGAGTGATAGGGGGCGTAGGCAGCTTTCCACCCAACGGCCTGCCCCATCTCTGTGAGCGTGAGCGTGGTCGATCCGAGCAACCGAGAGCACCATGGGGCGATATAGAGGTAGATGTGAAGTGTTGACCAAGATGGCAGGTAGGCGATGGGGACCGGGACGGCCACGTCACCCGCACGCTCACATCGAATGACTGCTACCGAGCGCTATTACACGTATGGCCGGGGTGATAGGGGGCGTAGGCAGCGAACCCTACCTTGGCACGCGAGACGGTTCGATATCAGAGTAAGATCGGCTTGGTTTCAACTTCAGGTTTCGCGACCGACCAGCTGAAGTTATCGATGAGCGCCGTCGAGTCCAGGATCGCGTCAGAGGTGTCCCAGATCGCAAAGCGAATCGTGAACACCTCCCCGCGCGATACGGGCGCTGTCGTTCGTAGCCAGCCGGTGGAGGCCCCGCCAGAAGTGCTGCCGCAACTGCTTTCGCCCGGCCCATAACCGGTGCCTCGGAGTAAGTCGGTGCCCTGTTCACAGGTAAACTGTTTGGCTGCGGCCGGGTCCTGCGCCGCGACGTCACACACCGCAAGTAAGCCGGAGTTGACGCCGATCGGGTTACCTTTTGCGTCAAACAGGATGTTCCCGTCGCGCACGAGCTCCGGACGCGGTTCCTTGAGGACGACGAAAAAGTCGTTGTAGGCATCGCAGATAAACTCGGGAAATTCGTAGGTATAGAACATGCTGTCAAACGCCAGGGAGTTGGCATTGGTCGGCGCGCGGATCGTAAGCTCCAGGGCGGCCTCGTTGTGCGACTTGGCATGCTCCTCCCCGGTGCCTCCGCCTGCAGCCGCACACTCGGAGCTTTCTCTAGGGTAACCCTCCGGGGGAATGCCACCTCCTTCGCATCCCGTCTCGGGTTCGCACACGGTATCGAACTGGTCGCAATCTTCGGTATACCCGGTTTGGCCAGGGGCCCTTGCTACGCCCGTGGAGAGCGCAAGCATGCTCGCGCCCGCGCGGGGCTTCGCAGCGCCGAAGGCTGGCAACAGTCCGATCATCATCGGGTCTTCAAGTACACCGCCCCCGTTGGCTGTCGTAAAACGTGCCTTGAGCACACCCCAGCCAGGATCGGTTTCGCGGATGAACTTACACAACCCGAGCGCTCGCGCGGCATCCTCTGCGGCGGTGGAGCCGATGGCGAGGCTCGCCCCGTCACATCCCATGGCATCCTCAGCAGCGTCGGCTGGAGTGCCACTACAGTCTTCATCGTACTCGTTGCCCGCAAAGTCCAGGGCGCCGGGGTTGATCAGTTCGGAGCATTCGTTGCAATCGCCCTGGGCCGTCGTAAAGCCATCTAAATCAAGGTCAGTGTTGGGGTCAGGACTGGTGCACGCTCCGGAGGAGACCGGCCCCGGTGGCGCGGTGGAGCCCCCGTCACCACCGCTCGGGCCGGCATCGGGCGAGGCACTGCCCGATGCACCGCTGCCTGTGGACGTGCGGCCGTCCGCTGCGGAGCACGCGACCGGGCCTAAACAAAGAACAAGCCAGGTTGCCGCATAGCGACTTGCTACGTTCACACTAAACTCCTTTTTGGGGCGCAAGCAAGCGATACTAAGGTCTACTTAATACGACCCAGGGCTGCTTAGGCCGCGTGCTATGACTCTCAAAGTGCCCCGCTGCGAACCTAGCACTCGGCTCAATCCGCGAGCTTGCGGAAGAAAGCGTAAGACCAGCGATTGGTATAACAAGCGTCACCGCCGCCGGCAGCTCGGCAACGTGCGACGATCTGCGGCTCAAAGGGCCCGTATACTTCTTTGACGCCCGATGCCGAAGCGGCGGCCTCTTCGATGCAGTAGCGGGTATGCACAGCGTCCTTCTGTGCGCCACGCATGCAGCTTCCGTTGCCCCGTAACCCTGCGGCAAACTTCCGGCTCCAGCGCGGAATGTTAACCCTATGCCCGTCGATCGTGAACGCCATGGTCGCATTGCAGGCCGGGCCGCCTCCTTCAGTGGAGCACTTTTGTGTCATCGCGTTGGTAAACGGTCCATACGCGTTGCTTGCATCGACGCAGTAGCCAAGCTGCAGGTCGGCTTCCGTTCCGGTGGGACAAAACAATAGTAAGTCCTGTCCGATCGGGTCGAGCACTTCGCCAGGGCGCGGATAGGTCACGCTACCGATCGTCCAGTCGATAGGTCCGTGTTTGCGTGCGCGTGATTGAACAGTGGCGTAGCGCGAAATCAACTCGCCCGTGTCGTCGATCAGCAGGGCCGTCATCGTGGCCGCGGCAGCGCCGGCCGCGATTCCCGAGCTGTATTCGATCGGCTGTAAACGAGTGGCGGAGTTTGCCATGAACGACTGGGCCATCGTTTTGCCCGCGACGAGCAGGTTGCCCACGTCGCGGTTGGTGAGCGCGCGCAGCGGAAGGTAGAAAGGAAGGGTGGTATGATCGCCGTACACGTAACTTGGGTACTCGCATTGATCCATCGGGTGGATATCCGCTGCGTAAGCACCGATAGCGACACGATCGATGAAGCGTTTGCCGGTAATAGTCGAGTTGCCCGCTTGCAAGTCGCTCAGCCGCAACACGAAGTTGTCTGCGCCCACGCTGCGCCGGGTATCGCGCACATAGGGGAATTTGGAAAAGCCGTGCCCTGTTCCCATCACGTCACGGGCGAGTGAAAGACGGCCTCGCACGTCATTCGGCGCGCGGTCGCGATACCAGCGAAAGAACCCGTAGGCGTGTCGCTCGCCTGCATCGAGTGCCGCGTAACTCACGCCGCCGCGCCAGTCTGCTCTTTCGGTACGCGCGTCAGCCTTGCTCTTGAGCAGGTACTGGTATCCGTAGTCGTTGCCAGGATACCAGTTTTGCACGGTAAGCTGACCCGGCGCAGGGCTGCCGGTGCCCTTGAGCCGTCGATAGACCCAGATCTTATTCCAGTCGTAATTGCCGAAGCCGTAAAACTCAGGGTGATCCGGGGTCACCTTGGGCAAGTCATCCGAGGTGGTGGAACCCTCGATGCGCATCACGAACGGGTAGACAAAGGCTTGGCCACATAGCTCAGAGGCCGCCTGCGTCGCGCCATCGCTCGTTTCGACGCCTTGCATATACGGCGCATCGGACAACGCCAACACATCGCCAAGCTCGGTGGCATCGATCACGATGGGATCGCGTCCACCAACACCCGTGAGCGTGATAAGCTCCTTGGTGTAGCGGTCGGAGTCGGACGCGCTGTACCAGTCTTGCATGTCGACGGACAGGGGAAGGTCATACCCACCCCATGCCACGGTGCTGCGCGCGGTACGACGAATCGCCAAAACCTCGGTAATCGTCTTACGCGCTGACTGAGCGTCCGTGCGCACTTGTTTCACGACCGTCGACTTGAACACCTGAAGGTTCGGCGTGCGGCTGATCGTCGGCAGGATGGAGTCCGTAAGTAGTCGCTTTGGCTCGTAGCAATCCTTGGATACCGAGCAGTGCACCCCAGGCGCACCCAAGGGCTCCATCCAGCGCACAAACTCGGGGGGCAGGTTGGCGCTTAGCTTCGCCACGGCCCCGACGTCGTAGGTGCCCGACCTGTGCCACGCATAATCGATGGCGGGGACGCCCCCTGCGGTCATTTGTCCGCCCGGCCAGTCCGTGGGCTCAAGCAGGCAGGTTTGCGCGCCTTCGCGGGCCGCGGTCAGCGCCGCCGCGAGGGCTGCCGTAGTGCCTCCGGCTACAATCACGTCGCAGGAAACGGAGCGCTGGGTCAGCGCGCCGCGCTGCTCTAACGCGGTCAACTCTTGCGTTTCCTCCGTAAGAACACAGCCGCTGGCGAAGGCCAAAAGCAGGGCGGTAATCGAGTATCTGCTGGTCATGACTGGGTTTTCTCGTTGGGGGGAGAGGCTTTCGTGCGAGCGCAGCGCGCCCGTGCGAGACGTTTGCTCCCTAGGTGGGCAGCTGAGCGCACAACGGCTCAGACAAACTTGTATCGAGAGGCTGATAAACCTGAGAGCGGGTGTGCCGCACTGGAAGTTAAGTACTAAGAGCAGACCTCCATGAAACACATGCTCCGCGTCGCTCTACTACCTTCCCTGGTGCTCACCCGTCTACACACTGCCCGTACCCGGGCACGAGCGCCGGTGCGAGTCCCCTCCCCGTCGCTCTTATCGCTGCCATGCTCGCTCTTGTTCGCGGTGGTTTTGTCGCTCGCGCAGTTCAGTGCACCTCAGGCTCAGGCACAAGGTGTGGAAGTGACTGCCGCGCGGATCGTGAGTCTACAGGCACCGAAGTCGGCAAAGCAGGGGCTGCCGATCCCCATCTCTGTTGCGTTCGAAGCGCGCACTGGGGTGCGCTGCACGGTCTCGCTCAAGGATCCCGGGCGAGGCTGGCTTTGGTTCGGCGAGGAGAGCGGCATCCTCCGAGACGACCAGCAGCGTCGAGAGTTGACGCTCAACCTTACCCCAAGCGTTACGCCGCCTGTGGGCGATACCTACGTCATCGAAGCTACACTCTGGGACTTGCGCACGGGGATGGCGCTCTTCCGCATGACTAGCCCCATCGTCGTCAAGCCGCCTGACTTTGTGCGCGGGGCGTACGCCGAACCCGCGATCCTGGTACCCGGGCAGTACAGTAAGGTAACGGTTGCCTACCTGGCGCTTCCCGAGCGCGAGATGCGCATCGATTTGATCGCCGACGGGCGCGACTGGATCACAGGCGGTCTATTCAGTCTCACTGAAGGCATCGGCCAAGTGAGCGAATCGTTTAGCATCCCGGCCGCGCTCGACGCTTCGCGCCGCTACGACTGGTTTGTGAAGATCATGCCAGCGGGCGAGCCGTGGTGGGCGTTCTTGGACGAGCACAGGGTCGCCACTGCGATCCCGCAGCCGATCACGGCGCGGCTGTTTATTGCTGGCCGCCTCGCCAGTTACGGAGAGACTATCTTTTTTCTCAACGGGATGACTCACGGGCAAGGTGGCGCCCGCGTTCAAATTCATCGACCCTCGGACGGCCCCACTGCTGGTAAGTACACGGTGCACGTGGAGTCGACACTCTATGGGCAACACCACTACTTGAACCTCGAGGATGGTGCGATTCACGTGCCTGGTTATGCCGCGCGCGTGCTCCCCTACCAGCGAGGGCAGGACACAGACTACGCGCGCGAGCTTGATATCATCGTCGGCGCAGTCGAAGCGATCGAAAGGGGGCGGCCCGGCGACCGCATTTACCCCTCGCCCGCCTTCCCGGAGCTGCGCAGCGCTGCGGCATACCTCAAGGAGTTCGCAGCCTCGCTCTAGTCTGACAAAGCGCGGATGACGCAACTTGCCGTGAGCTCGCCCTGTTCGATCGTGATCAGACCGTCTAATTCCGAGTCACCACCTGGCGCAGCATCGAGCCTGCCAAGGCCGCCATCGTTCATGTTACCTCCCGCGGCGCTGCCCGCCTCATGCCCGCCCGGGGCAGCGCTATCAGCGTTATTCGGCAAAGACTGTGCGTCGATCAAGCTCGCTACGCCCGCCTCTCGTGCGGGCAGCACCGCGTCACCGCGACCCTAGCCGAAAGCGTGCTCTGGGCACGTGGCAAGCTCCGCGGCGACCAGCAAAGCTTGCGCCCAGGTGGCGGACAAGGCCGCTAGAGGAATCTCCGGCCCCCCGTCCGCGCTTGGGCTTCAGTGCGGTGCTAGCGCTGTCGTTAGTGTGCTCAGGGGCGTCGGCACAAGACGCACCGGCCAGGCCGCGAAGTGTCTTCGTTCCCACGCTGGCCGCTGCAGGCGCTGCCGCGTGGGAGCCCGTCGCAGAGGACACGGCTCCTACGGGGCATCCCTGCTCGGTAGTCCGATCGGAGGGGCAATCGACGTTGCAAATCGAGCTTGCGCGGCCCAGTGCTGTGTGGTTTGTCACAGGCGTCGCTTCCAACCAACGCCCCTCCGTAAAAACAAAGGTGACCCGGCATATGACGAGAAAACTTGGTCTCTTGCTCGCCCTGATCATGGTGAGCTGTGTCGGCAATACAGACCCTGCTGACAACATTACTGCCACATCGGCGCGTCTCAAAGCCCACGGTACGTGCAGCACGGGAAAGTGCAGCTTCTACTTTGAATTGGGTAAGTGCACCCTGGTGTTTGGCGGCTCCCCCGTGTGCAACTATACCGCACGGCAAAGCTGGACCAATGTAGTCGTGCCCGCCGGGGTCGAGTATCCCATCGCCCATCGAGCCACTGGTCTTGAGCCCGGCTCTAGATACCGTTTCCGCATTTGCGGAAAAGAAGATAGCGAAGTTAACTATACTTGTGGCACGCCCCGTGAGTTCGACACGGGCAGGAGCGAGGCAGCACCGCCCTCGGTTAAGTACGCCCGAGGGTCGATCCAAAAAGCCGGCTATTTGAGCCACGCCGCGAACTCCACCCAAGGCCGTGACGTGGGAGCCGCCGTCAAGCTGGGTGGCCGTCTGGTCTGGTTCTTTGGCGACGTCGCGCTCACTGTCGCTGGTGAAGACGGGCGCAATTGGCGGACGAGCACCGCGGCACAGGGTCCCGCCGGCTTCTTCAGGGGTAACTATCCCGCGCTCGATGATGCAACGGCATCCTCTGAGCACCACGACGCCAACGGCGCGCCGAAGCAGTTCGTCCCGTACACGGGGACAGAGCCCGAGTTCATCGGCAGCCAATGGTACTATCACTGGCCGATCTCTGGCTTCACGCGCACGATCAACGGTCAAGAGGAGGCCCTGATTTTCTTCTCGCGCGGCGTGTTTCACAGCGAAGGCCCGCAGGTAACCTACGTCGATAAACTCGTGGGCGGCGTGCAGACAGCCGGCACGACCGGCCGCTTCAAAATGTGGGATCAGGCGCAGAGTCACGGCGATCGCTACTTCCCGGTTGATGTCGAGGAGGGCGGTTACCGCTACTTCGTGAGTAGCAAGAGGACGGCGTCCGGCTTCGTCTCGCGCCTGTTTCTGGCGCGCGTGCCTCCCCTGCAGGCGACCGACCCGCGCGCCTATCGCTACTGGAACGCGGCCACGCGCCGCTGGCAAACGGACCAGATCTCGACCGCTTGTCTCTTAGACAGCTGTCCCGTCGAAGGGATGATCGAGGTTAACCCGTTTGGGGACTATAATACCTCGATCTCCTATAACCCGTACCTCAAGCAGTATCTGCTCGTGGCCGGCAACGGGACGGGCGCGGAGCTCTACGTCGCGAATAACCTCACGGGGCCTTGGAGCGCAGGGACGACGATCCCTGCCACGGAGGCTGGTGACTACGGGTTCTTAGATCCCACCGCGACCAAGGGCCTTCCCAACTACCACGCGCGGGAAAACGTTCACTTGCGCAGCAGCGACGGCAAGACGATCGTCCTCACGTACTTGCACGCCGTCGACGCGGGGCTTGCGAACCGCGCGATCAAGCTGTTGAAGCTGAGTCTTGAACGCTGAGTCGGAGTCTGGGGGCGCGGGCAGCCATGAACATTCAGTGCTGCGGCGCGAAACGTCCTTGGTGCAGAAACTAGGGCTCTAGAAACTGGCAGCTCATCTGCTGCACCCGGTCGCGTAGGTCTCCGCAAAGCGTAAGGGGTCGACAATGCCTCGTGCGCGCATGTCCGCTTCGGCGCCTTCGCGAATGGCGCGTCCTTCGTCTCCGCCTCGCAAACGTCCGAGCTGGTAACGTGCCGCTTGACGCCAGCTGTCCATGCCGGTTGAGGCAAGCGCGTTGTCCGCCCGTCCGAGCTCGAGGATCGCCAGATCATCACGGCCGAGCAGCACGTGCGCGCCTGCTTCGAGCAGGTGCGCAAAGCCCTGGGCACCCGCGTGTTTCGTTGCGCGTGCCGCGGCGGCCTCTTTGCGTGCCGCGTCGGCACTGACCTTGACTCCGCGCTCACTAGCTGTCGCGAGCAAAGCTGCGCCCCGCACCCGTGCCAAGAAAGGGCGTAAGGGTCGCAGGCGCAACAGACCTCCGCGCGAAAGCTGCGGCCATAGCAGGTCGATGCGCTTCAACACGACAGGGTCGGCGCGATAAAGATCGAGGTGAGCCACACTCAGAAGCTTATAAACGTGCAAAAAATGCACGCCCGTTTCCCGCCATGCTGCGAGCGGGGTGTCGATGTCGCGCAGCACCATGTCCGCATCGCCCGTCATGGTTGCAAGATAGGCACGCGCGGCAGTCGTCAGCATCGCTTCTGCAAAGATGTCGCCGCGCCCGCGTGCTTCATCGACGAAGCGCTCGTAGAGCGCGATGCCATCCGCCGCCGCAGCAAAGGCATTGGATGAAAAAAGAGTGAATCCCTGCGCGTAAGAGATCTCCACGGTCGGAGGATGGGGCAGCGCGCGGAGCTTGCTCTCGGCGACGATCGCCATCTGAAACGACCCGCGCATATCGGCGGAGAAAAACCGGCAGACCGCCTCCGACACATCGCAAGCAGCATCGAGGCCAGGGTCTCCCAATTCGCTCGCGAGCTTGCGTGCCGTCAATAGCGCGGCTTGCGCTTTGAGCTGAGGCGGCGCCTCGCTGCCGGCAAGCGACGACGCTTCCGTCGCAAGCGCGCGCGCGAGTCGGTAAGGCTCGCCCAGTGCAAGGGCGCGCCGAAGTCCGCGCGTCTGCACGTCGAGCCCTTGCAGGGTCTTGGCGATCGAGACGATCTGTCCAACCGACCACATGACGTCCACTTCGACCAAGGCGCGCGGCGTCAGCTCGCCCGCCGCACGCGCAGCGTAGCTGTGACCACGCAGCGAAAGCACACTGCGGTGCCAGGCGATCGAGGCAAGCGACCAACCTGTCGTCGACATCGGCGTGACCTCGACGGCCCGCAGTAAATCGTCAAGCACGCTGACTGATTCGTCGATTTGGCCAGCTTGCATCAACAGCTCAGCTGCGCGCCGGCGCAGCGACAACGCATCGGAGCCTTTGGCCCACGCGGCGGCAGCAAGAAAGCGCCGCGCTGCCCCCGCGGGCTGTCCGGCCCGCAACCACGCCTCGCCGATCGCAAGATTAGCGGCTTGGACTTCAGCATCATTGGTTGCGGCCTGCGCCTCGAAGTCGAGGGTGAGCATGCGGGCTTCGAGTGCAAAGGCCATCTGATGTCCGGCCTGCAGCGCGAGTTTGCGGGCGGCTTGTTGACACGCTGCGACAAGCCTTCCGCGTTGCGCGAGCGTCGCTTCCGGCATCCCGTGCATCGCGTGCATGGCGATAGCCCAGCGCGCGTTCAAGTGGGCAAGCTCGCTGTCGGAGTCGCTGTCGCGTTCGGGGTGGGTGCCGGGATCCCGGTCGGAGTCAGCCGGAGGATCGCTTATCCAGCGATGCACAGCTTCAAGGCCACGCGTTTCCCCGACCGGCGCCTCGCGTATCAGACCTGCGGCCTGACCCCTGTTGAGTGCCTGCGCAAACGGCCCACCACGTAGGCCGGTAACCTCCGAGAGCAACTCCCGAGTCACCGGGTGACTGGCCACGCATAAGGCCCGCACCAAGTCGCGCGCGTCCGGTGCTAACGCGCGCCATCGCGCGCGGATCGTCTCGGAGGCGCGCGGCGAGTGTAAGACGAGCAGCTCCGGTCTGCTCGTACCTGAGTGTTGATAGGGAAGCGATTGAGAGGTCACGAGCAACATGCGAGGCGCGCCTTCGCCTTGCAGCAGTAACGCGAGCCCGCGCGCACTGTCCTCATCGATCAGATCGCGATCGTCGATGAGCCACACGACAGGACGCGCGCAGGACACGTCGTACAAAAGCTTGCGCAGCGCTGCAAACCCGCGAAGTCGCTGCGCGACCAAGCTTCCTGGTCTGGGCGAGTGCGCTGCCTCGGCGACGCTCTCGATCATAGACAGAGCGGGCAGCATCAGTCCCAGTGCGCCCGGTGCGAGCGCGGCACGGTCGTCGCGACGGAGCTGCAGCCAAGCGATACCTATCATGCGTGCCACAGCGTGCAGGGGTTCAAACGGCTGGCCTAGGGCGGCATGGCAACGCGAGTGGAGCACGAGCGCTTGTCTCTCTGCGGCCCACTCGCCAAAGGCGGAGAGCAGCGTGCTCTTCCCCGCGCCCGCAGGCCCTACCACGCATACATGGCTGAGCTCTTGGCGCGAGCGTGCAAAGGCGGTCTTCAGCAGGGCCAAGTCGCTTGCTGACGGCTGCAGTGTTGCACTGTGCCTTACCCCGAACACCTGAGCTCCCAAGGTCGCCAGTACCTCCAGACCGTCAGGTCGGCGTGTGGCATCGCGCAGCAAGAGCCGTCCACATAGCTGCGCGAGGTCGCTCGCTGCATGGGACGCGAGCTCATCCAAACCGGCTGCTTCGCGCGACACCTTGGCTTCGAGCACCTGCTGTACTGGTCCTTCGAACGCGGGCCTACCCATCAACGCTTCGAACAGCACTGCCCCAAAGCTGTACCAGTCGGCCGCGGGACCGGGCTCTTCCCCCAACACCTGCTCCGGTGCGCAATAGCGCGGTGTACCGACCAGCACGCCTTCCGCTTCCGACGCGAGCGCTAGGATCTCGGTGGAAAGTCCCAGGTCGAGTAGCACGGTGCGCCCTTCCGCGGTCACGCGCACGTTTGCGGGCTTCTCGTCGCGGTGCACACGCCCCGCGCGATGCAGCGCAGCGAGGGACTCGGCCAATTGCCGTAGGACCGAACGCCCGCGTTCATGATCAAAGCCTGAGGGTCCCTGGACGCCCGTCGGCCGTAGGTAGGACAGAAGGTCGACTCCGCGCACGAGCTCGCGACCTCGCGGTTGTGCTGACGATCCAAAGCCTGATACACGACGGCGGAGCTGCCAGCGCCCAAACGCGACAGCAGCTCGAAACGCGGCGTTCCGCGGAAGTCGACTTCGGTGCCCATACCCTGCCTGGATTCTACGCTCTAAGCCGCGCGCGGCGCATCGCTTTGGCGGGATCGCCTTGTGGCCCGACACTAGTCCGGCTGAAACACGCGGTTTTGCGTGCCGTCGTTGTCGTAGTACGCAGGCGCGCGATCGAAGCTTGCCGCGCCAAACGCGTTCACCGCGACCGCAAACAGGGCGCACAGCCAAAAGCCCGGGCCAAAGCGGCGTGCACCCAGCGCGAGCAGCACGAACAGTAGCGGCATGTAATCGAGCGCAAAGCGATAGCCGAACTGCACCCAGCCGCTGTTCTGGTAGCAGAGGTTGAGCAGCATCACGCAGCTGGCCGCCAGATACAGACCGACCATGCGCGCATCGATGCGCTTGGGCCAAAGCAGCCAGAGTAAGTTGGGCGTGGTGAACCAGAGCGCAAGTCCATGGCCGCTTATCTTGAGATGGGGCGCGCTGTTCGTGATCCAAGGCGTGCCGGCCACGAATACGGCCAAGTTCTTCGAGAAATAATGAAAGTTGAACAGCCCCCAGGTTTCGATGCGCTTTTGCCAGCGTACCTGCAGATGCTCGTGGCCGAAGGTCAAGGGGTCATCAAAGCGCGCCGCGTTCATCCACAGTTGAAAGGCACTGCAGGCGAGCACGGGCAGGGCGAACAACACACCGCTTTTGATTACGCGCGGCCAGTCTGCGCCCTCTAGAAATCGCCAGGCGATACGCGGCGGCCAATCGCTCCCGTCGCTGTTTGTGGCGTTGCGCAGGTTCGCGTTGCCGTACGCGTTGCCGGTGCCGCCCGCGTCGTGCGCGCGTGTCGTAGGGCGTCGGTAGACGCGAAAGGCTTCGACCATGAACACGATCACGAGCAGGGCGGTGGTCGTGCGCGTCAGAAAGGAAAAGCCCAACATTGCCCCGGCCAAAAGCGGGTGTTTGGCATCCAGCGAGAACAGCAGATAGAGCGCGATAAGCGAGCTTGCGACTACGTGGGCGGCAAACCAGACCGTGCCCTGAACCGCTACGTAGAAGAACACGCTGCCCAGGGCGAACAGTCCCGTCAGCAGCAGGTTATCGCGGGTGTTGCGCGTGCTCTCACCGCGCTCGGGCAGGCGCTGCAAGAGCACAAACAGCAGGGCTGGGCCCAAGGCCGCGATGATCGCCCAGAACAGACGGTCGAGGGTGGCCGTGCCCCAGATCGCCACTGCCGGCAGGATCACCAGGGCTGGAAACGGAGGAAAAGACACAAACCAGCGGCCCTCGTAGCGGGCCCAGTCGTTGTAGCCGGGCGGCTGATTGCCGACCACGCTGAGCTGGCCGTGCAGAAAGCTGTCCGCCAAGTGCACGAAATGATTGTTCGGCGACGGCTCAAACGCGCGTTGCCCTAACGTCAGCACGTAGATCGCAGCGCAGGTAGCGAAAATCGCGAGCGGGAGGGCCAGTTTCCTGCGCATGTGGGCGCCGAGCATAGCAGGGCTTCTTGACGCGGGAGGATGGGGGCCTTATCCCATGTCGATCCCACTGGCGCCGACTGTCAAACCCGCGCCATTTTCCTGCTGCCTGCACCACTGAAGCACGCCCTGACTACTGGAGCGCACATGTCCTCGCTGAGCCGGGAAGCGGTGCTCGAAGCACTCGCCACCGTTGAAGACCCCGCCTTTCACAAGCCCATGCTGAGCCTCGGCACCTTGCTCGACGTGGTCGTGGTAGATGACAGTGTGCGCGCAGGCGTGAAGCTCAGTGCACCTTCTGAGACCTTGCAGGCGCAAATCCGTGAGCGCATCCACGCCGCCCTGGCGCCGCTCGGTGTCGATAAAGTCGTGCTCGATTGGGACCTGAGCGTTCCGACCCGCGACGTGGGCCAAGAAGATCCTATCCCCGGCGTGCGCAACGTGATCCTGGTGATGAGCGGCAAGGGCGGCGTCGGCAAGAGCACGACCGCCGTCAATCTGACTCTTGCCTTGAAGCGCGCCGGCGCCCGCGTGGGCTTGCTCGACGCGGACATCTACGGCCCTTCGATCCCCACGATGTTTGGCATCCAAGGTTTTCCGGCGAGTGAAGATGGTAAGACCATCGAGCCGCTGGAACGCTTCGGAATCAAGCTGATGAGCATCGGCTTTTTGATGGAAGACACCAAGTCCGCGATCGTTTGGCGCGGTCCGATGTTGCACGGCGCGCTGCAGCAGTTCCTGGGCGACGTACGTTGGGGCGAGCTCGATTATCTGGTGATGGATTTGCCGCCGGGCACCGGAGACGTGGCGCTGAGCTTGGCGCAAAAGCTCAAGGTCACAGG
>JBBSJC010000141.1:0-15640 GCA_038257655.1 Polyangiales bacterium | reverse complement strand
ACTCGTGGGAAGCTGTGATTTGCATGGCGGCTTTGTTCCTCGGCGCTTTTACAGGGAAGGTAAGAAGGGCAGGGTCTCCGCAACGCCCGGATAACCCTGATCGAACCATTTGAACCAGGCGACGATCATGATCATGTGGCCGGTCAAGATCGCAAAGTGGCTCCAACTCTCGACCCTGTCGCACTTCTGCATGAGATAGCGACGCCAGTGCAGCGCTTCGTCGATGAAGCTGTAGAGGAAGCTTAGGGCGATAAGCGTCAGGGCCGGAATGCGCATGAAATCTGGATGCTGATAACCGAGACACAAGAGCAGCACGCTGCCGATGCCCGCGAAGATCGTGATGTGGTGGACGAGCTCCTCGCCTTTTTTGAGCTCTTCTTTGTACGCGGTGCGGTGGCCGATCGTGTCGAAGGCGATCGCGAACACGAAGATTGCTGTGCCAACGGGCACGTTCCAAACGTAAGCCGGATATGTGACGCCGTTGCTCGCGCCGATCGCCATGAAGCCAGCGACCGCTGCGAGTAGACCCATCATCAGACCGACCCAGGCCGCGTAGGCCAACCAGTCTTTACCGCTGAACTCGCGAGCCTGACTCGCGTAGGCGTAGGTCTCGCGAAATAAAGAACTCTTGGCCATAAGTGCTCCGCGCTTATACAAACCTTGCATTGGTTGTAGCGCTGTGAATCACGTATGGCTAGATAATCTTTATAACATGTTGAAAGTGTAGTGTTTTAATGTCTGCATGGTTTGTCTATTGTTTTGTCTGGCGCCTGATCAAGCTCCGGGCAGCGTGAGCAACGCCAGCTCCGGTACCGGCTTGGGGCGCGCGGGGCGATCGAATCGAGTCATCGGATTTTTGGGACGACCGTGAGTGCGAAACTCGAAGTGCAGGTGTGGCCCGCGGGAAATGCCGGTACTGCCAACGTCCGCGATCGGCTCGCCGCGCGTGACGGTCTGTCCCGGCTGCACATGCAGCACG
This sequence comes from Polyangiales bacterium, assembly GCA_038257655.1. Lineage (GTDB taxonomy): Bacteria > Myxococcota_A > Polyangia > Polyangiales > DASUME01 > DASUME01. Next base: position 14,661 of record JBBSJC010000141.1, on the reverse strand, counting down.
CTGCAGTGCGCGTAGGAGGTCACGCTGCCGTCGGCGTGCACGAGAATCGCCAGGTTGCCGTAGCCCTTTACGCCGTGATCGGCGTAGCCCACGACGCCGTCGGCCGCCGCCAGGATCGGGGTGCCCTGCTGGGCGGCGATGTCGACGCCGAGGTGGGGCAAATCCTTGAGCTCCTTGCGCACGAAACCGAAGCCGCGCACGAAGTGGCCGTCCGTGACAGGCCAAAGCAAACGTTTGGCGCCGCTGCCAGGCGCTGCGTGGCGCAGGGCCCCTGATGGGGAGCGCGTCAGCAGGCGGGAAGCCATGCGCCGGGTGCCGAGCTGCAAGGCCCGCGCGGTGGCCTTCCAGCTCGCCTTGGCAGCGCTGTGCTGCTGGGCGTCGTCGGAGCTAGGCGCGAGCCGCAGCTCACGGCTGCGCGGGGCGGCGAGGGTGTGCGATGCGAACAGGTTGAGCGTGATTGCCAATGCGAGCATTCGCGCGCCAAACGTCGTACGGTGTGTGCGGGACTCGCCATTGTGCATGCACGGTGACTGTTCAAGGCTCGTGCCACGCGCCAATCGCGCCCAACTAGTGAGCTGGACTTCGGATCTGTTGGCTTTAGCCCTCGGGCCTCTCCGGAAATCGGAGACTGTGTGTACGGAATCCGAATGCCCAAGCCCTAGGGGGTGAGTTACCGTACGGAGAGACGATGTCTGAAGGCACCCTGGCGTTTATTTCGGCCCAGCGCACGTCCCCAAGCAGACGCTTCCAGCTCGTCGTGGAGCCAAGCGAAGGGGCGGCGCGCACCATATTACTAGAGCCGGGTGCCTACACCCTCGGAGCCGGCAAAGAAGCCAACGTACGCATCACCGACCCTCACGTGTCGCGCAATCATCTCAAGCTCGTGGTCAGTCACGAAGGCGTGAGCATCGAGGACCTCGGCAGCAGCAACGGCACATGGATCAACGGCGTATCGATCCGCGCGGTGCTCGTGTCGACGACCACCCAGGTCGTGATCGGTCGCACGCCAATCCGCATCGAAATCATCGATGATCGCAAGCAGCGCTCGTTTGGCGACGCCGTGGGCGAATCGCCCAAGATAGCCGAAGTCTTTCAACATCTCGCCAAGCTTGCGCCCACGGATCTGACGGTTTCGTTGATCGGCGAAACCGGCACCGGCAAAGACGTGCTCGCGCGCGCGCTCCATGCGAGCAGCACCCGTGCGGCCTTACCCTTTGCGGTGTTTGATTGCGGCGCGGTCGCCCCCAATCTGATCGAAAGCGAGTTGTTCGGTCACGTAAAAGGCGCGTTTACGGGCGCCGTTTCCGAACGAAAGGGCATCTTCGAGCAGGGACACAACGGTACCGTATTCCTCGACGAAATCGGCGAGTTGCCCCTGGAGCTGCAGCCCCGACTGCTCCGTGTGCTCGAGCAACGTACGGTGCGCAGGGTAGGCGGGACCCGCGATATTGCAGTCGATGTGCGCGTGATTGCCGCGACCAATCGCGATCTAGAGCTTCAGGTCGAAAACGGTAAGTTTCGCCAGGACTTGTACTTTCGTTTGAACGCGGCGGTCGTGCACATACCGCCCTTGCGCGAGCGGCTCGACGACCTTGCGATGCTCGTGAAATCCATGCTCGACGATGTAGGTAAACCTCTGGCAGTCGCCGACTCTGCACTGGAAACGCTGCGTGCCCACGATTGGCCAGGCAACGTGCGTGAGTTACGCAACGTGATCACGAGCGCAGCCGCCTTGGCCGACGGGCCGATCCTCGAAGCCCGCCACTTTGCGTCCTTACAGCAGCGCTCAAAGCGTAAGGAGCCCACGCTCGATCGCTTGCCGCTGGCGGGGCGCACCTTGGATGCGCTGGAGCGGGCGGCGATCAAACAAACGTTAGGTCAGCTTGGGGGTAATAAGACGCAAGCCGCACAAGCGCTTGGAATTGCGGCGTCGACCCTGTACGAGAAAATCAAAAAGTACGGTATTTAGTCGCCTGGTCCGCGCCTTGCATTACTCTCTTGAGCCAGCGCCTGTCGCTGTGAGGAGAGCCAAGATGTTGCAATCGATCGGTAAGGGCGCGACGGCCGCGAAAAAACAGGAGACGCGGCCCGCTACGCAGACGTTCGTCACGGAGCCGCTCAAGCCACACACGATTGCGGTTGGCGACGTTGCCCACAAGAACGCACGCCGTGCCCACGATTCGACGTTGGTCGGTCTTGCACCGCCTCCGCCTATTCATGTGTCTTCGCTCAACACGCAGCCTCTGGCGCTGCCGAAGGAGCAGACCGCTGTGGTGGTGTCGCGCGACGACCGGCGCTTGGCGACGATCCTGGTGTTGGGCACGTTGTTCGCCATGTTCTCGATCGCGCTTTCCGCTCTGCCCGAGAGCGAGCCCAGCGCGCCGATCGTGAAGTCAGCTGAACCTGAGCCAGCTGCGCCACCAACGGTGCCGTCTGCAGCTGTGAACGCGCCGCAGGTTGCACCACGCGAGCTAGAAGCTGCCACTGTGCCTGCGCCTGTGCCTGCTGCGACGGCCGTTGCGCCCTCCGCACCTCCAGCACCTCAGGTGGTAACGCCCAAAGCAGTCAAGCAGCCGCTTGCGCCCGCGCGCGTCCCCCATGTTCGGGCAGCGACCAAGGCCGATGGTAAGGTTTTCACGCGGCGTCGCAGCCGAGCGACAGCGAACTAGAGCTACCCGACCCAGACGCGCGCGTTGCGAAATAGGCGCATCCAGGGGCCGTCTTCTGTCCAGGTCCTCGGATGCCACGAATACTGAACCGCGCGAAACACACGCTCAGGGTGGGGCATCATGATCGTGACTCGGCCATCACACGTCGTGACCGCAGTGAGACCCTCAGGTGAGCCGTTGGGGTTGGCAGGATACTGCGCTGTGACTTCGCCGCGGGTGTCGATGTAGCGCGCGGCGACCAAGCCTTGCTGCGACAGCGCCTGCAACATGTGGTCTTGCGCAAACTCGGCGCGGCCTTCTCCGTGTGCGACTGCGATCGTCAACTCCGAGCCGGCCATACCTTCGAACAAGATGGAGGGTGTGCGCTCGATCCGTACCCGCGACAGACGCGCTTCGAATTGCTCGGAGCGATTGCGCACGAAGCGCGGCCACAGCTCTGCGCCCGGAATGAGCTCGCGCAAGTTCGACATCATCTGACAGCCATTGCAGACGCCTAGCGCAAACGCGTCGTTGCGCGCGAAAAATGCGGCGAACTCAGCGCGTGCACGTGCATTGAACAAGATAGTTTTGGCCCAGCCTTCGCCCGCGCCCAGGACGTCGCCGTAGGAGAAACCACCACAAGCGACAAGACCACGGAACGATGTCAGCGTCACTTCCCCGGAAAGCAGGTCGCTCATGTGCACATCCACGGCTTCAAAGCCTGCACGATCAAACGCCGCCGCCATTTCTGTCTGGCCGTTCACGCCTTGCTCGCGCAGGATCGCCATGCGCGGTCGCGCGCGCCGTACAGGCAATGGCACGTTGGATTGCGCGATGAACGACGCTGCGACGTCTTCGTCGATGTCGAAGCTTGCGCGAACGCTTAAACCAGGGTCCTGCGTGTCGATGCGCGCGGCGTGCTCTTCCTCGGCACACTGCGTGTCGTCCCGCAGTGCTTGCATGTGATGGGTGGTTTCAGACCACACGCCGCGCAATACGGAGCGCTTTTCGGCGAGTAGACGCGTGGCGCCTTTGCGCACGAGGATGTCATCCGACGCGGTCGGGTGACCGATGCGGTGCAGCAAGGCGCCCAAACCGTGTGCCTCTGCGGCGCGCATCAGTCGTGTGAAATCAGCGCTTCGCACTTGCAGCACGGCGCCGAGTTCTTCTGAAAAAAGTAAGGTCAGGGCGTTGCCCGAAAGGGTACTTAGATCGATGTCCAGACCCACGCCGCCTGCAAAAGCCATCTCGAGCAGGGTAACGATCAGGCCACCATCGGATCTATCGTGGTAGGCGAGCAACAGGTTGTCGCGAATCAGCTGTTGGATGAGCTCGAAGAATCCCAAGAGCCGCTCGGAGTCATCGACATCGGGCGCATCGCTGCCCAAACGCGAGTACACCTGGCACAGCGCGCTTGCGCCCAGGCGGTGTTTACCCTGGCCGAGATCGATCAGTACAAGCTCGGTGTCAGCATCCAAACGAAGCTCTGGCGTGACGGCCCGCCGCACGTCGTACACCGGGGCAAACGCGCTGACGATCAGCGAAAGCGGAGACACCACGCTCTTTTTTTGCCCGCCCTCGCTCCACACGCTGCGCATGGACATGGAGTCTTTGCCGACAGGAATGGCGATACCCAAGGCAGGACACAGCTCCGCGCCCACCGCGCGCACCGCGTCATAGAGCTTGGCGTCTTCGCCCGGGGAGCCCGCTGGCGCCATCCAGTTGGCGGACAGACGCACCTGAGTGATGCGCTCGATCGGGGCACAGGCGAGGTTGGTCAGCGCTTCGCCCACGGCCATGCGCGCGGAGGCCGCCGCATCGAGCAGAGCAAGCGGGGTGCGCTCACCGATGGCCATCGCCTCACCGGCGTAGCTATCAAAGCTTGCCGCGGTGATCGCGGCATCTGCCACCGGCACCTGATAGCGGCCCACCATTTGATCTCGACATACAAGTCCCGTCACGCTGCGGTCACCGATCGTGATCAGAAACGTCTTGTCAGCGACGGTAGGCAGCCGCAAGACGCGCAGCAAGGCCTCGCGTAGATCGAGCTTGGTAACATCGAAGGGCTGGGTAGGAACCGTAAGGTGGAAGGCTTCCCGTCGCATCTTGGGAGGCTTGCCGAGCAAGGTCGATAGCGGCATGTCGATCGGTCGGGTGTTGAGCTCCGTATCGTCGACAATCAGACGACCATCATCGGTGGCCTGTCCAACGATCGCAAACGGGCAGCGTTCACGCTTACAGAGCGCTTCGAACAGCTCGCGTTTGTCTGCTGCGATTGCGAGCACGTAACGCTCCTGGGCTTCGTTGCACCAGATTTCGAGCGGCGACATGCCGGGTTCGTCGCTTGGAATCTTACGCAGCTGAAAGTGCGCTCCGCGGCCCGATTCATGGACGAGCTCAGGCAGGGCGTTTGAAAGCCCGCCTGCACCTACGTCGTGGATTGATACGATCGGCGTGTCCTCACCGAGCGCACAACAGCGATCGATCACCTCCTGGCAGCGGCGCTGCATCTCGGCATTGTCGCGCTGCACTGAGGCGAAATCTAAGTCCTCGTGGGATGCGCCCGCGGCCACAGAGGACGCTGCGCTACCGCCGAGCCCTATCAACATCGCGGGGCCGCCTAAGACCACGATCAACGCGCCCGCTTCAATCTCATGCTTTTGCACGTGCTCTGCGCGGATATTGCCGACGCCGCCCGCGAGCATGATCGGTTTGTGATAGCCGCGCACTTCCGGGCCGTTTACACCTTCCACCTCGAGCTCAAAACTGCGGAAGTAACCTGTCAGCGCGGGACGACCGAACTCGTTGTTGAACGCTGCGCCACCGATCGGGCCTTCGAGCATGATGTCTAGGGCCGAGGCCATGCGACCGGGCTTACCGTAGTCGGCTTCCCATGGCTGAAGCGCGTGGGGAATGCGCAGATTGGAAACCGTAAACCCGACCAGGCCTGCCTTGGGTTTGGAGCCGCGGCCAGTCGCCCCTTCGTCGCGGATTTCCCCGCCTGAGCCCGTCGCGGCACCGGGGTAAGGTGAGATCGCAGTCGGATGATTGTGGGTCTCCACTTTCATCAAGATGTGTACGGGCTCATCATGAGCCTTGTAGACGCGGCTGCCATGCTCCGGAAAAAAGCGTCCTGCGCGCGAGCCCTCGATCACCGAGGCATTGTCCTTGTAGGCGGACAGCACGCCTTGTGGCGTCTTTTCGGTGCTGCGCCTTATCATGCGAAACAGCGAGTCGGCTTGCTCGACACCGTCCACCACGAAGTCCGCGTTGAAGATCTTATGGCGACAATGCTCGCTATTGGCCTGGGCGAACATCATTAGTTCCACGTCAGTGGGATCGCGCTGCATGCGCTGAAACGCCGCGACAAGGTAGTCGATTTCGTCGGGCGCCAGCGCCAGGCCGAGGCTGTAGTCGGCAGCTTCGAGCGCTGCGCGGCCCAGCCGGGTGAGCTCCACCGTCTGCAGCGGACGTGGGGTGTGTTGGGCGAACAGTTGCTCGGCCGCGCTGAGCTCGGTCAGTACCGATTCCGTCATGCGATCGTGGATCGCCTGCGCGAGGGCAGCTTCGTCGTCGATGCGGCCACTGAACGTCCACACGATGCCGCGTTCGATGCGGCGCACGCCCACAAGGCCGCACAGGCGCGCGATATCCGTGGCCTTGGACGACCAGGGCGAAATCGTACCCGGGCGAGGAATCACGATGCGCTCCGTGCCCGTGACGGCCGCGGCCAGGTCCTTGGGACCGTACTGGAGCAAACGCTCGAGCACGTGGCGAGCATGGCCTTCTGAAATCTCGCCATCGACGATGTGCACGAAGCGCGCGTGCACGGCCGTGATTGCCGGGTTGTCGCAGCGGATGCGCGCGGCGCGTTTGTCGAGCCGTGCAGGAGACAGGGCAGCGTTGCCTCGAAGGATCAGCATCGCGCCAATATGGCGGGCGGACGCACATCGGAAAAGGCAATGGTTTGTGATACCATCCATAAGTGAATCCGATAGATGCCTTGCCCGAGTTCCATGCCGACCGCCTGCGCGCTTTTTTGGCAGTGGTTCGAGCCAAGGGCTTTTCGCGCGGCGCACGAGCGCTCGGACAATCCCAGTCGTCCGTCAGTCAGGCGGTGCTCGGCCTCGAACGTGAGCTAGGCGAGCCGTTGTTCGTGCGCGACGGGCGCACCATTCATCTGACGGAGGCAGGCGCCGTGCTGCAGCGCCACGCCGAGCGCGCGTTTGCGGAGCTTGCCGCCGCCCGCATCGAGCTCGGCCGGCGCAAGGAGCTGCGCGCGGGCTTTTTGTCGCTCGGGGCCAGCGACACTTTGGCCACTTACTTCTTGCCGCCGTTGCTGATGGCCTTCCGCGCCAAACACCCTCAGATCGAGCTGCGGCTTCACAATCGACCATCCCCGGCCGTGGCAGCACGCGTGGCTTCACGGCGTCTGGACCTCGGCATGATCTCGTTACCTCTACCCGACCGCCTACGTTTGGGGGGACGCGTGCCGAGCGATGTTCTGCGCCTGACGGTGTTAGCAGAGCAGCGCGAAGTGGTGATCTGTGCGCCCGGCCATGCGCTGGCCAAGCGCAAACGCATCGATATTGCGGAGCTCGTGCGCCATCCCTTGATCCTGCTCGATGCGACGACCTCCACGCGCTCGTTTCTCGAAGCACAGTTTCGCGCGGGCGAGCACGAGCCGAAGGTGGTGATGGAGACGAGCAGTGTCGAAGTCGCCAAACGTTTCGTAGGGCTCGACTTTGGTGTGTCGGTGATCCCCGCCATGGCGGTCGCGCGCGAAGTTGCGCAGCGCGAGCTTGTGTCACTTGCCCTGAGTGTTGCCGCACCGGCGCGAGAGGTGGCGCTAATTACCTCTACTTTAGGCCCACTATCCCACGCGACGCGCGCCTTTTTGACGATCGCCCAGAGCGCCTTGCCCGCCGCTGCTTCGCGTGCTCGCGGATCTCCGTAAGGGCGCAATTGGGGCTAGGCATGATCGGCCAAGCCGTGTTGCCATGGCAGCCGTGAACGACACCCAAAAAGCCCGAGAGCTGGCTGCGGCGCTGACCTTCGTCGACGGCATGTTCGCGCACAGTCAGGATGCGCTGATCGTCTTCGATGCGGAGCTTCGGTTTCTCCGTTGGAGCCCGGCGGCTGAATCAGTCACTCAGGTCTCGAGCGCGTCCGCGTTGGGAGACAAGGCCGCGACGCTATTTCCAGCGCTGAATACCAGCGAAGAGAAGAGCTGCTTTGCGCAGGCGCTGCGCGGTCTTTACAGCAGCGTCGAGCGCAGCGTGTGGACCCACGCGCATACTTACTATGCGCCACTGCTCGCCAGCGACGGTAGCGTGTTAGGTGGTTATGCGGTCGCCAAAGCCGAAGCTCATCTGCAGCGCGCGACACCCGAGAGCGAGCAGATAGGGCAGTTGTCGCGCGCCAATGCCGAGCTTGAGCGTTTTGCCTATGTGGCGGCCCACGATCTGCAGGAGCCAGTGCGCATGGTGGCAAGCTACACACGCTTGCTGTCGGACAAGCTCGCAGCGTCCCTCGACCCGACAATGGGACGTTATCTGGAGCTCGCGCTCGACGGCGCTTTGCGCATGCGCGCGTTGATCGACGGTCTACTCGCGGTCGCGCGCGTCCAGGGCGCAGACCCGAAGGATAAGGAAACGGTTAGTATCGATCAAGTCGTGAGCGAGGCGCTCGCGCTGCTTTCGCTCGCCATCACAGAGAGCCAAGCGCAGGTAACACGGTCGAGCTTACCCTCCGTGCCTGGGAAGCGCGTGTTGCTCGTCCAGCTGTTTCAGAATCTGATCGCCAATGCGCTCAAATTTCGCGGCGTGGACCCGCCCCGTATCGAGATCAGCTGCGAGCAGTCGAGCTCGGCCGAATGGGTATTCCACGTACAGGACAACGGTATTGGCCTAGCCATGGAACATGCGGAACGGGCCTTTCACCTCTTGCAGCGCGTGCACTCCCGCAAGCGCTACCCAGGCAGCGGGGTCGGGCTAACCTTGTGCAAAGAGGTGGTCGAGCTGCATGGTGGTCGCATCTCACTCAGCTCCGAGCCGGGCTCTGGGACGCGCATCTCATTCACGCTCAAAACTTAGCCCGCTCAAAACTAAGCACTTAGCCCGCTCACGATTTATTATCCCGACGCGAGGTCATCCAGGTTTCCAGCGCCTCGGTCGACATCGGTAAGCCGTATAAGTTGCCCTGGGCGGACTCGCAACCGAGGGCCTTGAGCACCTGGTGTTGCCCTTCGGTCTCAACCCCTTCTGCGATCACCGACAGTCCGAGCCCATGTCCCAGCGCCACGATAGCGGAGGTGGTCGCTTTGCTGCGGTCGTTCAGGGGCAGCTCGCGTGTGACCGAGCGGTCGACCTTGACCGCGTCGATCCGCGACCGGGACAGCTGGGTGAGCGACGAGGTGCCACTGCCGAAATCATCCATGCACAAACGCACGCCTTGCTCGCGCAGCCCGCGCAGGGCCTCGGTGATGGCCTCGCTCTTTGCGGAGATCACACCTTCGGTAATCTCAAGCTCCAAGTCGTGTCCGGCAAGGCCCGCCAGCGCCAGCGTTTCCACCACCTCGCGGCCGAAGTTGCGATCACCGATCTGCACGGCGGTCACGTTCACCGAGACCCAAATCCTGCGGCTACTCAGGGCTTGGAAACGCAATAGGTCCGCACAGGCCTGCGATAGCACCCAACGACCGACAGGGATGATCATCCCTGTTTGGTCGAGCACCGGAATGAAGGCGGCGGCCTGCAGTATGCCTTCGTCTTTGCGCTGCCATCTCAGGAACGCTTCGATGCCGATAAGCTCGCGCGTGTGGATGTCGACGATCGGCTGATAGTGCAGCAGGAACTCATTACGCTCGAGGGCAGGACGCAGCGAGTCTTCGATTTGCTCCCAGCGCAGCACTTCCACAGCCGCAACAGGAGGGCTCTCAGATTGGCGCCGGCGCTTGCCCTTGGCCCGGTACATGTTCACATCGGCGTGGCGCAGCAATTGTTTTTCGTCCGCGCCATCGTCAGGGAAGATCGCAATGCCGATACTCGCCGATAGCGAGTGTGCCTGACCGGTGAGCTCAAAAGGTAAGGTGAGTGCGCTTTGGATCGTGTCAGATAGCGAGAGTGCTTGCTCGGCGCTGCCGTCTTTCTCGACAAGAATCGCGAACTCGTCGCCGCCCAGGCGGGCAAGCAGCTCGTCGTTGCCTAGTACCTCCGACAGGCGCATCGCAAACGCTGAGAGCAGCGCGTCACCTACGTCGTGTCCAAAGTTGTCGTTGATCTGTTTGAAGCGATCGAGGTCGACGAACAGCAGCGCAAGCCTCGTGTTGTGAGCACGGGCCGTGGCGATCGCGTGCTCGGTGCGGTGCTCGAACAGGGCGCGATTGGCGGCCCCTGTCAATTGATCGTAAAGCGCCACGCGCGTGAGGCGTAGCTGGGAGCGCTTGCGATCGAGGGCGTGCCGGATCGTGCGCCATAGGTGGCGTGAGTCGACCTGGTCCTTGAACAGGTAATCCTGCGCCCCGGCTTGCACCGCCTGCACGGCCAACGATTCGTCGCTCGAGCCACTGATCACGACGATCGGAGCTTCCACGTTGAGCTCGATCAGTCTGACCACCGCCTGGATCCCTTTCGCATCTGGTAGGGAGAGATCGAGCAGAATCACCGAAGGGACTGGGTTCTGATGCAGATAATGCAGCGCATCGCCCAGCGATTCCTCGACTGCGATCGTCGCTCCGGGAGCCAGCGCGCCTTTTAGGTGGGCTTCCAGAAGCTCCGCGTCGCCAGGGTTATCCTCCACGACTAAGATCGTGCCCTCGAGCTGCAGGGGAGCGGGAGGCTCGGTCAGCGCGGTCGGCTCGATCAACAAACGCTCCACCACTGACAGTACTTGCTTAACGTTCCACGGCTTCCACAGCACGCCGTCGAGCTGCTTTTGGCTCAAGTACTCTTCTGTCTGCTCCGGGTCTTGTGCGGTGGTAACCACATAACGTGCGTTGGTTTGGGTCTTACGAATACGGTCGATCACTTCGAGGCCGTCGATGCGCGGCATCACCAGGTCGGAAATCACCACGGCATACTGATGGCGTCGCGCGAGGCCGATCGCTTCATCGCCGCTCGCCGCCACGTCTACGGTGACCTCATGGGCACCGAACATCGCTTGGAAGTGACAGCGACAGATCGCGTCATCGTCGATGAAGAGCACCCGAGGTGCTGGACCTTGCCGTGGGCTGATGGGTGCGCCGCTGGGGGCCCGGCTGGGAAGAAGCGACCGCGGAGCGGCGCTCATGCGCCTCCCGCGCGAATCTCCTTGTGACCCCTCGCCCGACATGTCTGACGGCCTCCACTCACACAGTCTTGAAGTAAGCTTCGGAGCACCAAGCGACGGATCTTGCTAGATCCTGCGGATGCACAAAGCTCTAGGGGACAAGCTTACGGAGGGTATGTAAGTTCGGTCAAGGACGTGGGCACCCACGCTACAGCGGAGCGCGAGGTACGAAGTGCAGGTAGCCGTATGTGGGAATTCTTCGGAAGCCGTGGCGCGTGAGGCGAAAACGTACACGTTTCCCGTTTTGACACGATATCTGGGGTCGTTTTACCCTGAAACGGGCATCCATAGGTAAGGTCAGCCGCAGCGATGGGGGGGGCTTAAGTAGTTTTATATCTCCGCGGCTTTTTAGAGACCGTCGCGTAGGACCGCGCACTATCCGATCACGCGCTGGGGCTTGAGCACCCGAGCGAAAAAGTCGAGCACGGCCCGGATGCGGGCAGTGTGCTGCAAGTCTCGGTGCACCACCTGCCAGATCGAGCGCGGCTCGGGCCCGCGCTCGCTGGGAATGGGGACAAGTCGCAGGTCTGCGTCGGCTACGATGCAAGGTAAGAGCGCAATGCCCAAACCAGCCACCGCAGCTGCGTACACCGCACTGACGCTACTTGCCCGCAGTGCGACCACGGCATGGCTGAACCGCGCTTCAAACCAGCGGTTTTCGCGAGCAAAGCCGGGCGTGTTCGAGAACATCAGCAAACGATGCCCGTCCAGTCGCTCCGCATCGTGCGCTGGCATACCCCGCGCGTCGATGTAGCTCGGCGCGGCGTACAAGCCGAGATCGATCGCCGAAAGGCGCTGCGCGATCAAATACTCTTCGTGGGGGCGCGATAAGCGCAGGGCGATGTCCGCTTCACGTCGCGCCAAGCTTACGATCGCGTTCGAACAGTCAAACGCGAGCTCGATGTGCGGATGGCGCGCCGTAAAGCGAGGCAAGTGCGGCACGATGAATCGAGTCGCGAGCATCTCTGTCGCCGTGATGCGAACCACACCTTCGAGCTTGTGATCTTCACCGGCCACCGCGCGTTCGAGTGACGCCATCTGGTCTGCGACACCTTTCCGAGCGCGCAGCTCAGCTCTGGCGTCGCTGGGCCCGGGGCACCCTGGCTGACTGATGTCGAGCTGCGCGCCGACCTCGAGTTCGGACGCTCCTAGCACTACATTTCCCACTTGAAGCCGGCCTGCACGAGCAAGGGCTTGTTGGGGCGTGCGCCAAAGGGGCGCCGCGATACGATCGGCTGATTATTGGTAAGGTTATCGCCCTTGAGATAGATGCGCAGGCTGTCGAGCACCTGATAGAAGACGGCTGCATCGAGCATCGCATAGCGATCGGTATATTTACCGGGCTCAAGCGATCCCTGCCCTGCCTCCTCGCGCATGCGGTCCATAAAGGTAAGGTTGAAGTCGATCCCCACCTTTGCGCGATAGTCCACACCCGCGCCAGCCGAGAACTGGTGCGGTGGGACGTAGGGCAGGTGATCGCCCGCATCTACCGTGCCGTCATTCCCACCCCAGGGAGCGTAGGCCGTGGTAAAGCCTTTCCGAAACTCGGCGACGGTATAGGTATAGGCGGCACGTAGCGGCAGCCCATAGGCGCGCGGCAGAGCCAGGCGGGTCGAAGCGGCCCATTCCACGCCGTAGATCAGCGCGGGGCTACTCAGAAAGCTGCGGCCGTCGTCCTCGCCGACGCATTCGGCGCCACAGGCGACGGCAACCTTGTCGTAGTCGCTGATAAAGCCTATCGCGCTAGCATCGCGCTGCGCGCCCGTATAACGGAGGCCCGCTTCGTAGTTGGTGGCGCGCTCGACCGCCGTGCCGGCGTTGCCGATGTTGGTCTTGTCAGGTGCGACGGGACTCATGCCTTGCTGCACGCCTGCGATCAGCGCCAGCTCTTCGGTCAGCGCGTAACGAGCACCGAGCGCCAACAGCAATGCTCGCGTGTTATTGCGACCTTTTTTTCCCGCGTTATCGACGCTGTTTTCAGCGTCCGGGTTCTCCGGCGCGAGATGCTCGGCGTAGGTTGCGCGGATGATCTCCATGCGCACACCCGGAGAGAGTGTCAGCGCCTGAAAAGTGAGCGAGTAGGCCAAGTGAGCCGCGAACGCGAGCGTGTTGACATCGTTGTCGGCGAGCTTGGGGCGCGTCACGTTATCCGGACAAATCACAGGCGCACCGCCCCCCGGCTGTAAGCACGCCGGAGACAGCTCCGACCCAGTAGCGGTAAGGTCCTCGCCCAGGCTGTAGCTCGTGGCGCTGTGGTCGCGCGCGATGCTGTCGTAATGCACGCGCAGACCAAGCTCCAGGTCGTGCTTGAAGACGCCCGTCTCGAAGTCTCGGCGCGCCACACTCTGAATGCCCTGAGAGACGAACGCACGATCGTTGCCCGCGATCAGCAGACGCGCATCCATGGCCTCGGCGGCGCTCGCCTTACCGCGCAGGTAATCGAAAAGCGGCTCCTCGCCAGCGGGGAAATCGGTGACCCGTTTCAGCGAGGGATAGTCGTCATCCTGGGTTGTGGCGGTTCCGTTCACCAAGCCGTCCAAACGGTTCCACAGCCGGGAAAAATCATGACGGTAAGCCACCGTAGTCAGCTCGAAGTGCTCGCCGACGCCGAGCACGTGCCGCAGCTCGACTTGGGTACGATTGAAACTCATGTCGTCGAGCCGACTTGCGGCATACCTGCGCTGGGGACGCGCGCGAAAGTCAGCGTCGCTGAGGCCGAGGTAAGTCTCGCGCGACTCCTCCCGAGAGTAGCCAAGCTTTAGCTCGAGCCGCTGATACACGGGCTCTGCGGGGTCCGTGTTGATGCGCCCCTTGATCATCATTTCTTGCTTGGAAAAACCGGTGTCGCCGCCGCCGTCGAGCTCCTTGAAGCCGGTCGAAGACAGGTGGGCGACCTCGCTGAGCAGCCCCCAACGATCGGTACCGTAGCCACCGTGGGCGTGCAGCTTGGTGTAAAAGGTGTTGCCGCCGCTCGCGTCAATGCCGAGCTCGGGACCCTTGTACGGCGTCTCACGCGTGCGTAGGTCGAGCCCGCCGCCGATCGTCTGCGGACCGAATCGGATAGCTGGTGCTCCCTTGAACACTTCGACGCCGACCATGCGCGTCATGACGGGGAAGTAATAGGCCGCGGGCGCAGAGTAAGGTGCGGGGCCAAACAGCACCCCATCTTCCATCAAGGTAATTTTCTTACTGCGATCGGGGTCAGCACCACGCATGCCGATATTAGGTCTGAGACCGTAGCCGTCTTCCTGTCGGACGTAGACACCCGGCACGAGCGACAACACTTGGTGGACATCGTCGAAGTTGTGCTTCTCTAGCTGCTTTTCATCGAGCAGGTAGACCGAGCCCGGCGCTTTGGTGACAGCCTCGTCGCGAGGCGCGACCACGTCGAGCGCGTCCACACGAAACAGCGCATCATCCGGGGCGATTACCTCGGGTGCAGACGACGGCGCTGCATGGGCCGCAAGCTCGTCGAAAGGATCCTCAGCGCTGCTACCTTCCGCCGGTGCGACGGGAACACCGCCATCGGCCTCGTCTGCAGCCTCAGCAGGGCTGGCGCCGTCCGCTGGGGCAGCCGCGTCCGGTGGGTCCGCTGCCTCGCCGGCGCCCGTATCCGGACTGGGCGCAGGTACCTGCGCATCGTCAGCGAATGTTCCGGCGTCTGCACTCGGTGCAGCAGGAACTT
>JBBSJC010000140.1:0-15672 GCA_038257655.1 Polyangiales bacterium | reverse complement strand
TCGGCCCGCGGTAACCAACGTTGTCCAACCGCCAAAGCTGTGACCCGCGACGCCCACGGCCTCGACGCGCACCGCCTCGGGCACCGCGCTCACCTCGCCGGCGGCGATCGCGTCGAGCACAAAGCTCACGTCGCGCGGGCGGTCGAACACGTACCTACCGAGCAACTCGGCCACGTCACTGGGTAAGCCGCCCTGACCTCCCATCATCTGCTGCAACATGTCTTCGAGCGTGTTGCCCCCGTGATCGAGCGCCACCACCACGTAGCCGTGGCTCGCTAGGTGGGTGCAGAAGAAAGTCGACTGGCGGCGATGCCCCGCAAAGCCGTGGGAGAACACAACCAAGGGCACCCCATGGTTCAGAACCTCGGCATCACGCACCGCCTCTTGGCGCACGTGATGTCCTCCGAAAATCGGGTATCGATCCTGAGTGTCTTTGGCGAGGTCAAGCCCCGCGTATCGTGCATGAGCCGGAAGCCAAAGTTCGAGGACGACCCGTCGATTGCCCCGCGAGGCGTCGCTTAGCTCGACAGTCTTGACGCTGACTGGGAAGGGCCCGCGGACGAACGGATCGTACATGTCGCGGAGCATACGCCGCGGAGCCATGAACGGAGGCTTCAGCTCAGCGCTCCGGCTCCGATTTTTGGAAGCCGGGGGTCGCGCGTAGGCCATCCGCCAAGCGCTTACGCTCGTCTTCGCTCAGGCGCGCTTCGGGATGAAACGGCGTGTAAATCCCGAGCGGCATCCAGCCTTGCAGCACGGCGTCCACCGCTTCGTCCGCGCCTTTTTGCGGGCGGTCCCACTCTGAGAAGTTCATGTGAAAGCGCCCGCCCATCACGTCGTTCGTCACGATCCAGGAAGCCGGGGCAACCCAGGTGTACCAAGGCCACTCGGTTTGATTGCTGTGGCAGTCAAAGCAGGCGCGCACCGCCAGCTGTCGCGTGGCAGAATTGTTCCACACGGGCTCCTGCGACACAGGTGGGTTGTCGTGATCGCGGCCAAAGGGCACCGCCTGCATCAACACGAAGGCGCCGGCTGCGATTAAACCGAGCTTTCTCCAGGGGCTCATCGCGCCGAGCGTAGCGCGAAGCCCCGTTCAGTACTGCCTGGGGGTCGAAATCCGATAAAAACCTGCGCACTATGGCCCGCAAACGGCCCGCGCCTTGGCCATCCCGCGAAAGCTGGCGTAGAAATCGCATCTACTCGCACGTAACCTGCGCTTGGCCTGCCACACCGGTCTCACGGGGCTGAGTATCTGAACGAAGGGGCTCGTCATGATCACCGCCAATAAAAAGATTCTTTGCCCCGTCGACTTCTCCCATGGGTCTGCACGCGCGGTCGAAAAGGCCAGGGAGCTATCCTGCGCGTTGTCTGCAGACGTGGAGCTCTTGCACGCCTACCAGCTGCCCGTGATGGCACTGCCTGACGGTGCGGTAACCGTCAGTCCGACCTTCGTGTCGGACATGCTGGAACGCGCTCAAAGCGAGCTCAACAAACACCGCGACGAGCTCACCCAGGCCGGCGTCAACGTGACCACCAAGCTGCTCGAAGGCAGCCCGGCCGAGGTAATCGCCGAGCGAGCCCGGGAGCTCGACACGCCGATGATCGTGATGGGCACCCACGGCCGCGGCGGCTTCCGGCGCTTCTTGCTGGGCAGCGTGGCCGAACGTGTGGTGCGCACCGCGGTATCGCCCGTGCTTACGGTTCATCTGCCCGAGGCGTGAGCGACGGGCGTTGACGCTCGCGTAGGGCAACGATACGAAGGCGCCCATGCGCGCGCTTCCACTCATGCTCGGCGCCGTCTGCGTCGCCGTCATCGCCTACCGCTACTATGCGGCCTTCATCGCGACCAAAGTGCTGGTGCTCGATGATGCGCGGATTACGCCAGCCCATCGTCTACGTGATGGCCAAAACTACGTACCGACGAGCAAGCTTGTCTTGTTCGGACACCACTTTGCGGCGATTACCGGCGCAGGCCCGCTCGTCGGCCCTACGCTCGCGGCGCAGTTTGGCTTTCTGCCCGGCTATCTGTGGATTCTGATCGGCGTCGTGCTCGGCGGCGCGGTGCATGACTTCATCATGCTCACCGCGTCCGTACGCCACGATGGTAAGTCGTTGGCCGAGATCGCGCGCACGCAGATAGGACCGCGCAGCGGTTTCATCGCCGGCTTGGCCGTGTTGTTCATCGTGACTATCGCGATCGCAGCCATGGGTAAGGTCGTGGTCAACGCCTTGGCCGATAGCGCCTGGGGCACCTTTACCATCGCCTCCACGATACCCATCGCGCTCTTCATGGGCCTGTGGATGTACCGCTTGCGTGTGGGGAAAATCGGCGAAGCCACCGCGATAGGCGTGGTCATGCTGCTGTTCTGCGTCGTCGCGGGTAAATGGGTCGCCGAGTCGAGCTGGGCTTCCACCTTCTTGCTCAGCGAGGCAACCCTTACTCTCGCCATCATGGCTTACGGTTTCGCCGCATCCGTGTTGCCGGTATGGGTCTTACTGTGCCCGCGCGATTATCTGTCCTCGTACATGAAAATCGGCACGATCGCCCTTTTGATCCTGGGCATCTTGATCGTCAATCCCGAGCTCAAGCAACCGGCGATCTCCGAGTTCGTCGATGGTGGCCCGATCGTGCCCGGCTCGCTGTTTCCCTTCGTGTTCATCACGATTGCGTGTGGCGCGATCAGCGGCTTTCATGGGCTTATCGCCAGCGGCACCACCCCTAAGATGCTGAACAAGGAAAGCGACGCACGCATCATCGGCTACGGCGCGATGCTGATGGAGGGGATAGTCGGTGTGGTGGCGCTGATCGCTGCAAGCTCCCTGGAGCCTGGCGACTACTTCGCGATCAACACAGCCCCAGACAAATTTGCAGCCCTCGGGATGCACATGGAGCATTTGCCCGAGCTCTCCGAGCAGATTGGAGAACGTTTGGCGGGCCGCGCAGGTGGTGCCGTCTCCCTTGCGGTGGGCATGAGTCAGATCTTCGCGGGCTTGCCCGGCTTCTCCCATCTGATCAGCTACTGGTACCACTTTGCCATCATGTTCGAGGCCCTGTTCGTGCTGACCACGGTCGACACCGGCACCCGCGTGGCCCGCTTTCTCGTGCAGGAGTTCGGCGGCCGCATTCACCCGAAGCTCGGTGAGCCCAGCTGGCTGCCGGGCACTTACCTATCCACGGCGATCGCCGTCATGAGCTGGGGCTACTTGGTGTGGACCGGCTCGATCGCGACGATTTGGCCCATGCTCGGGATCTCCAATCAACTACTCGCGTGCATCGCGCTCTGTACCGGCACGACCCTGATCGTGAACAGCGGCCGCGCAAGATATGCCTGGGTCACGCTAGTGCCCTTACTATTCGTAGGTGTCGCGACGGAAACGGCCGGCTACCAGCTGATCACCCAGCAGTTCATCCCCAAGCTCATTCAATCCGGCAAACCAGACATGATCTTCCAAGGGTACTTACTATCCACTTTGTGCGGCCTCTCCATGCTCGCCCTGCTCACGATCTTTACCGAATCCTTCGCCAAGTGGATCAAGGTTTCGAGCGCGAAGCCGGCGAAGCTAGGCTAGACGCTACTTAACTTGGCCCAAAAATGCCGCGAACGGCACGAGCCAGGTGCGCTCACCATCGACTTCGACCTCCGGGAGGCCGATGTAACCAGACGCGTGGCCTGCGCAAAGCTCGGACAAGTCTCCCAGCGCGACTCGATAAACGGCATCTCCCGCGAGCTCCTCGGATTCTTCAAACTCGGATAGAAGCAGCTCGTATTCGAACTCGAATCCTTGGACGCGGCTCCCGTTCTTTAGCGTGCAGAGCTCCTTGGTAAGGCCCTTGTCCGCATAGACCGTCACATCTGCGAACACGCCCAACTAGTCGACCGTGGCGTCGTCCGGCGCGCAGTTTGAGCTGAAAGGAAGGCTTGCGAGTTCGTCGCCTCACGCTACCCCATACGGCGCGCTCGCTGCTTTCGCGCAGACAGCAAGGTAGGACGCAAAAAGCCCCGATCACAACCGTGACCGGGGCCCTTACTGTCTGCAGTGAGCAGGCAGGCGACTACATCATGCCGCCCATACCGCCCATACCGCCCATACCGCCCATGCCGCCCATGCCGCCCATGCCGCCCATGTCGCCGCCGCCACCACCGCCGCCTTCGCCCTTGGGCTGAGGCTTGTCAGCGATCAGAGCTTCGGTGGTGATCACGAGGCTGGCTACGCTGGCTGCATTCTGCAGCGCGCAACGCACGACCTTGGCGGGATCGACCACGCCGGCTGCGATCAGGTCCTCGTAGACGTCGGTGGCAGCGTTGTAACCAAACGCGCCTTTGCCCTTGCGGACCTTCTCGACGACCACGGAGCCTTCTTGGCCCGCGTTCTTCGCGATCGTGCGTAACGGTTCTTCGATCGCGCGACGCAGGATGTTGATGCCGATCTTCTCTTCGTCGGTAACTTCCACTTTGTCCAGAGCGGACTGAATGCGCACAAGGGCGACGCCGCCGCCAGGCACGATGCCTTCCTGGACTGCTGCTCGGGTGGCGCCAAGGGCGTCATCGACGCGATCCTTACGCTCCTTCATCTCGATCTCGGAGGGCGCACCGACCTTGACCACGGCCACGCCACCAGCGAGCTTAGCCAAGCGCTCCTGGAGCTTCTCTTTGTCGTAGTCGCTGGTCGTCTCTTCGATCTGACGACGAAGCAGCGCTACGCGACCTTCGATGTCCGGCTTCTTGCCGGCACCACCGATGATCGTGGTGTTGTCCTTGTCGCTGGTGATGCGCTTGCACTTGCCTAGATCGGCAAGCGTCACGTTCTCAAGCTGCATGCCGAGCTCTTCGGAAATCACCTTACCGCCAGTGATGACGGCGATGTCCTTGAGCATTTCCTTGCGGCGGTCGCCAAAGCCAGGTGCCTTGACGGCGCTGACCTTGAGCACGCCGCGCAGCTTGTTGACGACCAAGGTCGCAAGCGCTTCGCCTTCGATGTCTTCGGCCAGGATGAGCAGCGGCTTGCCCGAGCGCGCGGTCGCTTCGAGCACGCCGAGCATGTCGCGCATGTTCGAGATCTTCTTCTCGCTGATCAGGATGTAGCAATCCTCGAGCACGACTGTCATGCGCTCGGCATCGGTCACAAAGTAAGGCGACAAATAGCCGCGATCGAACTGCATGCCTTCGACCACTTCGAGCGTAGTCTCCATGCCCTTGGCCTCTTCGACCGTGATTACGCCCTCTTTGCCGACCTTGTCCATGGCCTTGGCGAGCATCTTGCCGATCGTCGCGTCCCCGTTGGCGCTGATCGTGCCGACCTGCTCGACCTCGGTGCTGTCCTTGACGGGGCGCGAGAGCTTGGCGATCGCAGCCACGAGCGCGATCACGCCCTTGTCGATGCCGCGCTTGAGGTCCATCGGGTTGTGCCCGGCAGCCACCATGCGAGCGCCTTCGCGACAGATCGCCTGCGCGAGGACGGTCGCCGTCGTGGTGCCGTCGCCCGCCTGATCCACCGTGCGCGAAGCAACTTCGCGGATCATTTGCGCGCCCATATTCTCAAACTTGTCGTGGAGCTCGATCTCCTTGGCCACGGTCACGCCGTCCTTGGTGATCTTGGGAGCTCCCCAGCTCTTCTCGATCACGACGTTGCGTCCCTTGGGACCGAGAGTGACCTTCACCGCGTTGGCGAGACGATCGACGCCGTCAAGGACACGCTTTTGTGCCTGCGCGCGGTAAATGATTTGCTTTGCACTCATGCCCGAATCTCCTTCGTTTAACCGGCTCCCAAATAGCCGAAGTGGCTCAATCGTCAACCCGGAGCCCCGCGCGGGATGCGCAGCCGCCCCCGTGCGGGCGACCTAACTCACGGCCTCAGTGTGTTGGAAAGCGGCGCTTACCGTGTTCAAACATGGCCCATCTCCCTGCCGGGCGGCGGGCCCGGGGCGGCGGCACGACCGCCAGGAGGGTGGACCAAGCCACGATTCAATCAATCGCACTGCTCGCTCGGCGCGCACCAGAGCAGCGTCTGCATGTGAGCAGAAACAGTAAGCTTAGCCAGCTCCAGAATAAGCTGTTAACACGACTGCCCCAAATGGCCGGTCTGGCTCGTTGATGTCGTCGTGGGCGCCGGAAAATGGCCGTACCACGTTGCCGTCGCCGTCAACGACCAGGAGCACGTCAACGCCTACGATCACGGTGGACCAACCTGGAGCAGTAGTATTAGTAAGGTTGAGTTTAGGCTGAGCTAACCGCCGCTCGCGGGCAACGAAGGCTTCTGCGAACAAACCGCGGGCGGCATTCTGGCGCTGCCTGGCTGGCAGAATATAGTCAATTCAATTGACTTTATGGCGCAGGTCCGCGCGTCCCTACTTTCCATCGACATCCGCGCTTTACATCAATACTCACCCGCGTATGCTCGCTGGCGATCATGGAGCCATCCAAAGGGTCGGTGCTGCTCGTCGAAGCCAATCAGGCTGCTTCGACCCAGCTGCAGCTGCTGCTCGAACGCCAGGGTTATCTCGTGCATACCGCTGATTCGGCGGGGGCAGCGCTCGGTGCAGCGCTGCAGATTGCGCCGGATGTGATCATGGCCCCGATCAGCCTGGATGACGCTTCAGACGGCCTGTTTCAGCGGCTGCGCGAATCGCTTCCTCAGAGTGCGATCGTCGCGCTCGGCGACTCCGAGCATCCGGGCGAGCTCGAGCGCGCCTTGCGCCGCGGCGCGGACCGCTACCTGACCCGACCCGTGCGCGAGCGTGCCTTGGGCGTAGTCATGCAGCGCGCCATGGAAAAGCCTGAGCTATCGCGCAAGCTCGCGGCGGCCGAGGCGCGCACACCTATCGATCAAGACGCGCCCGTGTTCGAGGGCCTTGTGGGTGCGCACCCCACCATGCAGCGCCTATTCAATCGCGTGATCCAAGCTGCGCGCAGCAAAGCCACCGTGTTGATCCACGGCGAGACGGGTACCGGTAAAGAGCTGCTCGCCTCCGCCATCCATAAGAACTCCAAGCGCCGTGAGGGGCCGTTTGTGCGGCTCAACTGCGCAGCTTTGGCCGAAGGCGTGCTCGAGTCCGAGCTGTTCGGCCACGAGAAGGGTTCGTTCACCGGAGCGCACGGTCAGCGCAAGGGCCGCTTCGAGCAAGCCGACGGGGGCACGCTCTTTCTTGATGAGATTAGCGAGGTGCCGGCAGGCACCCAAGTCAAGCTGCTCAGATTCCTGCAGGAGCGGGAGCTCGAGCGCGTGGGCGGCAACGAGACCGTGCGCGTCGATGCGCGCGTCGTCGCCGCGACCAACAAGGACCTGCGGGTGCTCGTCGAGGACGGCAAGTTTCGCGAGGACTTGTATTACCGACTGAACGTGGTGCGCATTGACGTACCTGCCCTGCGCGCCCGCCCCAGTGACATCCCGCTTCTGGCCGAGCATTTTTTAGGGCGTTTTGCGGAAGAAAACGAGCAAGACGTACAAGGTTTCTCGGAGCAAGCGATGCGCTTGATGCTCAATTACCCTTGGCCAGGCAACGTGCGCGAGCTGATGAACGTGGTCGAGCAGGCCGTCGTGCTCGCGGACGGGCCGCTCATCGAAGCCGACAAGCTAGCGATGCGCTCGAGCGCAAAGAGTCAGGACGCGCTGCAGCTGATGGTACCTGGAGTGACGCTTGCCGAAGTTGAACGCTACGTCGTCACCAAGACGCTTGAGGCTGTGGACGGCTCCCGACATCGCGCAGCCGAAATGCTGGGTATCAGCCGCCGCACCTTGCAATACCGCCTGCAGGAATGGGGCATCGAGCCGCGGCGTTTTATGAAGAGCGAGCGGTCCGTCGACAATGGAGACTAAGGCATCGCGCACGATGCCTTAGTCTGGGGCGGCCGTGCAGTTCTTGCACGGATGACACGTGCAGAAGTTGCACGGTTTGAGCCTGAAGCACGTCCTGTGCTGTGCTTAGTGCCCGACACGCCTACCGCTATTTGCAACACCTTTGCATCTAGCGGACGGCAGACTGAAACATTGCGCGAAATACACGGATCACTTTAGCTGCCCGCGCTGCAACGCGTCCCAGCGCGAGCCATGCCCGCGAACTGGCACGTTATCTGCTCTCGGCGCGATGAAGCGATCTTGACGTACGCGCATGATGCGAGAAGATCGACGCGGGGGATGAAACACACGATGGCGCACGCACTGCCTCTGCTCCAAGACGAGCCGGAGGGTTCCCCAGAGGAACCGGACCCAGACTCCCCACTCTGCATTTCAGAGGATGACTTTTGGCGGCGCGTCCCGGCTTACGCCCACGTCTCACGCGCCGAGTTCCTCGATCACCAATGGCAGGCTCGCAACGCGATCACCCGTCCCGAGCGCTTGCTCGAAGTGCTGCAAGACTGCGTGAGCGAGGACTTCCGCGAGGATGTGGCTCAGGCGATGGCCCACGCCACGATGGCGATGCGGTTATCCCCCTACATCCTTTCGCTCATCGACTGGCGCGAGCCCTACGCCGATCCGCTGCGACGCCAGTTCATCCCGGTGAAGTCGAGCACGCGACCCGATCATCCCTGTGTCGGTCTGGACTCGCTGGGGGAACGGCACGATGCTGCGGTGCCGGGGCTTGTCCATCGCTATCCGGACAAGGTGCTGTTTCTCGCGCTCGATACCTGCCCGGTCTACTGCCGCTTCTGCACGCGTTCCTACGCGATAGGTCCCGACAACGGGGGCGTTGAAAAGGTGAGTCTCAAGGTGTCCGAGACGCGCTGGGAAGCGGCCTTTCAGTACATCAAGAGCCATCCGAAGGTCGAAGACGTCGTCGTCAGTGGCGGCGATACCTATCAGCTCAAGGCCGAGCAGATCCGGAGCATCGGCCTGCGCCTGCTAGATATCCCGCACGTACGCCGCATCCGCTTTGCCACCAAGGGTCTGGCGGTGATGCCGATGAAAATCCTCTCGGATAAGCCCTGGTTTCAGGCGATCTGCGAGGTGGTTGCGCTCGGCCGTAAGCGTCGCAAGGAAGTCGTGGTTCACACGCACTTCAATCATCCCAACGAAATTACCGCGATCACCGAAGAAGCCTTAGGTCGGCTGTTCGAGGCTGGGGTCACGGTTCGCAATCAGTCGGTGCTGCAGCGCGGGGTCAACGACGACATCGCCACGATGCGTCTGCTTTTGAAGCGTCTCTCCTACATCAATGTCCACCCTTACTATGTCTATGTGCATGACCTGGTGAAGGGCGTGGAAGACCTGCGTACGAGCGTGCACACAGCCACCGAGCTTGAAAAGCACATGCGCGGTTCCACGGCTGGCTTCAATACGCCCACCTTCGTGGTGGATGCACCCGGCGGCGGTGGCAAACGCGACGCGCATTCTTACGAGCACTACGATCGTGTGAGCGGCGTGTCTGTGTACACGGCACCCGTGGTCAAGCCCGGCCAGTTCTTCTGCTACGTCGATCCACTCGACAGTCTGCCTGCAGAGGGGCGCGCTCGCTGGAACGACCCGAGGGAGCACACCCCCATCCTGCGCGAAGCTCTGATCGCCGCGGGCGCCAACCAAACCACGATCGACAGCGATTTCTTCGCCACGGCCGCCCAGTAAGGTACCCGTGAAAGTCCCCCTCGCCGAAACTCGCATGCGCGCCAGGTCATTGGGTCTGGTGCCGGGCCGTTTTGCGACCGGTATGCACAATGCCATCACGGATGTCGCAGGTGTGGCGGTCGGACACAGCACGCTGATTCGCGGCGAGGGAAGCTTAGTTCGTGGCCAAGGTCCCGTGCGGACTGGCGTGACCGCAATCTTACCGGTGGCCGATGATATCTATGCTGAGCGCGTGATTGCAGGTAGCTTTGTGCTCAATGGCGCAGGCGAAGTCATGGGCCTGACGCAGATCGCCGAGTGGGGCGTAATCGAAACCCCGATCTTATTGACGAGCACACTGTCGGTGGCTGGCGTGGCTGATGCAGTCATCACGCACATGCTGGAACGAGCACCGAGCATGGGCCGTACCAGCGACGTCGTAATCCCCGTGGTCGGCGAATGCGACGACTCATGGTTGAACGACGCTGCGGGTCGACATGTCAGGCCTGAGCATGTCTTTGAAGCGCTTGCGCAGGCCGACATGGGCCCCGTTGCAGAAGGCTGCGTAGGCGCAGGCACTGGCATGATCACCTGCGATTTTGCGGGCGGCATTGGTAGCTCGAGCCGCCGCGTGCCAATCGGCGAAGCCACCTACACGTTGGGCGTGCTCGTGCTGAGCAACTTCGGGCACAAGGCTGACCTGAAGGTGTGCGGACAGCCCCTGGGCTCGCTTCTTTCCGACGCGCGCTCTGAAGCAGACAAGCGTAAGGCCTACGGTAGCCTTATCGCGGTGCTCGCCACCGATGCACCTCTGCTTCAGCCGCAGCTCAACAGGCTGTGCAAAAGAGTCGCGCTTGGCATCGGCCGCGCTGGCTCTTCGGCAGCGCATGGCTCGGGCGAGATCGCGATCGGCTTCTCCACACAGAACCGCGTACCGCGGGCGCCTAGCTCGCCGCTTACTCAATACCAGGCCCTGTACGACACGGCCCTTGACCCGCTTTTTGAGGCCGCCGCCGAAGCGACCGAAGAGGCGATTTTAAATGCGATCTGCATGGGCAGTGCGCAGACAGGCGTCGATGGCCATAGCTGTCCCGCTCTGCCGCTCGAGGCTGTGCGCAGCGTGGCCTCGCTTTCCGCATCGAGACGTATCGCCTTCGGAATCTCAGAAACCAGACAGTAAGAATGCATGCGGCGGAGCACTTTCGCCGTGTTGTGGAGGATTAGGATGGAGCCCACTCAAAGCAGCCCGCTCGAAGTAACTGCCACGCCCAAGAAGTCAGCGCGGCGTTCGAGCCGTATTAGGGTCGGGCTGACATATAACCTGCGCCGAGTGGGCATCACGCAGGGCGACAGCGAAGCGGAGTTCGATTCGGAAACGACGATCGACGCACTCTGTGAGGCCGTGCGGGCGCAAGGCCACGACGTCGTGGCGGTGGAAGCGAACACGAATCTGCCCTTGACCCTGCGCGAGGCCAACGTCGATTTGGTTTTCAATATCGCCGAGGGTCTGACGGGCATGAATCGCGAAGCCCAAGTGCCCGCGCTATGCGAGCTGATGGGCCTAGAGTTCACGGGCTCGGATGCCGCGTGCATGGCGGTCACGCTAAACAAAGCACTCGCCAAACGCCTGATCGCCCAGGAAGGCCTGCACACGCCCGCCTTTGCGGTGCTGCAAACGAGCAAGGATAAGCTGCCCCGCGGTTTCACCTTTCCGGCGATCGTCAAGCCGATCGCCGAAGGCAGCAGCAAGGGCATCCTCGAAAAGCAGGTGGTTGAGAACGAAGCGGACCTACGGCACGTCGCCTCGGTTCTGATCCGCCGCTACCGGCAGCCGGTCCTGGCCGAAGCATTTTTAACCGGGCGCGAGTTCACGATCGCGCTGCTCGGCGAGCGCAAGCCGCGGGTGTTGCCGGTGATGGAAATCATCTTCACGGACAAGGAAGATCCCCATCCTATCTACTCATTCAAAAGTAAGTTCGAAGGTATCGGCGTAGAGAATCGGGTGCCTGCCGATATCGAGCCGTTACTGCTGCGAAACTTGGAGCGTGTGGCCAAGTCTGCGTTTGCTGCCCTAGGTTGCCGGGATCTTGCGCGCATCGATTTGCGACTCGATGCCGAGGGGCGTGTGCACTTCATCGAGTGCAATCCGCTGCCGGGCATGGCGCCCAACTTTTCCGACCTGTGCGTGATGGCCAAGGTCAACGGCATGACCTACGACGACCTGGTCGAAGAGATCATGGCTCCTGCGCTGCGTCGCTTTCGCGCCAACCGTAAGGAACAATTGAGCGTGGTGGCATAAGTCCACCCAGAGCCCCGTCTATAGCGTTGGTTTACCCACTGGCGTCGCATGGACAAGCGTCAAAGCCGCCTTATCGATGGCCAAGGATGTGACCTCGTCGGCAAGCGTCAGCCTGCTCAGAGCGGGATCTCGCTCAGCGCTGCGGCAACTTGTGCGCAGCTTTGAAAGCGTGCCTCACGTGGCTTGGCGAGCAATCTGAGCACCAGCGCATCGAGCTCGGGCGAAAGCTCGGGCTTCAGACTGCGCATCGCTGCCGGTGCCTCTTCCAGGTGCTGCATCAATAGCGGCGTCAGCCCCTCTGCATCGAAGGGTACGCGGCCAGTGAAAAGCTCGTACGCGACGACACCGAACGCGTACAGGTCCGTGCGGTGATCGGCACTGCCAAAGTCAGTAATCTGCTCGGGCGACATATAGTAGGGCGTACCGCCCATGCTTCCCGTACGGGTAATACGCGCATCTCCGAACGCGCGCGCGATGCCAAAGTCCGCAATCTTCACCACACCCTGCGTGGTGATAAACAGGTTCTCGGGCTTGATGTCGCGATGGATGACATGATTGGCATGCGCGTAGCCCAGACCATCTAAAACTTGCAACAAGATGCTCCTGAGCATCGGCAGGCTGTACTGGTCTGGCTCCCAGCTCAGGTCCTTGCCGTCTAATAGCTCCATCGTCAAAAAGCTCTGACCGTGGTGCTCCCCTAGATCGAACAGACGTACGATGTTGGGATGGGCGAGCTTGCGCGCGAGGCTCACTTCTCGGCGAAAGCGCGCGGCCTGCGTGGCATCGCGTTCGACTCCGTTCAAGAGTTTTAGGGCCACGTCTTCGCGGAGCGTCATGTCGTGAACCTGGAGCACCGTCGCGCTCGAACCGCTACCCAACGTTCCCACCACGCGATAGCGATTCGCGATCATGGTGCCGGGTTTCGTGCAGCGTTCCACGCTGAGCAAGACGGGCTCAGGTTTTGGGGACAGCTCGCGTACAGCGCGCACATCGGCAATGCTTACTTCGATCTCCATGGTCGCGTGCTTGAGCGCACCAGCTTCGGCAAGCCGCAGACGCATCGTCGCTGCGTGCGAAGGATCGACGGCAGAAATCCGCCGATACAGGGCGATCGCTTGGCGCGTGTACTGATGAACCTCATAGATTTGGGCGAGTAGAA
This sequence comes from Polyangiales bacterium, assembly GCA_038257655.1. Taxonomy (GTDB): domain Bacteria; phylum Myxococcota_A; class Polyangia; order Polyangiales; family DASUME01; genus DASUME01. The sequence continues at coordinate 2,677 of JBBSJC010000140.1, read as the reverse complement.
ACCAAGCTTCCATGTCCTCACGAGAGGCGGGCGGATGGACGAGATAGCTTTCCACAAACGCGTCGAGCTGGTGCGTGACCGACCTAAGCGCCGCAGATAGTTCGATCACCAGACGCGCGGCCGCGAAGTAGCAAGGATCTGTGACTTCGACTTTGAGCGCAGCCCTCAACGCGTGTGACGCTTGTCCGCTTTCGCGAAAGGCGACGGCTGCTTCGAAGTACTCTTCTGCTTGTGCGTACAGCTGTGCCGCTTGGCTGCGGCGGTTGAGCGCGCGCGCCAGTTGAGCCGCTTCGAGATGGCGTTCACCAGCAAGCGCGACTTCGAGCGCCTGCTGCAATGCAAGTTGCCGTGACAAGGACCCCACCATTCCCGCATCCCGCAGCCATGCTGCACGTAAGACGGATTGTCTCATGAGCGCGAAGTTTACGGCGGGCTATTGCCAGTGAGAGCTGCCTGAAAAATGTGCTTTTGCAGTGCAGCCGCTGGGCCCCTGGCGCAAACCTTACGCTTTGCGCAGCTTCTGCAGAATGTCGCGCTCGCGCTGGGCGCTGGCTTCCATGCCTGTCTTTTCGTAGAAGCGCAGCAGTAGACGGTGGGCGTTTACGTTCTCGGGAGCTATCTGCACAGCGTGCCTTGCAAAGTGCGCCGCCTGCTTGAGGTCGCCTGCTTCAAGCGAGCACTTTGCTGCGTGCAAGGCCGCCTCCGCGTCAGACGGTAAGGCTTCGAGCACCTTGCGCCAATGCTCGGCGGCCTCTTTGGGATTGCGCTCACGCTCCGCATCGAGTGCGCGTGAACGGTATACACCGGACGACAGCCGTTGGCTTTTATCTTGCAGGCGCACGCGTTCGGCGCGAATACGCGGGTCTTCCACTTGCGCGAGCACGACCTGGAGAATCGCCACCGCCTGCAGATAGTTACCCGCAAGCTCTTCCTCGAGGGCTTCACGCAAGCGCACTGCGGACCAGCGATAGATGCCATGTCCCTGCGAGAATTCCTCGATCAGTGCGCCCAGCGGCGAATCGACCACGAAACTGCCCTTGGCTGGTGCGGCGCTGTTGGCAGGCGGCCGCCCCGTGCTGGCGGCGGGTCGCAGGGATTCCGCCGGTGGCAAGCTCGTGCCACCGCGCAGGGCCCGCAGCTCACGCAACAGGGCTTCGCCCGTGAGCGCACTCCCCTTGGGCGGAGTCGCACGCAGCTGCGCCGGAGCCAAAGACTGGCCGCTTGGAACGTACTGGACCTGCGCCAACGACTGAGCTGTCGGAATGCGCTGGCCCGGGACCAAAGATTGCCCTGCCGGCGTGTATTGGACCGGTGCCAAGGACTGGGCTGTCGGCGTGCGCTGAATAGGCGCAAACGAGTGACCGCTCGAAGGCACGGCCACGGGCACGAACGAGCTTGCGGAGGGGCTGCGTGGCGCATCGGAGCCCAAAATCGGCGGTGGGCTAGTCCGTAGTGGCTCTGCCACCGTGCGGACACTTTGCGAGACGGGGCGCGGTGGAACCGTCTTGGCGCCGTTGCGCGTATCGCCCGCCGTGCCTTCGAGAAAACCTTCTTCCAACAGGCGCTCAATGCGCTCTGCCGCTTCTTCGGGCGAGCAGGAGGCGCTGTTTACGAGCACGTGCCAAGGAAACTCAGCCTCGACGCCATCAACGAGCTCTTCGTCGATTTCATCCTCGGGTTTGGGGGCTCCTGGTGTACGGCGAAGCATAAACCTTCTCTCTACATCTACCTGCTGTGGCGCTGGCGTAAAACAGGAGACGTTGCACAGCCTCCGCGGAGAGCGAGTCGGACGAGATTATCCGAAGTCACCCGTGCAGACTGCAGCTTCCGCCCCGTGCGTGGGCCTTCACACATCCTCGTGGGCGTCTGCGTAAACGGTGCACCCACGTTGCCTACGAAGGAGCACGTCACCAGTGCCCATTTTTTTGCGCCTGTGTCTCGACCTTACCATGTGTAGGTGCAGGACCGAGGCACACCGCCACGCTCGTGCTCCGGAGCCAGTTGTGTGAAGCAAGCCGGCTAGGCGAGGAAGCCACAGCGGCCGTCATGCTGGTTGGCGCCAGGCCGTAAAACGCCGTACGTTGCAGTCGCGCAGGGCTTTCATTTTGCACCCTTATCCCCTTCGCGCGCACACTCCGCCCGAACCTTCATGCCGAAACAACTGCCCGAGCCCGGCGACGTCATTGCCGAAAAGTATGTGATTGAGCGGCTGCTCGGCCGCGGGGGCATGGGCGTCGTGTACGTCGTCACGCACAGCACGACCGGCAAGCACCTCGCCCTCAAGTGTCTCCTGCCCGAGTACGTCGAGCAGCCGGAGTTGGTCGAGCGCTTTTTGCGGGAAGCTCAGGCCGCCGGCCGCATCGAGCATCGCCATATCGTCGATGTGTTCGATGCCGGCCGCGATGGCTCGATTTTGTACATCGTGATGGCTTTGCTCGAAGGCAAGTCGCTCGCGACCTTGCTGCAAGACGAGACGCTCACACTCGAAGAGACGCTCGGCATCTTGGTACGCGCCATGGACGGCGTGGCGGCCGCCCACGCGCTCGGCATCATCCACCGCGATCTCAAACCGGATAACATCTTCGTGTGCGTGGGCCCGTCCGGCAGGCTCGATGATCCACGCGTGCTCGATTTCGGCATCTCCAAGCTAGAAGACGACGCCCATCTGTCTCTCACC
>JBBSJC010000139.1:0-15713 GCA_038257655.1 Polyangiales bacterium | reverse complement strand
TGATTGCGGCGGTGCTCGTGGGCAAGTCGGCCGCCGCGTGGCTCACCGGCTGGCTCTACGGCTATTCACGTACGGACCGCGCGCTCATGATCGGACTGACCCTGCCGCAGGCGGCCGCCACGCTTGCCGTGACCGTCACCGCAAGCGAGGCAGGCGCCTTCGACAAGGTGGTGGTCGACGCGATGGTGGTCGTGATCCTCGTGACCTGCCTGGTCGGCCCGCTACTCAGCCGCCGCGCCGGCAGGAAGTTGGTGCTGGAACCGCAGCAGGGCAAGAAGTCGCCCATCCAGGAGCCGAAAAAGGAGCTGGGCTGAGCCCGGTCGGCGTAAACCACGATGGGCCATCGCACCCCGCGGTGCACGAAGCACGCAGCTGCCGCTGTGCGTCGGCTTGGCCCTGTCGTGCGCGGCGATGTTCCAGGCGCCCAGGAGGGGGCTCCCGGCACACTCTGGGTCGCGGGCTCTCACCAGCGCGGCAGTCCAGCCATGCCGCCCAGCTAGGGAAATACCCAATGCAGCTGAAGAGCTCATATCAGCCGCGTCCAGTTCGTTTTCTCGGTCTTGCAGAGCTCGATGGATGGCGATTGAAGGTCTACGGAATTTCTGCGCATCGCGAGCGTCCGGATGCGGAGTTTGTGGCAGCAGCCCAACGGCGGGCCGTCGAGCTGCTACCAAGTCCGCCCGTTTGGTCAGCCGTACCCGAGGCAGGGTCGGATCTGTCATGGGACCGGTATGGCGTTGGATTTCTCATTGTCCACGAAGGGCGTGAGGGGGTATTCGCACTCGTGAGCTGGTGGGTCGACGAAACCATGCTGCAGCACCACGTGCTCTTCGCCCCTGCCCAAATGCCGTTTAAGTTCGCGTCGTTCTCGCCAACCGGCATCGTTGCATGTGTGTGGGAACTGGCGGTGCTCGCGTTCGAGCGCGACGCGTGGCTGGACACCGTGCTGGCAAGTCCATCGGCACCTGATCTCGACGCTTATTTGTCTCGGCATCTCAATGCAGACGTCTGAGTCCGCGTTGTCCTCCGATGTCTCTTCCGACCAATGACGAACAAATGGGAGTTTGACATGCTGCAAATCCGCCCTAACTGTGAATGTTGCGATACAGATCTACCGCCAGACTCGCTTGATGCCTTGATCTGCACGTTCGAGTGCACGTTCTGCACGTCGTGCGCCGAGTCGGTGCTTCATGGTGTCTGCCCGAACTGCGGTGGCAACTTCAGTCCACGCCCCATTCGTCCCATGCACTTATTAGTTAAGTATCCACCTTCGTCGAATCGCGTACTGAAGGCGGGCGGCTGCCTCCGTGTCAGTAAAGGGTGAGCCACAGGGGACCTGGAAACCTCTGTTGCGAGGGCGGCCGGGGCGAGGTCGCTGCCCCTGGTGCCCTGCATCGGAGGTGGCGCCGCTCAGTGCGTCTGGGAGCTCTCCTTGCCGGTCCTTGCCGGAGCTTTTTTTCATTGAAATGTACTTTTCCTGGGTGTCCTGCGCCGAGATCTCTGCCTTCGGCTCTTCGACGGGCGATTCGTCTGCGGGCTCCTCTTCACGGGCCAGCTTTTGGCCCGCGTAACGGCTCAGCAGCGCTGCAGTGCCTCCAGGACGCGGACTCAGGAGCTGCGAACTGATCCCTATTAGGAGCTCCGAACTGACCCTGGCTCGCCCTCGCGACCATCGCGCGCCGGCATCGCGACATGTACGAATCGTCGATCGTCCGTAATGCCCCGCCTGGGGAGCGCGAGCCCTACGGGATGCGACGCCTTGACGTACGTTGGAGGGCCCGCCATCCCTTGCGGAAGGCGAACGATGCAACGCCACCTCAGCCCAGTCCATGTCCCTTGAAGCCCTCTCTGAAACCCTCGGCCCTTTCACTCTGCTCCAGCGGCTCGGCAGCGGGGGCGGGCGAGCCCCGCGGAGCGCTCAGCGACGGCGACCCCGAAGTCGCCAGCGGTCCTCACCTACTGTCACCCCACACCGCGCAAGCGCCGTACGAAGCGCTTGGCGGGTCACCGCACGGCGCGGTTCGATCGCAGCGAGGATCTCTTCGAACGTCATGGGCTGGCTTTGGCTGGCAAGGGTCTCCGTCACGAGAGCGTTGAAGGTCAGGCGTGTGGTGGTTTGGCTGGTGGCGAGCGTGAAGCAGTGCCTTCCCAAGTAGTGCAGCGCGGGCGAGGACCGTAAGAGTCCGGTGACGTGCCAATGGGTCATCCAACTCGGCATGTTTTTACCCTTACTCTTCAGGTGCCCAAAGAGGTCTCTCGCGTGCCATTGGCGCTCGGGCGCGGACCGAATCTTGCGCACGCATGCTGGCGTGAGTTGCTGTTGGTGAAGGGCGAAGTCAGGAAAGTGCTGTGCGAGTCCTACCAGGCCGCGTTCGAAGTAGATCACCTGCTCGGGGAAGGCACCTTTGCCCAGGTGCTCTTCAAGCTGCGCGATTCGGATGGGCTCATCCGCAGCGCGCAAGACGGCAAGCACGCATTCCTTGTGGCCGTGTCCGAACGCCAGCGCCTCGTCGTGAGGATCCCATAGTAAGGCTTCATCCGCATATCGCATCAACGGCTCTTCAAGCTCAGCGAGCTCTTCTTGCTCCGTCACCGCGTCGGTGACTTCCGCTCGTGTTGCCGGGTAAGTCAGTGCGGCGAGTCGCTCCTTGGCCTGCAGCCATATCTCTTCGAATGCCCGCTGCTGCACGGGCATGAGGTACGTGCGGCCCAGTACTTTGACAAGAAATGGCCTGTGAGCCTCCGAGACAAAGTGGTCCAGGACATACTGCGCAACGTGCTCCTGCGCGCCGTTGCCCTGAAGCCAGCTAGCCCTGTCGTCATCAAGGGCAAGGGCCTCGCCGCGCCACACCTCGCGCACGCGTGACTCCACCGCTCCGGCAAAGCCATGGGCGGAGAGCTTGATGATCGCCTCCGCCTCCAGCTGGCGAATACGCTCCCGGGACCTCTGGATGCGGTCGCCGATCGTTTCCAGTATTTCGGGCGGTCCCTTCACGCCGGCGCGGGATGCCACCACATCTCGGAGCCCGGGCTCGAGCACCGAGAGGCGCTCGACGAGTGCCTCAGCCACTGACTGCGTGCCCGTGAGGTCGTAGTGTTGGAGGAGACCCACCTGACTGTCCATCAAGTCGGTCAAGGCGGCCTTGGTGTGTGCCAGGGTCAGCTTGCCAGACTTGAGATCGGGGTGAGTCAGGACCTCGCGCAGAGACGACACGCGATGACGGCGGGCGAAGGCGTGAAGGCGAGGTAGGACGGGAAGGTCCTCGATCGGCGCTGCGAGAAGGTCGGGCGGTAGGTTTTCGACGACCGCCTGCCAGTCGCGGCACCCAGCCAGCCCGCGAGGCGGACCCGAAGTGGAGAGCCGCGCCAGCGCACGCGCCAGAGCAAGCATGACGCCACCGTTCGGCGGCGGGGTTGATTGGTCGAGCAGCTCTCTCAATGTGGAGAGCCCTTCCTGGGCCGCGAATGCGACCACCTGGCGCGGTAGCTCCAGTCGCGACAGGGGCAGTACCGACCATGCTTCGGGCACCTGCTCGCGGAGACTCGCGCCGAGCTGCGCCTGCCCGCTACGCGAACCCAGCAGCAGGTGACGGGGTGCGGCCCCTGGCTGGGTGATTCCAGCCTTGTGCAGGACGTCTGCAACGAGCTCGTGGATACCGCTCTTGCCGAAGGGGCGTGGGAGCAGTCGGATCCGCGTCTTGACGGTGTTGCGCGAGACGGCAATGACGTCGGGTATCGCAGCGCGTGGCAGGTCGGTGCAGCAGAGTGCTAGCAGGATCAACTGCTTCGGCGTCAGCTCAAGGCCAGCGAGTACCTCGGAGATCTCGGCGCTGCCGCAGTACCACTGCGCCAGGCAACAGGCTGCGAAGCGCTGCACGTCCTGGTCGTTAGCGAGCCGTCTGACTCGTCCGACGGGCTCCCAAGATCCAGGGCGGGGGACGAATCCGTCGAAGCCGGAGTGTGGCTGGCGCGTACGCACGACTCCGAGACAGTCCCCGGGCGGCCCGTCCAGCGCCTCAAGCGCTTGCACCTGGCCGTAGCGACAAAGGGTGTCCATGAGCCCGCCCGTCGACTGGACGGCCTCCGGCGGCGCGACGACGAGAAATCTTGCAGAGAACGACATGTGCGCGAGTTGTGGTCCGCGCGCTGAATCACGGCAACCAGGCTGCCCGAGCTGAGCGAGAGCGACATGATTCTTGAGAAAGTGGAGGGAGATCGTGTACCCACCGCATTTACACGCATTGTGCTCCGTGGGAACTATCTCCAGCGCACGCTCTACGTGTTAACTCCAACACAGCCGCTCGAAGCTTTTGCGTCATACCAGGTCAGGGTGACGGCGAAAACTAGAGATTGGTCAAGCTGCTTTACGACTGGCGAAGGCCCTGATGTCCACCCGCCGCAACTTCCTCGTGAGAGGCTTCGCGATACTGACAGTGCGCGCGGTAGCAGTTGCGGAACCTTCACAAACGTCAGGCTCAAGCACGAGATCGATGAACCTGACAGCGAAGTGCTGATTGCAAAGCTCGACGCCTTCGATGATCTGAGTGTGACGTCTTGGTCGGGCACGGCCCACGACGTGTCCTACCAGGGCGAGTTTGGCGGCGGCGATGCGTACATCGAGTATGGCACCGGCCCTTGGGCTGGTTGGTCGGGTCAGACGAGCACAGCGAGCGAGAGTTTTGGCGCGTTTGATCTGGCGGGTAACTTCTCGGGCTGGAGCCCGCGTTCCAGCAATCCCATCGTCTTCTCCGTGATCGAGAATGCCGCAGCTTGTGAATGCGAGGAGCCGGACCGTGTGCCCGTGACGCGAGAGCCGGGCGCGCCCGTCCCTTGCGTGCAGTCGTGGAAGCGAAGCGCTCAGCAGACTGATGCCGGCATCCCACGAGGCTTGTGCGGTCGTCTTGTCATCTCCGGTGTTGGGTGCGCGCAGCACCGTGACAGCGTCGTGCACGGGTGAAGGCCGCGGCAGCACGGCGCGCGCAACCATATCGACAGGGAACATGTGATGCGCTGCGAGCACGATGACACCGCGGCGCGTCGCTATATCGAGGTCGATAAGGCTCGCATAGCCCGACATGAGACCATACTTATACACGCGACCTTGCGGCGCATGCATGACATGCCAGCCGAGTCCCGTCCGCTCTCGATAGCTATGGCTACTGGGACGCAAAGGCGCCTGACTTAAGCGCGCGGCGCGGGAAAGGGGAGAGTCATGATCGAGCTCGGCATGCGCCAGCGCCGCGAGATCATGGGCAGACGAGCGCAGTCCACAACATGCCGCTAGCGCTTCTTCATGGGCGTTAAACCAAGTCGCGCGGCCCTTTTCGTTTTGTCCCTGCGCAAAGCGTTGATCGAAGCGAGTGTCTTCTGGATACAGGTGGGTTTCGTGCATGCCGAGCGGCGCCAAGATGCGCTCGCGAAACAGGTCGCCCAAGGGCATACGCGCGCGTTCGCTGAGCGCGATGCCGAGCACGCCAAAGCCGAGCGAGCTGTAAGAGTACTGATTTCCGGGCGCGCGTTGTAGAGTCTCCTTCGTCAGCGAACTGCGAGCCGCTCACGCGTGTAGACGCTTCCACTCGGGTGACCGATCGTCTCTTCTTCGGGCACGACCTCACCGCGTTCGCGTCGCCGATATGGCATATCCCACGGCAGCTCGCTCAAGCCGCTGCTGTGCGTCGCCAGATCCAACAGAGAGATGGAAGTATTCGCAAAGAAAGCGGAGCAACGTAGACCGACCCGCCTCACCGCCACCACGGGGCCCCTTCTAAGGGCCTTGCGACTCACCGCCGCCCGACATCGGGTACTCGCCTCACCTCCTCAGCTCGCCGGCTGCGCCGAAGGCCGACTGAATGAATCGCACCGGGCAGGCGGGATCATCCACGGCTATGGCGGAACTACAGCGGGGCCGCGCGCCGTGTCTAGTCGTCCTCCGCCTGCGCGGGGGTGGCATCGAGGTAGTCCGCGTACAGCTCGCCCGGCCAGTAGCGCACCGGCTCGACGCCGTCCGCGCCTATGAGCTCCGTCTTGATGCGCGCGTAGTCGTAGCAGTTGAGCTCGTACTGATTGCCCCAGGGGTCGGCCAAGTTGAAGGCCCAACAGATGTCGAAGTCGACGATGTCGCCGATTTCGAGGGGGCTACCCGCTGGACTGTCGATACCGCATGGGAGCGACCGGGCGAACGCCATGAAATCATCGGCCTCCAGGCTCGCTCATCGTTCAACACTCGCTGTCATGGACACGTGTCGAGGCTAACTCGGACGCAGGGGCGCAGTCGAGGCGCGCGACGACGCGCAGGTGGCAGCGCAGGGCCAATACGTTCCCCGCAGGTAGGGCTCGTCCTAATCCAGAACGAGCTTACCGTTCTTCGAGAGCTCTGGATCGGTGCACGCTGCAAGGTCAAAGCAGCACGGGCGACGTTTCCCGCTGTTCAACTTGGAGATGGTCACCTCCACGCGCCGCTTTCGGGTATTCGCATTCTTGGTTGCGTTGACCCACCGAACCCATTCCCAGCGCGCCATCGGCGTAATCGCCTGCCACAGGTCGTGGATATTCTTCGGGGCGGCCGATAGAGCCTTTCGTAAATCTGGAGGCACCTTAGGCTCTGGCCACTCCTTGGTTGGCTCCACTTCGACGGTCGCCGTATCGCCCGGACCGACACCGGCGGCTTCTCCCAAGTTGCCGTCAACCGTCATCCAATGACCGCGATCACCGTCAGGTTCGAGCACCGTCTGAAACGTGGACCCGTTGATCGTTCCGTGCACAGCCACCTGACCGCGCGATGGAAGTTTCTTGCTCGCCACCGCGGGCAAACGGAGGATTGCCCGTCCGCTCGTTGTGTGCACCGTGGCGTCGAAGAGGATCGTTGGCATGCGGCGCTTTATAGCTGCTCGTTCGTTTTGATGTCTGTTCGACTGCACGTGACCTCGGCCACCCTGATTCGCGACGCCAACGGCACCGTCTCGCGCTGAACCGAACCTGCCTGCGCCAGAGCGGACCGCCCTCGACCGCAAGGCTCGTCAGCGCGCAACCTCGGTCGCGAGGGAACGCAGGGAGTCGAGCGCAGCTCGCTCCGCGCGCGCGTCATAGGACGGGCTCGACGCGCGATGGCTGAAGCCATGCCCCGCCCCCTCGTACACGAAGAGGTGTACATCATCTCGGGTCGCGAACGTCGACCTTACGGTCTCTACGGCGCTCATGGGTACGATAGGGTCCGCCCCTCCAAAGTGCAGGCGCATGGGACACGCCATCTCGTTCGCGCGCACAAGGTAATTTTCCATCCGTGTGCCGTGCCAGGTGACGATGCCATCGACCACGCCGTCCGCCGCGGCGAGCAACGCAAAGGGTCCACCAAAGCAGATGCCCAACACCAACACGGGCTTACCTTCGGCCTGGGCGCGTGCCCAGGACAGGGTGGCGCACAGATCATCATAGGCGCGTGTGCGATCGAGCACCTGCAAGCGCTCCAGCACGCGCTTCATGCCGTCGTAGGGCACAAGGCCGGCGTCACCGCGAAAGAACGGGTCGAACGCGACGACGAGGCTCGCATCCTGTGCAAGCTCCTCCATCTGCGCCTCGAGATCCGGCCCGATACCAAAGGCAGAGGGCACGATCACCACCACCGCGCACGTTCCTGCGCCGCGGGAGATGGTAAGGGGTATGGCATCGGATCCCGCGTCGAGCAGATGATGGCGGATGGTCATGGTGCGCCTGGTGTAGCAGACGCTCTACAGCACGGGCAGCTGGATCCCGCGGCGCTTCAGGCGGCCCAGGCCGGGTCCCTCGACGGCATTGCCGCCTATCCGAACGCGGGTATGTGCGACGGGCCCAACTGGAGCGGCTGCCACGCGCCCTGAAGAGGGCTATGCCATACGGATGGAGAAGTCTATCATCATCACCGGGGCGACATCAGGCATCGGCCGAGCCCTCGGCATCGAGTTCGCAACGCGGGGCTGGGCAGTCGGGCTATGTGGCCGACGTGAGCCCGAGTTGAACGAGCTTGCCGCGCAGTTGCGCAGTAACGGAACGCGCTGCGCGACCCACGTACTCGACGTACGCGAGGCTGACACGGTCGGCGCTGCGCTCGACGCACTTCGCTCGGAGTTGGGCGGTATGGACGTCGTGATCGCCAACGCAGGAATTGCAGGATCTCGCCGCGTGGGGACCGGCAACTTCAGCCGCGACCGCGCAATTATCGAAACCAACGTGATCGGCGCCATGGCCACCATCGACGCTGCGGCCGAACGCATGCGAGCCGCGCGGCATGGCCACATAGTGGGTATTAGCTCCGTGGCAGGATTTCGAGGCATACCCGGTGAAGCATCTTACTGTGCATCTAAGGCAGCACTCTCCACATACCTCGAGGCTGCTCGCGCCGATCTGCGCAGCGCATCGGTGCGCGTGACCGACCTTGCCCCTGGGTACATCGACACGCCCTTGAACGCACACATGAAGAGTCGCCCGTTCGTGATCTCCGTGGAACGTGGTGCGCAGATGGCGGCCGATATGATTGAACACGGGACCATCGCAGCCACCGTGCCACGCTGGCCATGGACGCCCGTCGGCGCGCTTCTCAAGCATCTACCCGGACCCGTGTGGAATCTACTGACTAGGCGTATGTAAGACGAATGTAAGAAGGCGTATGTAAGACGCAGATCCGTGACGGAGTGCGTCAACTCGCAATCGTCTCGTCACACCGTCCAGCTGCCAGGAGCGGTCGATGAAGCGCGAGATCCGTCCGGGGCCGCACACGCTTCGGTTCAGCCTGATCATGCGCGCTTCTTGCGCTTCCACCAGATCCACACGCCGCTGACGCTCAGTAAGGCAACAGCCAAGCCCATGAAGGAGACGAAAATACGGTACGGCAGTCCACCCGCAGCCAGCGAGCCGAAGTGCAGGTGAGAGAGCCAAGTGGTGATTGTGTTCCCGGCGGTTTGACCGGTTGGCGCTTCGAAGGCGAGAAGTTGTCCGTGCTCTTGATCGAACCAAACTGCCGTGGCCGGGTAGCGCTCCGAGATGTCGAGTGAGCTGTGCACCTGATAGCGAAAGGCTCCGCGTTCTGGCTGGTAGCTGAGCCTGCGCTCGCCTTTCACTGTGAAACTGTTTGCGTGTGCCTGGGCCGCCATGAGTGTCTGCCCTGTGCGCTGGGCTTGACGCCAGGATAGCTTCGGTTTCGATTGGGGCCGATCGAGGGCGGGTAAGCGGCGCTGGACGCGGTCCTCCAGGCCAAAAGCGGCTTTCATGACCGGGTTGTAGACCTCACTCAGGTTGAGGCCGACGGCCGACCACGCGAAGACGAAAAGCATTCCCCACACCCATAAGCCGCTGGCACGATGCCAGGTGAACACGAGGGAGAAGAGCTTCGTCGTGCGCAGCAGCCACGAAGGCTTCCAGCGCGAGAGCCACGACCTACCCTGTGCAAGCGGTGCGCTGCCACGCCGGCGTGGCGGAAACGTCAGGTACGCGCCGACGAAGCAGTCGATCGTCCACAACAGCGCAGCGATGCCTAACAGGTAGGTTCCCACTTCGCCAAGTGCCAGGGAGAAGTGCAGGCGATAAACAAACGGCATCAGGTTCTTCGAGCCTTGGGTAAGGTCACCCCAGCGCCGCGAACCCAACACATTGCCCGTATAAGGATCTACGAAATACTCGTCGTCGGCCGAGCTTTGGGCTGCTTCTGGCAGGTCGACGAGGAAGCGCAACGCTTGCCCCTCCTTTTGCTGCAGCGGCACGTAGTTGGCGTATGCACCCGCTTTCAGCTTGGCTTGCAATCCTTCTCGCAGCGCTATCGGATCCATGGGCTGCGCGGCCCCGGCAGGCCCCGCCACGCGAAACAGGCCAGGGTTCAGGACAGCCTCCAGCTCTTGATAAAAAGCGAGCGCACTGCCGGTGAGGCCTGCGACGAGCAGAAAGACAGCGATGCCCAGCCCGACGTAGCGGTGGATACGGAGGGCCACGGCTCTGACGGTCACCTGCGCTCTGCTGTTGCCCACGGAAGCCGACTGCGCGCGCGTTTGCGGACCGAGCGACTTCGAAGTCTCGTCAAGGGCGTCAGCCGCCTCCGTGGTTCTTTCAAGCAAAGCTTTGGTCATCGCGTCAACCTCACCGGCATCGAGGGCTATTTGACGATTTCACGGGTGCCGGCAAGCGCCCACAGCTCCGGGAGCGTGAACCTGGGCGCGACGCCTTTGGGACGGAGCTCGACGAGCGCCGCGGCCCAGCTAAGGGCGGCAAGGGGAGCCGGGACGCCCCGGGAGGCTGCGAGGGTAGCGTTACGCGATAGTGACCATAGGGGCCAGCCGACGGTCGTGTGCGAGCGTAACCTGCCGAACGCTCCGTACGTTCAAAGCGTGCCTCACGTGGGACAATGTTGCGCCGCCCACTTCGTCACAAAGATGACACCTAGCAGTTTCTGTCGACGGCCTAGATCGCGCTCCGCTGCAACACTGCAGCGATGGCGGCTACCAACGTACTAACCTTGACGGGCTTAGCGATGACTAAGCTCGCCCCCGAAGCGTAAGCGTCGCGCCATGTGTCGGCGTCGCGATAGCCAGTCACGAGAATGACGCGCAGCAAAGGACACTGGCTGAGTAGGGCGCGGGTGGCATTCACGCCATCACAGCCGGGCATGCCTATATCAGATACGACCAGGTCGGGGGGCCGGCTGGAGCGAACCAGGGCTTCGCATCGCGATAGCAGCTCTTCTCCGTTTCGGGCCTCAGAAACCTCGTACCCGCACCGGCGAAGGGCGGATGCCATCAGCGTGCGGCTATCATCATCGTCATCCGCCACGGCGATTTGGGCGGCGAAGGGCTGCGCGAGCGGAGCTGATTGTTTCCCGTCCATGTCTATAAGGTATACACATACCGTGCCGTCGCTAATGGAGCGCACGTCACGTGCGAGTGTGGTGCATCCGGTTTGCCGGGGTTACCTTGTGCGCGCCACTACACCGAGCTCGCTCCCCTCGAAGAACGCCGCACTCTCCATGTCGGTCCTATGACCTGGATGCGCCAAGGCTGCATTTGCAGTCGGTCAGTGGCCGCGGACACCTTGCGACAGTAAGCGATCGTGCCCTTTGGCCTTTCAAAGCCAGACCTTTGAGCGGCGCCAGTGCCGGGGCGAAGTGCTCACCCGTCGACCACGCTCACTGCGGCGCGAGCGTGTACGTCTCGTGCGTCGCCACTGCGCCGAAGCCCTGCTGCGTTGCGCCACCCGGAACGTAGAGCGTGCGTCCCCACGCTGCGGCGCCCATGCCGTGCCGCGGTGTGGACATGGGCTCGAGGCTGGTCCAGACATCCTCTGCAATCGCGTACAGCTCCGTCTGGGAAAAGACGCCGCTCGGTGCTGCGGGGTTGCCTTCGCCGCCGACGACCAGCACGTGCCCGTCGATAGCGCCGCAACCGACGCCTCCGCGGGCTGTCGGCAGCGCGGCGCGTGCAACCCATTCGCTACGATCGAACTCGAGCACGGAGTCGGTGATCGAACCTATCGACCCTGACCGCCCGCCGATCACGAAGAAGCGTCCGGCAACTGCCACACCACAGCCGTGATCGCGTATTGCGGGCAATGCGGGTAGTGACGAAGAGTCCCAGGAATCGCTTGAGGGATCGTAGGCGAGCACGCTTGCGACCGCCTCAGCGCCGCTCAGACCACCGGCAAGGATCACCTTGTCCTCGACGACGCCCACGGCCGCAGATCCGCGCGCCATGCCATCGGGCAGCGGGGTGACCTCCTGCCACGCGGCGTCGCTTTCGGGATCGAGCCGCCAGGCTTTGCCCGTGGGCGCGAAGGCTTTGGCCAATCCTCCAAGCACGTAGATGGTGCCGCCTACCACCGCGGCGTTTGCATGGTGGAGGGGCTCCGGCAGGTCGATGCCGCGCGACCATTGCGCGCTAGCGGTGTCGAACACACGGACGCTCGCGACGATCTCGCCCTGGGCATCGAAGCCGCCGATCACGAAGACCTTACCATCGATCGCCACGACTGCGGTCTCCTGGATCGGGCCGTCGATCACCGCGGGCGCAGCGGCCCAGGCGGCGACTGCGCCATCACCCGAGCCGGCATCAGCGGGAGCCGAGCCGGCATCAGCGAGCATCGAGCCCGCGTCGATCGGGGCAGGATCATTGCCTCCGCACGCGCTGGACAGGTAGAGCGCGGCAAGTGTGGCACGCAAATGCATGATAAGACCTCCCTCTCGGCCGGGTAGCGAGCGCAGCCTACCCCGGCCAGCGGCGGATGGTAAGGGGAGGCGCAGGAAGGCTCGTCCTACCGAGCGGTCCGCGCCCCGGCTGCGGTTCGCGAAGCAAGCGCGCGATCGATAGTAAGGTCGGAGTCTCGCATAGGCCCGCTGGCGCGCGCTTCCGCCACGGTGCGGCAGAACGAGCGAGGCGCCTCGGGTTGGGCGAGAAGAAAACTACGGCAGTCGCGCGCGGCGCTCGGTGTGCACTGCGCTCCGGTGCAGCCGGACGGGGACGGCGGCCCCTGACGAGGGCCCTAGCTGCGGTGGCGAATACCGTGCCGCGGGCGCCCCGTAAACCTATGCTCACGGGGCGCGAGTCGGCCGTTCAACCACGAGAGGCAGCATGGGCGAGAATCTGAGTCAGTTGCTCGATCATCAGAAACAGTTCGGTGCCACGTTGGTCGTGATTCTGGCTGCATTCCTGCTCATGTGGGGGATCCGCGCCGCCAGCATCCACATCGCAGACCCTGCGTCGCGCCGCTTCATCGAGCAGACCTTTCGCTACGTGATAATCCTGGTGACGATCGGCGCCATCATCAAAGTCTGGCTGCAGGCGTTCAACCTGGGTGCCTTTCTAGGCCTCACCGCAGCCGGCATGGCGCTGGCGCTCAAGGACCCCATCGCAAGCTTCGCGGGCTGGTTGTTCATCCTGCTGCGCCACCCGTTCCGCGTGGGCGACCGGATTCAGTTGGGCACCGGGATGTCCGGAGACGTGACCGACATTCGACCGTTCACCTTCACCATCCTGGAGATCGGCAATTGGATCGACGCTGACCAATTCACAGGCCGTATCGTGCACATGCCGAACGCGGTGGTGTTCACCTCATCTGTCGCGAACTACACCGCCGAGTTCCCTGCCATCTGGAACGAGCTCACCCTGCACCTGACCTACGACAGCGACTGGCAACGCGCGATCATACGCTTGCGCGAGATCCTGCTGCACATGGCGCAGGATACGAACAATCCGTACGTGCTCGACGCGGCGCGCTTGTCGAGCGCCTACCAGGATCTGTTTCACGACCAGCAGCCAGGCGTGTGGATGTCGGTCGCGGCCTACGGCGTGCGGCTGTCTCTGCGCTACGTATGCGATCCACGGCAGCGGCGCGCATCCAGCATGGCGGTGTGGAGCGAAGTACTGACGATGCTCCAACGAGAACCGAACATCAGTTTGGCCTACCCGACCCAACGTTTCTATGACCACGCACTCGAAGGACCGGCCGCGCAATCGCGTAACGACAACGCGGCCCCCTCGCCAGGCGCCTGACTGCGCTCAGCCCGAGCTCGCCGCGCCGCGCCGCTCGAGCCGGAGTGGATCAACTTGAGAATCGTGCGTAAGGCTACTCGGCGGGCACAGCCACAGCATCTTGCTCACGCGGCGAGAACAGCCGCTTGATGTCGTCGAAAATCATCACCACGCAGGGCACGAGCAACAGCACGATCAGCGTCACCGGCATCAGACCGAAGCCGAGGCTTATCGCCATCGGAACCAACACGCGCGCCTGAAGCGAGGTTTCGAAGAGCATCGGCAGAAGCCCGAAGAACGTGGTGAGCGACGTGAGCAAAATCGGACGAAAGCGCCGTTGCCCCGCCTGACAAACCGCTTCGAACAGCGGCATTCCTTCTTCTCGGAGCGAGCGGATGGTGACCGAGAGCACGAGCGAGTCGTTCACGATCACACCCGAAAGGGCGACCATGCCCATGAAGCTCATGATGCTGAAGTCGTAGCCGAAGAACAGATGCCCGAGCACGGCGCCGACGATTCCGAACGGCACCGCGCTCATCACTACCATCCACTCGACGTAGCTCTGGAGCGCTACCGCGAGCAGCGCCATCATCACGAACAGGGCGAGTACGAAGCCGCGCCCCAAGCTGCCCATGGCATCGTCGCGGTCGCGCTGCGATCCGCCAAACGAGTGGGTAAGCCCCTCGATCTCGCCTTTCACCTCGGCAATCACCTGCTCGCGAAGCGCCGTTTGAATGGGCTCGATACGCGTCGCGGGCGAAGCATCGGCGCCCACGCGCAGCACGCGGCGCCCATCGACGCGAGAGATTTGGCTGGGCGCGGGCGTGCGTATCACTTCGGCCGCGCGCGCGAGCGGAATCTCGCCGCCGCCGGGCAGCGACAAGATCATGCGCTCGATGTCGTGCAGCGACGTTCGTTCGCTGGCCGGTCGACGCACGATCACGCGGATCTCGTTGTCGCCACGCTGCTGACGCAGCGCCTCGGCGCCCAAGAAGGCCGCGCTCACCTGGCCTGCCAGGCTCTCCTCGGTGAGCCCGAGCGCCTTACCCTCGTCGGTGAGACGAAAGCTCAGCTGTGGTCGTTTGCTGGGCACCCCGTCGTCGACGTCTTTGACGTTTTCGAACTGCGCGAGCCGGGCCGCCACGAGCTGGGCAGCCCGCTCGAGCTGCTCGGGATCGGGATGACTGAGCTGCACCCCGATCGGGCTGTCTTCTCCGCCTGACCCCGTCTGATGACGAAAGTGCAGCGAATCGAGGCCGGGAATTTCCCCCACGTTGGCACGCCAGCGATCGGCGAGCTGGGTGGTCGTGAAGGGGCGGTCGTTGCCTTCGCGCAGCGCCACCCGAACGGTCGCGAGATGGCTGCCCACTTCGTCGGAGCCGAAAGGATTGCTGATGCGTCCGATCTGGGTGCGTACACCGCGCTGATGCGCATCTGGTGGTCCGTAGCTCGCGAGCGCAGCGCGCAGTGCTTCTTCGATCTGCTCTTGGGCGCGCACAGTTGCTTCACGCGGGGTGCCGAAGGGCATGCGCAGCGAGGCCGTGATCCAGGCGCTGTCGACTTGTGGGTTGAATGCGAAGCCGATGTGATCGCCCATCGCGAGGCCGACCACGGCCATCAGAGAAGCGATGCCGATCGAAAGCGACAAGTAGCGTCGGCGCACCGCGGCCTCCACCAACGGGCGGTAGAGCTTGTTGATCGACTCGTCGAACCACACGACGAAGCGCGACTGGTAGCGATGGATGAAGCCGAGCACGCCGCGTTGGGAGGGCGGCTTGGCGTGTGCCAAGTGGGCAGGCAAGATGAACAGGGCCTCGAACAGGCTCAACGTCAATACCGTGATCACCACCACCGGGATGATGCGGAAAAATTTCCCCCACGCCCCAGGGATGAACAGCATGGGTGCAAATGCCACGCACGTAGTCAGCACGGAGAAGACCACGGGCGAGGCCACCTCGCGCACGCCCGACACGGCTGCGCTGACGAAATCTTCGCCCTGCTGCCGGCGGTGAAAAATGGCTTCGCCGACGATGATCGCGTCGTCGACCACGAGCCCGAGCGTGACGATGAATGCGAACATGGAGATCATGTTGATCGACACGTCGAACGACGGCAGAAACAGCAGCGAACCGATGATGCTGATCGGAATGCCGAGCGTCACCCAGAACGCTACGCGCATCTCCAAGAACACGCCCAGCGCAAACATCACGAGGGCCAGCCCGAAGAACGCGCTGC
>JBBSJC010000138.1:0-15796 GCA_038257655.1 Polyangiales bacterium | reverse complement strand
TCGTCCGGCCCAGACCATTGTGGGTACGAACCAGGAGATGCGGCGTCACGCCTCCTGTGAGATCGATGTACTCGTACGCTCCCGCCTTGCCCCACACCAGGTCCGGCGTGCCGGAGCCATCGATGTCGCTGAGCTGGACATAAGAAGCGTGATTGGGCAGGAACGGGGTTTTGTCTAAGGTGAAGCGTTTCGTGAAGCCTTCGCCGTTGTCATTCAGAAACACGTCGACGGCACGCGCGCGCAACTCAATCATGTCGGCCAAGCCGTCGCCGTTCAGATCGGCGAGCATCATCCGCCCGGGCGCCACCACACCAAGGTTGGGCGCGTTCACCATTCGGATGTGCCTCCCTTCGCCGAAGTCACCGGCGCGACAGGTGTCCCTGTTTCCGGTGCCCCACATCCCGTTGCCGCGGCCAGGCCAGTATAGAATCTGACGGTTTCGGACCCGCACGAGGTCCGCCAAGCCATCGCCGTTCATGTCCGCCAAATGGACGTCCGGGCTCGAGAAACGAATGGACTGCGCGCTCCAGGGAGCGCAGCTGCGCACGGGCTCGGTCGTGAGCTGCGCGCTCTCGGGCCCCGTATGCGTAGCCTGGCCGAAGCGTCCGTCACCCCCCGGATCGCGGCCCAAGGCAAAGAACGTCTGAACTTCAGTCGGTGAGGTGTAGACAATATCGACGAGACCGTCACCGTTCACATCGACCACACGCGTGTCGCGAGCGTCGCGTGCGAAGTTGATCTTAGGGTCCTGCTCGTTTGCCGTAGAAACCTGACGACCCAACCAGCGCGGGCGATCTCCGCGTTCTAGTGAGAACACCTCGTAGCGCTTCATGAAGGGCATGTGCACGAGGTCCAGGGAGCCATCGGCATCGAGGTCGAGCGGCGCCACGTTGATGTTGCTCAGGCGCAGCACACCGGCTGTCACACCGTTGAGTCGTTCGACGGGCACATCGACGTGGTCTGTAAACCCAAGCACGCCATCGCTGCCGTTGTGAAATAGAGCGTGACGCCCCTGATAGACCGATGGCTTGGTGGCGAGCACGTCGGGCAGACCATCGAGGTTCGCATCGACGAGCGCCACCTCCGGCTCGTCGAGCGAGTGCGGCGGACTGTTATCGAGCGCCGCGACCGTCGTGGCGAAAGGCTCGAACGCGTAGCCCGCGCTGTCGCGTACGGGTTCTGCGCCGCTCGTTACGTGCTGATACTCGAACCTAACCGCAGGTAAGCGTGGACAGCTGGTGCGCGGTAGCTCGCCCAGTGCGTCCTCGGGGACCGCAGCAGAACAGCGTCCCTCTGGCTGTACTGTCTCGAGCAACGAGCGATGCTGATCGGACTCATAGTCAAGATGATAGCGACGCACGAGCTGACGCGGTGCCGTCGTGACATTGGCGCCGTCAAACGACTTGCTCGTGACGTCGACGCCAGCAAGACGCAGACCGTAAGCCAAGTGAAAGCCCGCACGATAGCTTGTGGTGCGGTCTGGGCGCGGCTCGTAGCGAAGCCGCGTGTGATGCGCAAAGCGTGTCAAATCCGTGGTCGTCGGGTCGGCTGCTGGTGACGTGTCGTAGATGTCGCTGAGGTAGGCGACGCCTTCATCTTGGAAGTAGCGAAAGACGATCACGTTGACGGGAGCTGGGCCAGCCGGGTCGTTGGCACCGCCCTGGCTGTCGTATTCGCGCACCAAGTACCAGCGATAAATTTCACCGGGCTGCTCCGGGTTGCGCTCGAGCGCGCCCGTGTAGCGCGTACCGTCGAGCGGCACGCCAAGCTCCATGTTCGTTCCGTCTTTGGTCTGCACGCGCCACGTGCGGTGATCGGGTGACCAGAACACGCGGATGAACGTGCCCTCGAGACGAGGCCGAAAGTACTGCCAGTCGTTGGCCCACACGGGCATGCGCTCGCCGGCTAAGGCGCCATCGCAAGCACTGGCCCGCACCGTGCAGATCGGAACGAGCTCGATGCCACCGAGCAGAAATCGATCTTGCTCCGGATGATAGTCGGCGCGGTCGTCATAACTCGGGATCCCGCGATCTGTCTGACGCGAGATCGCCGCCGTTCCAACTGACCAACCAACACCTGCCAGCCCGAACCCACCTCCCGAGCTGTAGGAAAGCGCTAGCGAGGGCTGCACACGTCCCCGTGCGCTAGGGAGTGAAAAGGGAAGGCTCATGGCAGCTGTGCCCGTCGAGAGCTGGGCAGAAAAGCTCTCGCCCATTCCCATGGTAGTCGCAGCTCCGGACGGCAGTGCGACAGAGTTCCCACTTACTGGCGCGCCACCGGTGGGTAAGGATGCAAAGACGCGCTCCGTATCGCTTACACCGGGAAGCTCGCCACCGGGAAGCTCGTCACTACCTGTCGCCGCTGACTCGGTGGGAAGGGAGCCGACAAGGGGCGGTGACTCTATACCGTGTTCCCACGGGACGTCCTCGTCGGGAAGGGGCTGCGCCAGCACAATGCTCGGTACAAGCGCCACCTGGAAGTAGAGCGAGACAGTAAGGGCCGCGAGAAATGGCCCGGAGTTGTGAAAGCGCTTCATGCCCTGCACCTTCCGCGATCAGTTCTGGCGAACCCAGTAGTCTACCGACGTGAGGAGCTGGATCCGCTCGATGCGGGACAGACGCACGTCGGGTGTCAGCTTCAGGTCAAGCTCGTACAAACCACCAAGCGGGCGGCCAGCGAACTCGGTGCGCGCGACGGCTTGGACCTCGCCCACATTCCAGCCGCGCGACACCGGATCGAGCCACTCCTCGATCGCAAGGGCCTTACCGTCCTCCACGACTGCAGACGGTATCTCGAGCGCATGCCAGCCGAGGTCGTGCGCCGTGACCCAGGCGGGCCCGACGTGCCGCACGCTGTATCGCAGAAAGGGCTCCGCGTAGCACTGTTCTGGATCACGGGCGTACTCGCACTCGCGCACCCCGGTGCCTACGAGATTTAGCGCAAAGCGCTGCCAGCGCGCATTGTGGCGACTTTCGAAAGGGGCCGAGAACGCATTGCCTCCAACGCGTCCCCACGGATCCATCCAGAATGTCAGCACGGCGCGAGTAGGCGGCAACCCGTCGCACATCGTCTGCAAGAGCGATTCGTCGAGGTCTCCGAATAGCATTCCCGCTGGATTGGCCACGTACTCGCCCGTCTGCTCACACCAGAACTTCCATCCCAGTGAACCAGAATCGACAAGTGGATAACTATCTCCGGCAGCGTCGAACGCGTCAACTCGTGTCGGCGCTACCAGCGTCATCACCTCAGCATCCGAGCGTGCCGCTGACGTCGGCCGCTCGACTGAATAACCGGACACGAACAGTTCCAGGTTGCCGACGTAGTCAAGTAGCTTGTTGTTATACTGCTGCTCCGCCCCCCCCCCTTTGGACAGGGTCACGCCCACGGCAGCAGGCGGTTTGAGATCGCGGTCGTACACGTCGTCCGCCCAGACTGCAGGCGGCGCCACGAAGGGCTCCTCACTGCCTAGCTTGGAAAGATCGACGACAAAGCGAGATTCGATGGCACGCCGTGCGGCGACGGCCGTCCTGCGTGCGCTTTCCGCCATGGCCTCAGCCCGCCAGTGCGCGAAGCCCTGGTAGCGACGGCGCAACCTTTGACGAACGCCGACCTCAGCCTCGGCCAGCGCCTGATCCAGCTTGTAACGCTCCGTTGCAAGCTCAAGCTTACGGCGCGAAAGCTCGATCTCGTGGACATTTGCAAGAAGTGCTGCGCGCGCTTCCTGAACCGTGCCGAGCGCAGTGATATGAGAAAGGTGAGCTGCGGCCTCCGCTGCTCCCGTGCGCTTCTGCGCAGCCAGGGCGCGCGACGTGGCGGCCTTTACGCCCGCCGCAAGGTCTGCACCGCTTCCATCCCCGAGCTCGCCAATCTCTTTTGCGATTCGATCCAGCTCGGAAAGCGTCTCGCCATTCGCTTCCGCCTGCGCAGCAACAAGCTGCTCTTCGAGGTCCGCGCAGCGCTCGTCCCACGCCAACAGCGGGCCTTTGCTCCAACTGCGAGCTCCCTCATCGTACTTAGTCGAGAAACTCCAGGAGCCTGGCGGATGGGTTACAGCCTTTCTCTCCTCGCAGAGCGGTCGAGGCCCCGCGAGGTTCCACTCAGTGCATTCCTCAACCACGGTCTCTTGCTCGTAGTACTTTCTGGACGAGCTGTGAGCATGGGAGAACGAGTAACCGGCACTCACGGCGGCGTTGAAGCCATTCTCGGAGCAGACCCGATCGAGGGTAGCGGTCACCAACTCGAGCCGCGATCGTAGTCCAGTCGCTTGCGTGATGAGAGCCTGCTTCTGTTGGGCAAGAGTCAGGTTCTGTAGGGTCGCGTTCAGCTTCTGAACCGATATTTCATCAAGCGCAGCAGTGTGCTCCGCACGCGCCGCTGTGACGTTTGCAGAAGCTGTGCGAATCCCCGCTAGTGCCGTCTGATAAGCATCGCGCAGCCGCCGTAAGCCGGTCCAGGATGCAAGGAGCTCCTTACCTAGCTCGGTACCTTCCAGACCGTCAAACGCAGGCACTTGGCGATCGCGTTGATTCCACACCAGGGTCGGCAGGCGAATGGATTCACTCAGCATACCCGCTAGCGCAGCAACCCTCGACTCGCACAGCGTGATGGCCAGGTTGAGGGTCAGAATGCCGTCTGCACCCACCATCAGAACGGGGAGCTTGAGCGAGCCGCACCCGGGGTCAATGTCAGCGACAGGAGGCGCAGTTGTCCACTCGACGGGTTCGCACGGGGCCTTACCGCACAGCAGCGTACTTTCCTGTTCACGGAGCTGCGCGCCTTTTTGCTGAGCTGCCGCAAGCGTCTGCGCATCGGTCTCCTCCTGACGCGTGGTCTCCGCTGCATCCTCAATCGCCTTGGTGGCCTCGCGCGCGGTCTTCTCGGCCAAGCGCAGGAAGTACTGATACGGTTCCTCCCCGTTACTTCCGAGCAACGACGGATCCGCCGAAGGTACCCAGTCGATAGGCAGGCCATAGGCATCGTAACGTGGCATGGACCAGTTGGTCGGGTGCACCTCAACCGACTCGACGGCAAGCGCGTTGAGCGCACCACCGCGTGTCGAGATCGCACCATCGAGCACGAGAAAATCTGTCGACGGGCCTAACTCGCGCAGGCTCCCGTCGAACAGCACTTGAAAGGCGCCATTTTCTCGGGGTGAGGCAGGCATTTCCAAGAAAACACTCGCCGGGCTTTGGAGCACGAGGGACGCCGTGCGCAGCTCACGACCGTCAGCAGCCACGCGCGTGCTCAGGGGGGCGGTCGCTGTCGCCATCAGATCGCTGTTGGATGACCCCAGTACGGCTTCATCGGGACGGAGGGCTTTCTTGAGTGCCTGACTGACGCGCGCGCCAAAGGCAACGGTCTCCACGTTGTCTTCCTCGGATGTGACCATACTAAGCTCGTATGCCGTGCGTGCCCCGCCCTGCACAGGCACGACCTCTCGGCAGACTCCGTTGATCTGATCTGCTGGCAAGTTAGGCGGAGGAAGGTCAGGTATTAGAACCACCCCCTCGCCACTGCACACCCGGGACACGGCGTCACGTACCTCAACCTTCTTGCGCAGCACGCTGGTTCGCACACCAATGCTCTGGTCGATGAGGCCCAGAGCGGAGGCCGCTCCGGCATAGAACTGACCGGCGGACGGAGCTGCTTGGAGGATGCTTTCGCGAGCTAGTGCGAGTGTGGGTACCGACCCCCACTCGAAGGCATTGGCGCCCCAGCCGTCACTGGCGGGTGCGGAGACAACAAACCGCCGGTAGAGAAAACCCTGACCGTGGGCGGGTGCCCGCGCGTCGAGCTCCCGCGCCGGGATGTGTCGCAGGGTCGCTCCTGCTTGCAGCTCGTGGCTATCGAGTGTCACGAGCTGAAAGTTGGAATCGAGATGGACGCGCGCGCCGCTTCCATCCTGGACGAGCGCAGCGCCAAGCAGATGAAAGGATGGACGCGCGCTTGCGAGCACCCGACCGACGCGTGCTAACGGTGTCAGGTTCTCGATCGGATAGGAGGGTGCGTCGCTCGGCAGCACCGCGTTGACTGCGGTGGTCGAGCCCGTGGTGGTTCCATTCCCGAGCTGTCCGTTGGTGTTGCGGCCCCAGCACGCGGCACCGCTCGGCCATGCCAGTGCGCAGGTGTGCGAGTTGCCGGCAGCTACGCCGGTGACAGGTCCAGCCGTTACAGCGACCGCCGAAGAGGCGTAAGTGGTCGTACCGGTACCCAACTGACCATCTGCATTGGTGCCCCAGCAGTAAACCGCACCGCCGCGGGCCTCCGCGCACATGTGATTGCCTCCACCACTGAGCGCGACCACGTCCTGCAGGGGCTGTGTGCCGACCTGCACGCGCTGCGGTGTACGAACACACGCTGTTGCGCCGCAGGAGCCATCGCTTGAAGTCGGGCGCCCCACGAAGTTCGTCAGGCCCCAGCAGAAGGTTTGGCCGGCGGAATTGAGCACGCACGTGGACACAGAGTTAACTGCGACCGAGACCAGAGTGCCCATTGCAGAGGAAATGGGAATCGCAGTAGGCAATGTGAAGCAGGGTCCCTGGCCGCATTGCACGCCGCTTGCTGGCACCGCGCCGATCACTCCGTAGCGATCGGTTCCCCAGCAGCGCAGCCCACCGGTGGACAGCAACGCGCACGCGTGGTCGCTCCCGATCGCAACCTGACGCACTCCCTGCAACGGGCTCTCAACGGCGGTGTACGCAATGGACTGTTGGCACGTGTTGTTCACACAGCCACCGCGTGGGCCGCACTCTGCATTGACGGTACAACTGCCGCCGCGGGTGCCGTCTCCAAGTACGCCCGTCGAGCCGTATCCCCAGCAGAAGAGACGTCCAGAAGTGGTCACGACGCATCCGCTGACCGCGCCTGCGGCCAGATGCCTGACTGGATCCGCAGCGGCAGCGGGAAGGCCGAGCACAGGAGTCGCTTCCTTAACCGCGGAAATAGCGCTCCCACCGCCACGCATCTGCCAGATTCCCCAGCAGTACACCTCACCGGCCTTAGTCAGAGCGCACGCAACATTTCCTGCGGCAGAAGAAAGGTCAGTCACGTCCGTAAGGAGAGTCGCGCCCGCCTTACGTACCCAGCGAGACGGCGAGGTGCACCCGACGCCCGAACAGTCCAAGCCTCCGTCGGCAGGTACTTCTAAGCCGCCGTTGCCCCAGCAGCCAACGACTCCTGTATCAAACAAACCGCACGTCTCACCCCAGGCCCCCACGAGCTTCACGAGTTTTCCTACACCGGCAGGAGCGTTCGCGACGGCCTGCGGATAGCCCTCCTCGGAGTCGCTCGGCGGCGGACCTAGGAGCGCCTCCGTGAGTGCATCGACCAGCGTCAGCGCATGCCTTCGGTCTATCCCAAACTGAGTGAACAACTCATACTCATCCGGCGACTGGGATGCGGACACCGTTGAGCATGCAGCGTCGCCCTCGGGACAGCGCTGAAGGCGAAGCTGCCCTTCTGCAGCGCGAAGCAGCGAGTCGGCTGCACGCGTGCGGTCAACTAAGACGCGCGCACGCGCGCCACCTGCGGTCAGGAACAGATCGAGCGCATCTGCACTGCGTGCCAATCCAAGTAGGATACCTACTTCAGGAGCTGACAGATCTTGCGTGACGCGAGAAACATCGGGCGCCGCATCCCCATATAACGTCTGTAAGATGTTGCTCTGCGCTTCAACTCCGCGGGCTTTTGCTTGTCGCGAAGCGTCTCTCCGCAGCAGCGATACTTGCTTCTCGGTCAGGCTTGAGAGCAGATCTACTGAAAGGGCCAAATCCGCGCCTGCCCCTGCTTGCTGTATCTCGCTCTGACCGTTAGCCCAGGCCTTCAAAGCGGCCACGGTGCCATACCCAGTCTGACTTAGGCCAGACATCGTCGATTGAGGCATCGCGAACACTTTGGCCAGCAAAGAATACTGAAACACGCTGAGCAGAGCTCGATTGCGAGCGAGATCGTACAGGCGCAGCACGTCCTCGGCTGATGCATCGAACACAAAAGAAGACTGGGTATGTTCGACCAACCTCTGCGTCATGCATAGATATAAGTCGCCATAAGCAAGCTCCGCCTGCGCTTCGCGTCGTGATGCCAACGGTATGGCGGTAGGGAGATTGCTTGCAGTGCTTGAGAGCGACTGGCGCTCCTCGGAAAGGTCGAGAGTCCACTCACCGCCGGTGGTGGCGTTGACACTGCAGGCAGGGTCCTTGCGTGCGGCTATCCAGCCGTCGAAGATCTCGTATGCAGGTCTCGTGAACCACGTTGACGAGCGGATACGATGTTCTTCGCAGACCGCAGCATCCATCTTCGTAAGCAGCTCCGAGATAACTGGATCTCCGAAGCCGTTTCCACGGATGAACGATGAACCGTAGCTGTTGTCGGTTGGCTTCCGAACTTCCTCGGGAATGCCACTCCAGCAGCTCGCCAGAGCGTCCGCCGCGAGCAACTCCGCGACGGTACCGTCCCAGGTCACATTGACCCTGCCACCTTGATCGGTGGAGGCTGGCATCGGCCAATACTTCGCACCGGGTGGTGCCGCCAACAGCGCGTCGGTCTTGCTCGCCAGGACCGGGTCAGGTTTGGACGCCAGGACGGCGTTTCCATTGGCCCCTGCCTCGCAGCCAGCTGTGAATGCGACGACTGCTATCCAACAGGTTGTCTTGAATGCTTTCGACACGGTCAGTTCTCCCACACACAACGAAAGCCAACTCCGTAGCCGGATGCGCCGCGGGCCTCGACCTCGGAGAGCCCGTCGATGGCACCTGCTTCGAGTCCGTAGACGACGCACCCTCCGGCGTTCTCGTCTCGACAAGCGCCGAATGGACTCGCCGCAAAGCCGCGAACCAACTCGGTAGGCGTCAGCAGCACGTCTTCCATGCCGCCCTCAGCACGAACGTCCGCATGCTGGCCCACTGTCAGTGCCGCCACAGGAACGCCGCAGCGCTGCACCCCGCGACCGAAGCGTGCATCGGAAACTCCTGATAGGGACGAAAGGGCAATTCCCGCCAGCGGATGCTGGGCGCACGTAGGGGAAGTGTCACCCCATGCGAACCTTCGTGGCGCCGAACCACGCGCAGCAAGGAACCACTGCGGCAACGAGGGTAGCGAACCTCCGACCCACGTGCAGAAGCGACGCGCATCGTCCGGGCTCACGCAGTCCACCGGCAGCTCGCCCGCTGTCACAAAGGCAGGCGCCCGCGCCAGGCAGCTCACTTCTTGGCAAACGCCACCTTCGACGCACGTCTCGTATTCCGCACGCGTAGTGGGATGACGACTGATCGCGAATGCGTCGGTCTGTACATCGCTGCGCAGCGTGCCTCTGGCAAACCCGAGCGTGAGCTTGGCCGCAGCAATTTCCACCCGGTCAATCGTCACGGGATCAGGGCGAGGAGTGTGGTCGCATCCAGCCAAAACGGCGCTCGAGCTCAATAGTAAGAACAGCGCGCGTGCACGGAGCACAAGCTGGCACCTACCGCTTTTGCGGCAGCCCGTTTGCTCGGACATACGTTTCTCCAAGTGAACTTGCGGGCCACAGCGCACCGGTGCGCGCGCCACAAGGGGGGGGTGTTCGCTAAAAGACTTGGCGGAGTTACGCGATTGACGCTGTAAGGTCAATGCTCAGTCGAGATAATCCGGAAAATACCGCAACCGGATTGTGCTTTCATCGAGACCGTTGGCGCCAGCACGTGGACGTGCCACCTTACTCTCCTCATGATTCGCAGCATCCCCCTCTGCTCGCTGCTGTTCGCTGGCTGCATTGTCGCCTCGGAACCAACAGAGAATGACGACTCGCTGGAGGGTCACAGCGCGGCCATCATTCACGGCAGAGGCGCGTCGCGACGGAACGGGGTACTTCACCTCTCCCACTCGCTCAGTCCCGAGCGCTGCACCGGAGCGCTGGTGGCGCCACGGGTTGTGCTTACTGCGGCACATTGCGCTATGGTCCACAACGGCCTGTCCACGACCTTGTTTGAACCTGCTGGGTTTCGAGTCGGAGTAGGCGCGACCACCGACACTCTCGAGCTCCTTCCGGTCACCGCTATCAGCGGTCCGCCCTCCGCAAAAGCCCTTACGCTCTGGGAACGCTCACAGCAGGGGCTCGACGTCGTCGCGGTCCTGCTAGCGGACGATGCTCCCCCTTCGCTCCAAACCTACGCACCTGCCTATTCCTTCGCTCCTAACGCTCAGACCACGCTCGAGCTTGTGGGCTTTGGTGTCTCCTCGGTCGAGACCGGGCGCGCAGGTGAAAAGCTATCGGGCGACAGCGTCATCATAGGGTGGGACCGTGAGACAGGCGTGCTTGAGCTCGAGGGAGATGGAGCCTGTCTGGGAGACTCAGGGGGTCCCGCACTTACGCAGGATAGTCGGTGGGTGGGCCTAGTTTCGTCCGTGTCCACCGAAGGCGCGGCCGCGCCTTGCGCCGGCCGCACGTACCTTACTACCCTTCTGCATCCAGAAGTGGACGCCTGGCTGCGTGCTCTTATAGAAGAGCCGACAAGCATTCCACCCCTGGTTGAAGAAGCCCCTGCCGGTGAGCACACCGAGGTGGACGAGGAGTCAAACCTCGGGAGCGACAGCACCACGGTCCCGCCTCAGAGTGGGCTAGGCACTACCTGCGGCGTCGCCGTTCCACGGTCGCGAGCACCATCTCGGTTGTGGTCCTTGGCCTTGCTCGCGGTCCTATACGTGGGCTTCCGACGACGAACGCGCCTCTAGGCCCCAGACCAGTGCGCTTAGCGGCCCCAAGCTTATTGAACGATGCGCGGATGTTGCCACTCATACCAAGTGCCGAACGATTGAGCGAGCGAGCCCCCCTACGGTGTTGCGAGTAACTCCATTGCGCCCAGCGCGGCGCGTAGGCGCACGTGGGAATGTGGACGGGCGCCGACGCCGCGTCGAGACCGTGGAGCTTACCGAAGTGCTGCCCACGCGTGGCGTGTTTTCGGTGCGCTGGAGCTGACAGCGCCCGAGCCAATGGTCGAGCACTGTGCTGCGAGCCGGGTGGCCAGCAATGTACACGGCCCCACTAGCCCGCCGTCACCCCACGCGGTAACACGTGGTGGTGATGTCCCACGTACGACACGGCACCCTGGCCATCCTCGCAACCGCGCTCTGCCTCGTCCTACTCGGCTTCCGCTGCGGCGAGCCGTCGACCGCATCTGCACCGGCCTCGGCGCCGCCTGTCGCCCGTCCCAAGCCTGACCTACGCCTGATGCTGCTCACGGACCCGCGCGGTTATCTCGAGCCCTGTGGCTGCCAACAGCGCCCGCTTGGCGGCGTCGACAAGCTCGCTGCCACCGTGGCCAAGGCGCGCGCTGAGGGCATCCCGCTGCTCGTGCTCGCTGCCGGTGACCTTACCTTCGGCACGACCGTGCATGGTGACGACGCGGCCAGCGCTCGAACTGAAGAGCTGTGGCGCGCGCAGACGTTGATCGACAGCTGGAACAGCATCGGCATGGCAGCGGTGACGCCCGGCGCCCTCGACTTTGGGATGGGGCCTGAGGCGCAGCAGGAGCTCGCCAAACGCTCCAAGTTTCCTTGGCTCGTGGAGAACCTGGTCAGTAAGGAAGACGGCGACCACGGACTTACCAAAGCCCGCATCCTACAGGCCGGTCCACACAAGGTCGGCGTATTCGGGGTGATCGCACCGAGCGCTGCAATCGATGGCGCGCTCAAGCTTGACCTCGACATCCGCGGCATTGCGAAGCGCACGGTGACGGACTTGCGTAAGCAAGGCGCACAGCTGGTGGTAGCGCTCGTATCCGGCGATCGACGCGCCGCCCGTGAGGTTGCGAGCGCAGGAGCAGACTTTGTGGTGATGGGTGGTCTCGATCTAGAGGAGCCGCTGCCACCTTCAAAACATCACGGCGCGACCCTGCTCCACGCAGGTAGGCAGGGACAGCGTGTGCTTACCTTAAATCTCGCGACCAAGGGAACCACCCCATTCCGTGACGCGAGCGAGTGGACTTACCAAGCTGCGCGCGCTGAGTCTTCCAAACGTATCAAGGATCTTGAGGTGCGCATTGCAGAGTGGGCAAAGGATGCGCGCACCAAACCTGAGGATCTCGCCGAGCAACGTTCGCGGCTCGCGGCTATGAAATCAGAGCTTAGCGAGCAAGCACAAACCTCTTACGACGGTCGTTGGCTTTCTGCCTCGATCGTCGATCTCGCGCCTGAGATTGAAGGCAACAAGCAGATTGCTGCGCGCATGGACGCTTTCGATAAACGCATCAACCAGCACAATCGCGAGGCGTTGAAAGACCGCGTGCCCGTCCCTGCTCCTCTAGGTACTGCCAGCTACGTGGGCTCAGAGAGCTGCAAAGGCTGTCACGCCGCAGCTCACGCTTGGTGGCGCGGCACCAAACACGGCCATGCCTACGCGACGCTCGAAAAGGTAAACAAAGAGTTCAGCCTCGCCTGCGTGGGTTGCCATGTGACGGGCTACAACCAGCCCGGTGGTAGCACCGTGACCCATGTAGAGCAGCTCAAGGATGTGGGGTGCGAGAGCTGCCACGGGCCTTCTAGCCTACATAACGCAGACCCGAAGAAAGCAGGTCTCGTACAGCGCGACACGAACGAAGCAACCTGCAAGGGCTGCCATAATCTGGAGCACAGCTCACGCTTTCAATACGACGCGTTTCACAGCATGCTGATTGCGCCCGGTCACGGCATGCCCGTACCGAGCTCGGCCGCCACTAAGTAAGGTTTGTGGCACGTGAGGATGGTATGACGGTATGGCTAGGACCGCTGATCGTGATCGTGCTCGGCGGCCTCGGGAATGCCTGCTGTCCGGCGAGCGCACAGCACGTGCGCAGTCATGAGTCCAGTGGCGGCGAACATGTTGGAGACGTGCTGCGCGGCGAAGCAAGCTACTACGCAAGCTCGCTCGCTGGGAACCGCACCTCAAACGGGGAGCGCTACAATCCGCGCGAGTATACGGCCGCCAGCCGAACCTTACCTTTTGGCACACGACTGCGCGTCACGCGCGTGGATACCGGACAAAGCGTGGTGGTTCGGGTCAACGACCGCGGCCCGTTTGGTCAACGCAGACGCATCCTCGATCTGTCGCGCGCTGCTGCCGACAAGCTCGACATGCAGCGCGCGGGACACGTCGAAATCGAAGCGACTGTGATCAAGTAAGCGCGTGGCACTAACGCGAGGCGCGAACCTTACGCTTACGATTGGGGTGGCTTCACGTTGTCGCGTACCCAGTCGATGATCGCGCTGAGCGGCGTGCCCGGCGAAAAGATTGCTTGTACGCCGAGCGCTTTGAGTCGCACTACGTCTTCGTCGGGCACGATACCGCCGCCGAACACCACCATATCGCCCGCGCCGCGCGCACGTAGCGCGTCCATTACCGCGGGGAACAGAACGTTGTGGGCCCCCGACATAATCGAGAGCCCCACGCAGTCCACATCCTCTTGCACGGCCGCCGCTGCGATCATCTCCGGCGTCTGATGAAGACCGGTGTAGATGACCTCGAAGCCCGCATCGCGTAAGGCTCGCGCAACCACTTTGGCGCCCCGATCATGACCATCGAGACCTGGCTTTGCGACCAATATGCGAACGTTCGACTGCGCCATGGTCCGTGAACTAACGACGTTCATCGAACGAGTCAAGTCGAGGACAGGCCCGTGAAGGTAACCTGAACGTGACCTGCTAGGTGGTCACGCCGCCGCAGGACGAGCCCGCCCCGGCCGTGCAGCCAAAGCAGTGGCGTCCGGTCGCGATGCTACGCGTCTGTAACTTGGCAAAGTCAAAGTCGCGGATGTGTTGGGGCATGCTCGCGCCAAGTCCGAGCTCCAGCATTTGATTAAAGTCACAGTCAAAGAGCTGGCCATCCCAAGCGACCGAGATCATCTGTCGACACATCACGCCGCTCACTGCCCCGGGATTGAAGGCATTGAGCAGCGTCTGCATGTACGAGTCGAGGTTGTCTGTCTCGTCGAGCCATTCGAGATAGCGACTGATCGGCATGTTTGTGATGCAGAACAGCCCATCGAACTGCACGTCGTAGAGGCGCTGCATTTCGCGCTTCCACTCGGTTTCGAGCGAGGCTTGGGCCGCAGGCAAAAACGCGCCGACGGGGTTGGTGACGAGCACCAAGCGTAAGCCTGAGCCAGGCTGAGCATACCCTACGGCGTTGAGCCGCTTGAGTGCGCTTATCGAACGCTCAAACACGCCATCTCCGCGCTGACGGTCGGTGCTTAGCGCACGGTAATGCGGCAGCGAGCACACAAGCTCCACGCCATTTTGCGCGAAGAACTGCGGCAGATCACGGTGAGCGCCAGTCTCGATGATAGTAAGGTTACAGCGATCGATCACGTGCCGACCGAGCGCGCGCGCCTGCGTGACGAACCAGCGAAAGTTCGGGTTGAGCTCGGGGGCGCCACCGGTGATATCCACCGTCTGGATCGCGCTTTTGGCGAGGACATCGAGGCACAGCTGCATCGTCTCGCGCGTCATGACCTCGGTACGATCGGGGCCGGCGTCGACGTGACAATGCTTACAGACTTGATTGCACAGCTTACCGACGTTGATCTGCAGCGTGTCGATGCCGGTGGCGTGCAGCGGCGATACGCCATGCGCCTCAAGGCGTTCGTCAAACTCGCTGGCCAGGGGCACGCGATTGATGCGCTCTGTCTGGGCGTGGGCCGACGAGAGCTCCGCCCCGCGTGCTTTCAAGGTCGGTAGGTGTACTGCGTGCGAAGAGCGCATATCACATGGCAACTTTGTGCACGTGGTTGCGCATTTGCACGCCGTGCACGAGTGAAGCGCCGCCGCGAATGGCCGCCGTGACGTGTAAGGCCTCGGTCATCTGATCGAGATCGGCGCCCTTTTCCAGCGCATCTTTGGAGTAAGCGTCGATGCAATACGGGCATTGCACGGCGTGGGCGACAGCCAGGGCAATAAGCGACTTCTCGCGGGCGCTCAGGGCACCTTCGGCAAAGACTGCGGCGTACCAATCGAAGAACTTCTTGGCGAGCTCAGGGGCGTTTTCCCCAATCTCGCCGAAGCGCGGCAGGTCTTTGTCTGAATAGTAAGCGTCGCTCATGAATAAAGCCTCTGCCTAGTGTTCGTCGGCAAGACCTCGAACGTTACGCGCTTGCCCTAAGTTGGCAACGCGCGCTCAGCTCACGCGCATCAAATGCGGGCCATCGGCTCGCTGCAGCAGCAAGCTCACAGGCTTGAGCATCAATCCCTGGGCGAGTCCGACCAGACGTCCGCCAATCCAGACGATGTTCCCAGCTTCGCCGAGTTGCTCGAGCAGGTCCGACATCGGTTGCGCTGCTTCTTCGGCCAGTGGCATGCGCTCGCCATCGGAATCGATCCACACGGGCGTGCCCGATACATCGACCTTGCGCGGCGCAACGAGCATGAACGGCTCGACGAGCGCGGGACAAACCGAAACGGCACTCGCGTAGGCTTCGCCCACTTGGCGCACCAGTCGCTTCGCAAAAGGCTCCGTAGACGACCATTGTTGTGCGCTCGGCCGGGCTGACACCGTGTATTGCAAAAGCCTTACGCGTCGTGGTGCACCAAACGCTTCGACCTCGCCAAAAGCCACGTGTAAGACACGCGGACATGGGCCGACGGAAATCTCCATGTCGTGTCGCGCGCGTTCTTCACGCATGAGTTCACCCGCTTGCAAGTCGAGCAGGTAGCGGCGTTCGATCGCGTTGCGCTCCGGCCCGGCTAGCCATTCCCGTGCGACCTCTAACAACGTCACGCCCTCGAGCGGCTGCACCGTGCGCGCGCCGGAAACGGAAGGCGCAAGCCAGGCGTGACGGCGCGCCAGCTGCTCGCG
>JBBSJC010000137.1:0-15816 GCA_038257655.1 Polyangiales bacterium | reverse complement strand
TGATCGTGGTCGACCACCACTTGGTGCCTGCCGAGCCGTTGCCTGCGCACGCATTTCTCAATCCACATCGTCCGCAGTGCGGCTTTCCGTTCAAGGGACTGTGTAGCGCGGGCCTGGCGCTCAGTATCGGTGCCGCGGTGCGCGCCGAGCTCTCTGCCGATCTCGACCTGCGCAGCTGGCTCGATCTCGTGGCGCTGGGCACGATCGCGGATGTGGCTCCATTGATCGACGACAACCGCGCGCTCGTGCGTGCCGGGCTCGCCATGCTCACCTCAGATCGTGCACGGCCGGGGTTGGTTGCGCTCTGCGAGATCGCGCGCATACGCCCAGGCACGCCGCTCGGCGCGATCGACGTTGCGTTTCGTCTCACGCCTAGGCTGAACGCTGCGGGTCGTCTAGGGGATCCAGCGCTGACTCTCGCGCTGCTACGCGCCAAAACCCTCGACGAAGCTCGGAGCTTGGCCGCGCAGATCGAGCGCATTAACACCGAGCGCAAGGACATCGAACGCGGCGTAACCGAGCGCGCGTGCCGCGAGGTGGACGCCATGACCCGCAGCTCCCACGGTCTGGTTATCGCCTCGGACACGTTCCATCGTGGCGTGGTGGGCATTAGTGCAGCGCGCCTCGTCGACCGCTATGGCTTACCTGCGCTCGTGATCGCGATGGACGATGGGCGGGGCCATGGCAGCGGCCGCGCACCTGATGGTTTTCCGCTGTACTCTGCGATCTCAGCCTGTGCGCATTTGCTGGAGAAGTTTGGCGGTCACGATGCGGCCGCCGGTCTGACCATTCGCGCCGAGAACATCGAAGCTCTTCGTGCGTGTTTTAATCGCGCTTGTTCGGAGCGCGCGCGCGCAGCGGTGGGTGAGCCTACGCGCGAGGTTTTGGTCGATGCGCGTCTCGATGGTCGCGGCTACGAGGTGCCACGTGCCTCTGAGCTTTCGCTGCTCGAGCCCTTGGGCGAAGGTAACCCCGAGCCGATGTTCGAAATCGAAGCGGAGCTCACGCGTGCAGATGTGGTGGGTACCGAGCACCTGAAGCTCGGGCTGCGCGTCGGTATGCGCCAGATGAGTGCCTTTGGCTTTGAGCTGGCGGCCAAGAAGGCCTCCCTGGGCCAACGGGTGCGCATCTTTGGGCACGTGCGTCCCGACACCTATCGAGGTGGCGAAAACGTCGAAGTGCGCATCATCGAAATCGACACACCGTAAGGTTAGCCGTCGATAGGCTAGCGGCCGGTCCACTTCGGTTCGCGCTTTTGCATGAATGCGCCTAGGCCCTCGCGTGCGTCTTCCGTTCCCAGGATCTGCATGAGCTGCCCGCGCAGGTAAGGAAGGGCCTCTGCGAGTGGTTTGCCAGACTGATGATGAAATGCGTTCAGGCCCAAGCGCATGGCAGTGGGCGAGCGCGAAGCCAGCGTCGTGGCGAGCGCCGCGGTCTCTTCATCCAGCTTTGCGTCGGCCACCACCCGTGAAAGCAGTCCGAAGTCGAGCGCTTTCTCCGCGCTCAGCTTGTCGCCTATCAGCATCATCTCGATCAGCTTGCGCCGCGGCACGAGGCGTTCGAGCACGGCCATGATCTGCATCGCAAACAAACCGCGATGGATCTCGGGCGTGCCAAGCACGGCACTTTCACAGGCGATGGCAAAATCCGCGCTCGCGACCAGACCCAGGCCGCCGCCCATCGCCGGCCCCGGGATACGCGCGATTACGGGTTTGCCCAGGGTGGTGAAACGCAGAAGAAGATCGGCGTAATCGCCCTTAGAGGCGAGCTGCGGGCCATCGCTTGCGCCGCCCATTTGGCTCAGATCGGCGCCCGCGCTGAAGGCGGCGCCGGCGCCTGTTAGCACGATCACGCGTACATTCGCATCTTCTTTGGCGTCGTCCAGAGCCCACAATAGCTCGTTGACCATCGCAGGCCCGAGCGCGTTCTTCCGCTCCGGACTGTTGAGGGTCAACGTCGCGACATGGCTTTCCACGGCGACCAGGATCTTCTTGTACTCGACGCGTTGCTCCATGTTGCTCATCTCCTGTCGGTGTTCGCTGCCGTTCAAAGCATCGCGGCTCGAGTGCGGCATTACGCTTGGCTTGTGCTCGCGTGGCTTACGAAAATCACGCTGTTCGATCGCCCTCGGGTGCACTCTGCTCACCAAGCCTCTCGACTTCTTGCCGCACGTGCTCGGTCAGCCGCTTCAAGATATCGGTCAAATCGGCACGATCTTTTGCGCTCAACGACCGCAGCGCACTGCCAAAGATCTCCATCGCGGTCACGGGAATCTTGGCCGCTAGGTTCTCCCCCTTTGGCGTAAGCGCAATCAGCACCACGCGGCGATCTTCCTCGCTGCGATGTCGCTGGACCAACTCGCTACTGACCATGCGATCGACGATGCCGGTGATCGTCGAGTTCTTGGCGCTCATGCGCTCTGACAGATCGCTGAGCGAGAGCTGGCCGATGCCCTCCAGCAACTTCAATGCCGTCACTTGGGGACCGGTCAGCCCTAGCGCGCGGCCGCTCGCCTTGGTGATGCGGCGCCCCTCGGCGTACAAGTAGACGGCGGTTTCGACGAGCTGATCGATGTCGGTCTGGCGAGACATATGCGTACGCGAAACTTTCGAACGCTAAATAAGTTAGCCCGTCTTCGGGGTCAAGCCAGGGCACCTGCCTTGCTGCCAAGGCCCTCCGCATGTTATGTGGAACGGGCTACAAACCGGGAGGGGCGGTGCGCGTGCAGATGATTCGTTTGGTTGCTGCGGCAACTCTGGCAGCAGTATTGATGCTTGATTCTGGCAGTGCTTCGGCACAAACCGGCAATCCTCGGGTGACGACCGATGGCGAAGAAGTCGACGGCGACCTCAAAGGAACCATCGGTTTAGGCCTGATCGGCATGGAAGTAGGATTACTGCTTCCGCCTCTGCTGAAGCTCCATGACAAGTGGTGGGCATGGACGTTGTTTCCCGTGCTCGGGGCTGCAGGCGGCGCTGTCGGAGGCCTTCTGGCGTTCGAGGGCGGCACACCGAATCGCAACGTGACGATCCCGATCTTGGCTGTGGGTATCGCGTTGGTGATTCCCGCCATTGTCGGGTCGCTTGCGATCAAGTCGCGCCGCGACGCCTCAGATATGCGCGTGGCCAACGACGCGGGCACGGGCCTGGTTAGGTTCAATCGCGGAGGAACCTATCTACGGACACCCGCACTCACCGTAGCGTCGACCTATCAGGTGGATTCGCGGGTCGTCGCTGCGCCACAGCGAGCCACCAACGTGCACGTACCGCTGCTTTCCGGACGCTTCTGAGCGCTGCTGGATTAGCTGCGGCCGGCTTGCTCGCGCAAGTCCGGGCGACTCTGCGTGAGCGCGCGTTGCTCGAGAGCACCACAAAGGTGCTGGTTGCATGCTCGGGCGGGCCTGACTCCACGGCTCTTTTGTACGCCCTGCACCGGCTCAGGGTCGAACACGGCTGTGCGCTGCTGGCCGTTTCCGTGGACCATGGGCTCCGCACGTCCGCTGCCGCTGACGTGGCCTGCGCCGAACGCGCGGCGGGTGCTCTTAACGTGCCGTTCATCGCCCTGAGCGTGAAGGTCCCCGAGGGGGCGTCACGGCAGTCCCTGGCTCGCCGCGTCCGGTACGACGCGTTGTTGGCATGCGCGCACCAGCACGCAGCGCAGCGCGTGGCAGTGGGGCACACCCAGGACGATCAGGCCGAGACAGTGCTCGCGCGCCTGCTGCGGGGCACCGGCGTGCCTGGTTTGGCCGGGATCGCACCCTTGCGCGAGGATGGCGTTATCAGACCCCTCATCGATTGCAGTCGCACGGTCGTGCATGCGTATGTGCGTGAGCTCGGTGCGCCCGTGGCCCACGATCCATCGAACGAGGATCTGCGGTACGGGCGTGTGCGCATTCGTAAGCACTTGCTCCCGTCGCTTGAGCGAGAAAATGCCCGTTTAGTGCCCAATTTATGTGCTTTGGCGGACGAAGCGCGTGAAGCTCGGGCGTTGATTGCCATGGAGTGTCAGCGTGTGACTGGGGAAGGCAAACCCAACGCGGTGGCCTTACGTGCGGTGTCTCCGACGGTACGGCGCTGGGTGCTAAAAGCATGGTGCGAACGCGAGCTTGGGACTTCACTTCTTCGCACCCACCTGGTGGCGCTGGAGCGTATGCTGGAGCTTGGGGGAGAAGTTCGTCTGCCGGGCAACTGGGTAGCGACATTGGATCAAGCCTTGGACGTGCTTTTGTTGCCAAACCAGAAACGCGGGCGGGGCTCGGTGCGACGAAGTGAGGGAGACAAAGCTTGAAGAGGGGCGAAACGGAGATGGTTCAATCAGCGTGCTGCGTTACTCGTAGCCACCACATGCGCATTCGGCTAAGTCGCGGCGGGCCGGTGTGGCGTATTGATGGCGATCAGGGGGCGTGTTATCAAGAAAGCGTCCCTACGCAGTCGGCATCCACAGAACGCACGCGCAGAATTCAGAGGTACTCGTGAAGCAGAGCCACAAAACCCTATTGCTTTGGGTCCTGCTGATCCTGATGTTCGTTGCGATCTACAACTTGGTGGCGGAAGGTGATCCGCCCCAGAGCGTAGCGTTCAGCGACTTCATCACGGATGTGCGCAACGGACGCGTTCAGCAGGTCACGATTCGGCCGCGAGAGAACAGCGCCGAATACAAGTACGTCGCCGTCTCGGATGAGGCGCGTAAGAAGAAAGTCTCGATCGGCATCGTTGGCGAGCAGATCAACCAAGAGTTGCTCAACAACAACGTCAAGGTGGAGTACGCGGCAGACGATCAGAACAGCCTATGGACGAGCTTGCTCGTGACGTGGCTGCCGATGATTTTCTTGCTCGTGATCTTCTTCTTCTTCATGCGGCAGCTGCAGGCATCGGGCGGTAAGGCGATGAGCTTCGGCAAATCGCGCGCTCGCTTGCTCAACGAGTCGCAAAACAAAGTGACGTTCGCAGACGTGGCCGGCATCGACGAGGCCAAGGACGACTGCGAAGAGATCATCGCGTTCTTGAAGGACCCGAAGAAGTTCCAGCGACTCGGCGGTCGCATCCCCAAGGGTGTGCTGCTGATGGGCGCACCTGGCACCGGTAAAACACTACTTGCGCGCGCCATCGCGGGGGAAGCGGGCGTTCCGTTCTTCAGCATCTCGGGCTCGGACTTCGTTGAGATGTTCGTCGGCGTCGGCGCCTCGCGCGTCCGCGACTTGTTCGAACAGGGTAAGAAGCATGCCCCCTGCATCATCTTCATCGATGAGATCGATGCCGTCGGTCGTCACCGTGGCTCGGGCCTCGGCGGTGGACACGACGAGCGCGAGCAGACACTCAACCAGCTGCTCGTCGAGATGGACGGTTTCGAATCGAGCGAGGGCGTGATCATCGTCGCGGCCACGAATCGGCCGGACGTGCTCGATCCCGCGATCCTGCGCCCAGGTCGCTTCGACCGACGCATCCACGTGCCACGTCCCGATCTACGTGGGCGCGAGGGCATCCTACGCGTTCACACGAAAAAGACGCCTCTGTCGCCCGACGTCGACCTCGAGATCATCGCTCGCGGTACGCCTGGCTTCTCGGGTGCGGATCTTGAGAACTTGGTCAACGAAGGCGCGCTGCTTGCGGCGCGTCAGGACAAGGACTCGGTCAGCATGGGCGACTTCGAGCTCGCCAAAGACAAGGTCATGATGGGCGCGGAGCGTCGCTCCATGATCATCAGCGACCATGAAAAGCAAACCACGGCGTGGCACGAGGCAGGGCATACGCTCGTCGCCCGGCTGTTGCCGAACCACGACCCAGTCCACAAGGTCTCGATCAGTCCGCGCGGTCCGGCGTTGGGTGTGACCATGTCGCTGCCCAAAGAGGACAGACTCGGTTACTCGCGGGATTGGGCCCTGGACCGCATTGCGATGGCCCTCGGCGGTCGTATCGCGGAGGAGCTGCATTTCGGGCAGCTCACGACCGGTGCGTCCAACGACTTCAGGCAAGCAACCCAGCTTGCCCGCGCGATGGTCACCGAATGGGGCATGAGTAAGGCCATGGGCACCCTGGTCTATGGCGAGCGGGAGGAAAACCCCATGCTTCCGTTTGGCCCGAGCATGCGCCATCAGGACTACTCGGAGAAGACGGCGCAGGAAATCGACACCGAGGTGCGTTCGATCATCGCCGGTGAGTACGAACGTGCGCGCAAGTTGATCGAGGGCGCGCGGGAGAAGCTGGATGCCATCGCCAATGCGCTGCTTGAGCGCGAGACCTTGGATTCGGCAGACCTCGATGCCCTGATGGAAGGCCGAGACATGCCGGCCCGCGATCGCACCGTGATCCCGACCTATGCCGACAAGCGCAATGAAGCGCGTGAGAAGCGCAAAGGCTCGATCTTCCAGCCGCGTCCGCGCGAGGTCCCGTCGGGGAGCTGATTGGGGGCGCCTTTGAGCTGTGAGGTCTGGGGCGTGCTGAATGTCACGCCCGACTCGTTCAGCGACGGGGGCGCGTACTTCGATCCGTCACGAGCAGTTAGTCACGCGGAGGGTCTGGTCGCTGCCGGTGCCGACGTGATCGACGTGGGTGGCGAGTCCTCGCGACCCCGCGGCGCAACCTACGGCCGTGGGGCCGAGGTCGTGTCGGTGTTTGAGGAGCTGCGGCGTGTTTTGCCCGTGATTGAGCGCCTCGCCGCGCTGGGGGTGCGCGTGTCGATCGACACAGTGAAGCCCGAAGTGGCGCGCGAAGCGCTAAAAGCCGGCGCGCAAATCGTCAACGACGTATCCTGCGCAAGCAGCATCCCGTTGCTTGAGGTCGTGGCTGAAGCCGGGGCCGAGCTCGTGATTATGCACAATCGTGGGG
This sequence comes from Polyangiales bacterium, assembly GCA_038257655.1. GTDB lineage: Bacteria > Myxococcota_A > Polyangia > Polyangiales > DASUME01 > DASUME01. Next base: position 8,992 of record JBBSJC010000137.1, on the reverse strand, counting down.
TCGGCGGGGCGCGGGGCGAGCTCAGCGGGGAAAACGTGGCGTACGGGGACGTAGTGAGCGAGGTGTGCGGCGAGCTCGACGCCGCAGTGGCGCGTGCCGTGGCTCTCGGCGTGCCGCGCGGAGACATCTGGATCGATCCGGGTATCGGCTTCGCTAAAACTTCGCGTCAGTCTGCGGCCTTGCTTTCACGTACCTCTGAGCTTGTGGCTCTCGGCCAGCGCGTGTTGGTGGGCGCATCACGTAAGTCTTTTATCGCGGAGATTGCCCCTGACGCTGATGGTCAAGCTCCTGGACCAGACGCGCGACTGGGTGGGTCGGCCGCCGCGGTGACGGTCGCTGTGTTGGGCGGCTGTCATGGTGTGCGTGTGCACGACGTCGCGATCATGCGTCAGACAGTCAGATTGTCGCTGATGCTGCGCGCAAGAGGCGAGGGCGCACCCTGAATGGAGCAGCTCGTCTCGGCCCTCGGAGAGTTCTTTGCACGCCGCTCGGGCGACGTGTTGTTCGATCTGGTCGATATCGGAGTGGTCGCGTTTGTGGTCTATCGCGTGCTCTTGCTCGTGCGCGGTACCCGTGCGTTACCGATGGGCATCGGGCTCTTTCTCGTGTTTGGCGCCTATCAGTTCGCGCGGCGTTTCGGGCTTTTGACCTTGTACTCGCTGCTCGATGGGATTTTGGCGTCGTTCGTGTTGATCGTAGTCGTGATCTTCCAGGCCGACATTCGACGCGGACTGATGCGCTTTGGTGGTCGCGCCTGGTGGTTGCCCGGCACGTCCGCCAAAGCGAGCGGTGCGATTGAGGAAGTGATCAAAGCCGCGAGCATGCTCGCCCAAAAGCGGATCGGCGCCCTGATCGTATTTGAGCGCGATGCCATGCTCGATGAGTTCGTTCAGCGCGGAACAGTATTGGACGCGCTGCCCACCAAAGAGCTGCTGTACGGGCTGTTCATTCCGAGCTTCGAGAATCCGTTGCATGACGGTGCCGTGATCGTGCGCGATGGACGGGTTTGGCAGGCCGGTGCGTTCCTGCCACTGACAAGCAACCCCGAGCTCGATCGCTCCTTGGGCGCACGGCATCGCGCAGCCTTGGGCATCAGCGAAGAAACCGATGCAGTGGTACTGGTCGTCTCGGAAGAGCGCGGCGCGATAAGCTTGGTGTTCAACGGAAACATGGTGCGAGACGTCGATGGGACATCGCTGAGAGATGCCTTACCGGGTCTGTTGTTCCGTCGTGTGCGCCCGAAGAAACGACCGACCGCGCGTCAGAGTATGCCGGGCCTGAGGGTTACGGGCTCGCATCGCGCTGACAGCACGGGTAGCACGGCAGTGCGCAAGCCCGAGCGCGACGACCCCGACGATGTGCGGTCCGCAGAGGAGTCCGAGCCATGACGGCACAAGCGACACCACGGCAGCGCTTGCAGCGCGCACTTCGGCACAACTTGGGCCTCAAGTTGTTCTCGCTGTTCGTTTCGTTGGGTCTGTACACCGTGGTGCATGGCTCTGCCGTGGCTCACCGCTCTGTGTACGTGCCCGTGGTCGCGCTGTTTCCGGAAGCATCGCGCAAGGTTCTGATCGGCGAAATCCCCGAGAAGGTCAAGCTGACCTTGAGCGGTAGTCGCTCGGTATTGAACTCGATCGATTTGGTCGACGCAGTTCAGATCGATCTGACCGACGCTCAGAGTTACTACTACTTCGAGCCCGACCAGTTTGGACTGCCCGGTGGTATCGAAGTCCAAGTGCATCCGGCCACGCTGGCACTCGAATGGGAAGATCGGCTCGACCGTAAGCTTCCGGTGCGTGTGCAGCTTGCCGGCGCACCAGACGAGGGGCTTGAGCTTGCAAGCCCCCCTACCGTCATTCCGGCGCGCGTGATGGTGCGCGGGCCTAAGAGCAGCGTCGAAGCGATGAACGAGCTTGCGACGGATCCCTTGTCGCTGAGCGGTCTGCGCGCAGGCGTGCATCGACGTCGGGTACCGCTCTTGCCCCTTCCCAAACACGTAGCGCCGGCCGAAGCTAGCGACATCACGGTCGAGCTGACGCTTGAGCCACGCCGTGAGCAGCGCCGTTTCAAGCGTCTGCCCATCGCGGTACTGGGCACGCCCCATGAAGTCACCGTACGCCCGACGAATGTGGATGTCGTACTAGGCGGGCCGTTGGCAGCGCTCAAGGATATCGACCCCGAGCACCTCGTACCCGTGGTCGATGTTAGCGAACTGACGTTGACCAAGGGGGCAGTCAGCGTGCCTGTCAAGCTGCGCGGGGTGGATGGAAGCCTCCGCGTGGTAAGCGTCGAGCCTACCGAGGTCTTGGTGCGTCTGCGCTGACCTAAGCAATGTCCTGTTGCGCTTCGGCAATGATGTCTTCGGCCATGCGCTTGATCTGCTCTTTCTTTTCGCCTTCGATCATGACGCGCAGCTTGGCTTCCGTGCCGCTCCAGCGCACCAGAACGCGACCTAGGGTCCCGAGCTTCTTCTCGGCATCACGGATCGCCTTTTGCGCGCGCGGCATGTCTTCGATCGGTCTGCGCGCGCTGAAGTTGGCATTGAGCAGGACCTGCGGAACGCGCACCACGGCCCGGTCTGTCAGATCACCGATGCTCTTCTGCTCGCGCACGGAAATCGCGAGGCATTGCAGAGCTGCAACGATGCCATCGCCGGTGGTGGCGTGGTCCAAGAACACGAGATGACCGCTTTGCTCGCCGCCCAGGTTGTAGCCGTGCCTGCGCATCGCTTCGACCACGTAGCGGTCGCCGACATTGCAGCGCAAGAGCTTACCCTTTTCGGCGCTGAGCGCGCGCTCGAGCCCAAGGTTCGACATGACGGTGGCAACCAGCGTGCGCTTCTTGAGCTTGCCCATGCGGATCATGCGCGTGGCGCACAGTGCCATCACGGCGTCTCCATCTACGGCGCGTCCTCGTTCGTCGATCAGGATCAAACGATCGGCATCGCCATCAAGGCACACGCCTAGATGAGCTTTTCTCTTCATGACCTCTTGTGCGCACGTTTCTGGATGCGTGGCGCCACAACGTTTGTTGATGTTTTGGCCGTCGGGCTGCACGCCGATGGCAAAGACTTCTGCGCCTAGCTCGCGAAACACGCTGGGAGCGACACGATAGGCCGCGCCGTGTGCCGCATCGACCACGATGCGAACGCCTTCGAGCGTCAGTTCCGAGGGAAACGTGGATTTCACGAAGGCGACGTAACGTCCGGGGGCATCGTCGAGGCGCTCGGCGCGACCGATCTTGTTGCCGCGCGGACGCTTGAGGTCGATGGCATTGCCACCGATCATGCGCTCGATCTCTTCTTCGGCTTCGTCGGGGAGCTTGAAACCATCGGCAGCGAAGATCTTGATGCCGTTGTCTTCGAAAGGATTATGCGAGGCGCTGATCACGACGCCGGCATCGGCGCGCATGCTGGTCGTGATGTGCGCAATGGCTGGCGTTGGCAGGGGCCCGGAAAGCATGACGCGGCCGCCCAGGGCGCATACGCCCGCGGCCAGCGCCGTTTCGAACAGATACCCCGACACCCGCGTGTCCTTGCCAATGACGATGCGAGGCGCGTGCTTGACGCGTCGGCTCGCCTGATAGGTGATTGCCGCCCCGATGCGGAACGCCATCTCGGGCGTCATGACGCCTTCATTGGCGGGGCCCCGAACTCCATCTGTGCCAAACAACGTACGTGCCATGCCGGCTTCCTAACATATCGCGGGGAAGGCGCAGCGAAGGACGTCGCCTTATGGTTCCCAGGCCACGTCAATGCGCCAACTTTGGATCGGCCGGTACTCGATACTACCCAGGAAGTCGGCCGGGAAACGCAGCTCGATGAGGCCGCCGCCTCTGCTTTGCGGCGCGATGTTCTGGGTCGGTGAATCCGGATCGGCACCCGGTGCCACGAAGCCCTCGACGTAGGCTCCGCGCACTACATTGCGCAGCCGGCCCAGACGTTTCTCGATCAGCCGGTCCAACTGTACGCCCGCCCGAATACGCGTGTTGCGGAAGGCTTGATCGCCGCTCTCGATCGCCAATACGGGGATGGCGCCACCGAACTCTTGTCTGACCTCTTCGGTCAACAGACCCGCGGTTGCGCCTGCGAGGAAGTTGGCGGCCGCGCCCGTTGCGTCTTGGTCGGTCCGAGTATTCTCGGAGCTTCGGCCACCGAGTAGCTGCGCGATGATCTCACCGGTATCGGTGATGCTTGGATCGCTATGCGTAAAGGTGACGGTGGGTGCGCTCAGCCTCCCATCCAGCCGCACCGTGATCTCATCGGATCCGATGCGGTGGGTGGCCGCCAGGCTGACGAGCGGGTCCAGTTGATCTTGGCCGTTGAAAGAAAGACGGCTCTCTTCGAGCTCAAAACGCTTTCCATACAGCTCGAATGAGCCGCGTTTGAGCTCAGCACTGCCTTGGATCGTGAGTAGTGGCTCACTGTATCGAACGGTAAGGTCCGCGAGTACTTCAGCACTGAGCCCCGTGCGACGAATGCGGAACGGGGGCCTGCGGGCGATCACGCGCACCTCGAACACGTAGGGATTTGGCGATGCTTGCTTCCGCTCCTCACCTACAACGATGATGTTGGGATGTAGACCGAGGTCCTGCAGCCCTTGGCCGAGCTCGTTGGGTAAATCGATGCGCAGGTCGCCGATCGTAAGCTCCGCACGCATTCGCTCCTCGTCGACATCTGCGCGCAGCACCATGTCACCGGTCAGCTTCGAGACCTCGGCCCCCTCGCGCCGCACGGGAAAATCGCGCAATCCCATGTTGAGCTCAATCAGGGCGTGGCTCAGCGTATCGAAGCGGATCTCGCCATCGGCGCTGAACTTGCCATCGAAGTCGCGCGCGCTGAACCTCTTGATGATCACGCGATTGCCCTGCAGCGCGAGCATGGCCGTCAAATCCGAGAGCTCTTGTCCGAGTGCGGGCACCGACAGCACACCTTTTGTCAGCGCAATCTGGCCTTCGAGACCGAGGCTATCGTCGTCGAGATCGTAGGAGATGCGTGCATCTCCGTTCATCACGCCGCCCGCGCGCACGCCGATTGGCAGCGCGACGAGCAAGCGCGCGAGATCGAGATTCTTCATGCGAACGCGCGCCTCGATCGGTTCAAGGTCACGTCCTTCCTGTTTAGGGGCAAAGGCCGCGCGTGGCGCGGACGCGAAGAAGTCGAGGGTAGAGCTCGGGCCTCCGTCGACATGGCCTACCAAGGAAACCCGGTCTTGCTCCACGCCACCCCGCACGTTGAGCGCGAAAGGTCTGCCCGCCGTCTTCATTCTACGTAGCTCACCTAGGCGGTGGCCTTGGCTTCTGTTCGGAACGAGCTGCAGAGCGGGCGATTGAATCTCGAAACTGACGTCGGGAGGATCGGCAAACACATCGCGCACGGCGGCTTTGACGTTGATCGGACCGAGCATGACTTGACACAGCAGCGGGAGATCTTCAGCAGCGTCGGTGCGCGCCGAGAGCTCACCTGAGGTACGCGGTTTGGTGATCGGCACACGGCCCGTGACCCAGTCCGAAACGGGAACCTCGGAGCTTGCAGACGCTTGCAATAGCGGCTGCCCGCCAAGCACTGCGCTCAGCTTGAGGCTGGCTTCTTGACCTTTGGCGCGCATGACAAGCGTCAGATCTGGAAAGCGTTCGGTGCCGCACGCGTCGACACCCGCGGCGCCTCTTGGAAAGGTACCGCGAACGTTCAGGGCCATCGTAGGGCCCGCATCGCTCTGATGCGCGACGAAGGAGCCCGCCGTGATGAGCGGCAGATCAAATCGTAAGTCGCCCGGCAATTCGTCGACGCGCCGCCAGGGCCAACTGAGAGCGACCTGAAAAGGGCGCTTGTCGAGCGAGCGCCGCAAGCCCTGGATGTCGAGCAGCTCCTCCAGACTTGCGTTGAGAGTGCCCTCTGCATGGCCGATTTCCCCGCGTTCGTCGGCGACGGCAAGCTTGCGCACCGTCAGAATCTCCGCGTCGTGCGTCAGGCTTAGATCGATGTCGAGGGCGGGCCAAACGCCCACCACCAGATCATCGACTCGCAACGTGGCTTCGAGCGCAGGAGCGCTCAGCTTGCCTTCGCCCCGCACCGTGGCGCTTAGCGTTCCCCCCGGAGGCTCCAGGTTCAACCAGGCCAGCCACGGTCGACTGACGGCAAAGGGGACGCGTTCGAAATCGAGGGCGAACTGATACGTGCCGTTTGCTATCTCATCTACCCACGAGCGGCCCGGGCCTGGGATGCCTCCCGCCGAAAGGGCGAGCCGACTTTTGTCGGGTAGGATGATCTCGCCTTGGGCGTCAAAACGACCCGCGACAGACACGAGCTTGAGTGAGGCATCAAGGCCCTGCATGCCGAGGAACTGGCCGTTTTTGAGCGTCGCGTGCGCATCGATGCGCGGATGGTTGGGCACGCCCGTCAGAGCGAGTGTTCCGTCGATGGTGCCATCGAGGTCTGCGAGATCAAGGCCTGACAGCTCGCGTAGTCCACCGAGATCGAATTGGACGACCTTACCGTCGATACGGTACGCGCGCGAGTATGAAAAGCGCCCATTCGCGTCGAGCAGTTGGGGCCCGTTTTTGAGCGTCACACGTCGCAGCTCGACGCCGTCTGAGTCGATCACCACGTCGGCTTCGGCGCGCCAGGGCTCGTGTCCGGGCACGCTCACGGTGAGTGGATTGGCGATGATCCGTAGCGAGTCCGGTCGATCCTCAAAGCGAACTGTCGCGTGGGCAGCTCGTCCCCGCGCATCGGAAACACTGAGGTTCGTGCGATAGATACCGTTGCGGCCGGTGGCCACGATCTTGGTGTCGCCCAGCGGGTAGCCGCTTACCGCCACGCCCTTACCATGTGCTGTGACGCGCAGATCGGGCTTGTAGATATCGCCACTGGCGCGGCCTTGCAGGCTTAGATGATCGGCGGTGAGGCTGCCGTAGGCAAAACCCTGCAGGGTTGCGCGGCCTTCCACCGCGAGCAGGTCTTCCTGATGTGTGATCGTAAGGTCGGTGGTGACGCGCGCTTGCAGCCCTTGCTCACGCAATGCGCGCTCGCGCGAGATCTCCGGGATGACGGATTTCACGCGCAGGGAGAGATCGGCATCGTCCTCGATGTAGCCGGTGATGTCGAAGTCGCCACCGGCATAGGCAAAGCCTGCGTGGGTGATCGTCAGTATCCCTGCCTTGTAATCACCGCTCGCTCGCACTTCTTGGACCGCGATGCCAAACGCTTCGACCCCGGGCGAGACCGCTTCCAGATGCACGTTGCCCTGGGCGTCTGCGACGGCGTTGACCGTCGCACCAAGCCGGACCGACGGCACGTAAGCAAAGAGCTGCCCCAGATCCATGCTTTCGGAGCTCAAGTGCACGCGGGTTTCGCCACGCTGGCGCTGAGATCCGATAATGTGGATAGGTCCACCGGCTGAAGTGAGCGCTGCTCGAAACTTCCACGCATCGCGCACGCTCTCGAGTTTGACCGTACCTCTCAAATCGCCGAGTAAGGTTTCGGGCGCGCCGAGCTCCAGCGCCCGCAGTGTGTCCGTAGACAACGGATCAAGATGCAGTAGAAGCGATATGGAATCGTCCAGACCCGTGTAGCCGAGTCGCGCGTGCAAGCGCTCGTTGTCGTGCTCGATGCGAAAGGAGCCTGTGATCGCCATCGGCTCCGTGGTCAGGCTCAGCACACCGGAAGCCAGCGTGACTGGCACGGCATAGGGGCGATCGATCACGCCCTGCACCGCATAAACGCGCACCGAGAGCGAATCGGTAACATCCAGCCGTGCGCGCGCCGAGACGTTATACGCATGCAACCCGCTGAGCCCCGGCACATCCCCCGTGATCTCGGCTTCGACGAGCGTCACGTTCTCAAAGTGAACCGAAACCGGGCTGCCTTCTGATGGCGCATCGGGGTCCGCGCCGGGTTTGGGCACGAACGAATCAAACAGGGAGACCACTGCCTCTGACGACGGATAAAGCCGCACCTTTGCGCCGGTCATGCGGGCACGCGTCAGGAGAACCTTACCGCGCCAGAGGGCGAGCAGATCGAAATCTACGTCGAGGCTCTGCGCGCGCAGCACCACGCGCTTTTGCGGATCGCGCACCACCACACCGCTTATCTGGACCGAGCCCCAGGAAAGCTTTTCCACGCGATCGAAGTGGATTTCGCCCTGCAGTAGCGCCGTTAGTTGTTCTTCGATCGTGACGCGCGCAGTGCGACGCAAGGCCGCATCGCCGTGGGCCAAGATCCATACGACGAGTAGCGTGACAGCCGCCAGCGCTAGGCTCCAGAACAGGATGCGCCTGCGTGTGATCGAACCCGAGGTTCGCATCAGAACGCCTCCCCGATCGTGATGTGCACGGCGCCATTGATGCCGAACAACGGGTCGCGCCGCTGCACGTTGCGGGAGTCCGAGAGGTCTCCCTGCAGACCTGGCACAAGCCAGCCGAAATCGACGCGCAACGGACCCACGATTGTTTTGTAGCGCAGCCCGCCGCCCAAGGTGGTGTTCGGATGGTCGAAACGAAAGCGGCCAGGCACGGTGCCGTAGCCGCCGTCTACGTCGCCTGCATCGATGAAGCCTGCGATGCCGAAGCTCTCGCCAAGGGGAATGCGCAACTCCAGGCTCGCAATCCAGCTACGAGTGCCGCCGGAAAAACCCTTCGGTAAGCCATTTCGGCGCTGCACCAGGTCGCTGTCGCGGATGCCGAGGGCGCCCGCCTGGACCCCGCGAACGGAGTAGGGGCCGCCGCCACGTAAACGGTAAGGTCGCGGGCCAAGTCGCTGTAGCTCATTTGGCTTGTCGGAGTCGGCTTGGTAGATGTGGATCACGCCCACGCCCGCGCGCGTTGCCAACACCAGACCGTAAGGTAGCGGGAAGTAAAGACGCAGCTCGGGAATGGCACGAACGTAAGACCAGTCCGAGGAAGGCAAGGTCTCGTGGGTCTCGACGCGTAAGAATGTGCCACGTGTCGGATTATTGCGATCGTCCCGTGCGTCCCAAGTGAAGGTCTGCTGCAG
>JBBSJC010000136.1:0-15826 GCA_038257655.1 Polyangiales bacterium | reverse complement strand
GTTCTTCGCGCCATATCGCGATCAGCTGCGCGCTGTGGGCGTATGTTCGTTCGGCGCGCTCGAGCTCAACCCGCGAGCTGGCGAAAGGTATGGTGCGCTGCTTGAGACACCCAAGCCGGGTTGGTCGCACGTGCCCCTGCGTGCCGATCTTGCCGGCGCATTGCAGGTGCCCGTCTTTATCGATACCGACGTGAATGGCGCAGCACTCGCGGAGCAACGTTGGGGCGCAGGTCAGGGAGTGGACCCCTTGGTCTACGTGACCGTCGGCACCGGCGTCGGAGTCGGTACCGTCATCGCCGGTCAGCCCTTGCACGGTCTGGTGCATCCGGAGCTCGGTCATGTGCGTGTAAGCCGCGCCACGGGGGACAAGTTTCCCGGCGTCTGTCCGTTTCATGGCGACTGCGTCGAAGGGCTGGCCTCTGCACCTGCGTTGCGCGCTCGCACTGGACACGAACCTGAAGAGCTCAGTGACAGCGATCCGGTCTGGGAGATCGAGGTGCACTACCTCGCTGCGCTCGTGCATACGATCGTGCTGGCTTACTCGCCTGAGCGCATCGTGCTCGGCGGAGGTGTCCTGGGACGGGCAGTCCTGTGGCCGAAATTGCGGCGCGCCGTGCTCGCGTCCCTTTCGGGGTACGTGCCGCGACCTGAGCTGCGCGAGTCAGGTATCGCGAGCTTTGTCGTGCCTTCCGGGCTGTCTGATCGCGCCGGCCTGTACGGCGGTTTCGCTTTGGCGATGGCGGGGGTGGCAGTTCCACGAATTCACGCGGTCTGAGCTTTTGCTCCGGGGGACAAGAGCACGCTCATGCAGGTGACGCCCGCTTCGATCTTTTGCAGCTCGCTCACATCGATGAGCTCGACGGTGAAGCCAAGCGCGCGCAGCATCTGCGCGCTGCGCGGTGCATCTGCAGGCAAGACGACGACCTCGCCCAAACACAGCACATCGCCCGCGCTCGGCTCAAGTGCGTGATGCACCTGATAGCCCAAGGAGCGCAGACGATCGGTATCGATCAGGTCGGCTGCAGCGATAAGGCTTCCGTCGGGCAAGGCGGTGACTGCGGACTTGAGATGGAGCACGCATTCCACTTCGAGGCTTACGAACGTGCGAACCAGTGGCGCTGACAGGGCGCTGAGCTGTGCAAAACCCTCGTGATTGGAGCGGGTGCTGTGCCCCACGAACACGTGGTGACGGGTCACAAGCACATCACCGCCATCGAGCGTGCCCGGGGCTTCGATGCGATGCAGGAACAAGTCCAGTGTATTGACTATCGTCTCCAGCCCCTCAAGCTCACCGCGGCGGCTGACCGCCCCAGGTCGCGTGATGATCGCCTGCTCATCGATCACGACCAGCACATCCTCGACGAACAATCCGTCTGGGCACGTGGGCGCAGCCGGCGCTTCGATCACTTGTAGCCCGTGTCGTCGCAACAGCGCGACGTAGTTTGCGTGCTGCGCAAACGCGCGTGTCACATCGAGCGGCGTACGTGCGAGGTGGGTGACCTCCCCCCGTGCAACCTGGGGGCTCGGATAGCGAATCAGCGCATGGGTAAAAGGTTTCGCCATGGTAAATCATGGCACGTTCCTCGCGCATATCGCTGCGCGTCTGGTGTACCCTCGGCGCGTGCAAACCGACCCCCAAGCTTTCACCCAGCAGTATGGTCCGTGGGCGCTCGTCGCAGGCGCATCGGAAGGTATTGGCCGCGCCTTTGCGCTCGAGCTCGCAGCGCGCGGGCTCTCCCTCGTGCTGACGGCACGTCGTGACGGACCACTGCTTTCGTTGGCCCGCGAAATCGAGGCCAAATTTCCAGTTCAAGCGCGCACGCTGGCAATCGATCTCGCCCGTCCCGATCTGATCGAGACGGTGACGCAGGCGACCTCGGATATCGAAGTCGGCCTGGTCGTCTATAACGCAGCCTACGCGCCGATCGGATCGTTTCTGAGCCTTGAGCTCGAACAACATCAGCGTTCCATCGACGTGAACTGTCGCGGCCCGTTGGCACTCTCGCATCATTTCGGCCGCGCGATGGCGCAGCGTCAACGTGGCGGCATCATCATTATGTCCTCGATGAGTGGTCTGCAGGGCACCGCGCTCGTGACCACCTATGCCGCCACCAAGGCCTTTGACATGGTCTTGGCCGAGGGCCTGTGGGCGGAGCTGCGCGCCCAGCATGTCGATGTGCTCACCTGCGTGGCCGGCGCGACGCGTACCCCGACGTTTGAAAGTACGAACCCCCAGGATGCTGGCTCCCTGGCGCGACCGATGGAGGCTGACCAGGTCGCACGCGAAGCGCTCAAGGCGTTGGGACGCGGTCCAAGCATGATCCCCGGTACGCTTAACCGCGTCGTGGCCCGAGCGATGCGTCTGATATCGCGCGCCCACGCGACACGCTTCATCAGCGACGCTACCCGCCGTATGTACGGTGCTCGCTGACGTGGAAAAGCTCGTCTATCTGACGTGGGCGCCTGCTGGCGAGAAGCGCGACAGCCACCGCGACAAGCTGATCGACGACTGTGCCGACGAGCTTATCCACGCGGGTGCGCGCGGCCTGAGCATGAACGTGAAGGACAGCGATGCTGCCGTCACCTCTCCTTCGCCGGGCATGACCGGACGGGAGCCCTTCACCGCGCAGGTATCGATTTGGCTCGATAACCACGACGAGCGCGCTGCCTACGAGACCATTTTGGCTCGCTACACGCAGCGCTACCTCGGTTACTTGGTGACCGAGTCGCTGTACACGGAGTACGGAGAAAACCGTCATGCCAAGCGCCGTGACTGGCTCGACGGCTTGCGCTCGCCTGGCGTGATGACCGTGACCCTGCTCGAAAAGCCAGACTACCTTATCTACGAGAGTTGGATAGCGCACTGGTATGGCACGCAGTCTCCCGTTTCTGAAGCGATGCAGCCGCGTACTCGCTATGTTCGCAACGCGGTGGTGCATGCGGTGAGCGGCGATGCGCCGGCGTATGGCGGCATCGTCGAAGAAGCCTGGCCGTCAGCGCGCCATATCAGCGATCCTTACTTGTTTTACGACGCACCCGACCTCGACGGCGTCGCGCACAACATGCGGTGTATGCTGCAGAGTGTGACAGGCTTTCTGGAGCTCTCGCGCATTCAGAACGTGACCCTGAGTGAATACCTGCTCAAGACGCCCCAGTTCGAGGCAGGTTGAGATGGAAAAGCTGCTCTATCTTCTGCCTTCGTCCGGGAGCGAATTGGAACTGGAAGGTGCGACTGCACCAGCCGACGAGGAGCTGCGCTCGAAGCTGTCGAGTCTCGCGGAGCATACGCGCGGCCTAACTGTGCTCACGACCTTGCACCACAGGCACCAGAACGAAGCGGACGGGGCTGCAGGATGGGCCGCACTCTTTGTCTGGCTTACGTGTGTCGATCGGCGCATCGCGTTCGAACATGCCCTGTCTGATCTGAGGCTGCGGGCTGATGGTTACTTGCTGACGGAGTCGATCATTCACGGCGCCCGGGCGCCGGCTGCTGCAGGCAGGCACGCGACCTTGGTGAGTCTGGGCCAAGTCCCTCAGCTCGGACAGCAAGAGCTGCGTGTCCGGCTGGCTGCGCTGTCGTCCAGCCTGCGCGCGCGGGCAGCCTCGGCTCACATCACGCGCGATTACGTGGTGCGGCCGCTGCACGCGAGCGCCAAGCCCTTGCGCGGGTTGTTCACGCTCAGCTTTACCTCCAGCGAAGCGCCGCTTACGAGCGCAGAGCTAGGCCAGCTGTTCGATCAACTGGGCCTGACCGCGCAGCGCTCGATTCAGTCTTGTGAACGGTACATCGCGCGACCCTGCGGAAGGTGAGCGACCTGTCAGCACAGGCGACGCGCACGATGCCTTACCTCAGCGACTCATAGCGAGCGCTAACTCACGTGTCCCTAGCTTTGGCTGTAGTCTTGGCTCACCGCACTAGGCTTTGCGATGGTCAAAGTAATTGACCTCATCAGACTGGCACGCCCCACAGCACCGGCGCTACCATGCGCCTCCATCATGACTGGTCCCGGTATTGGCTCCGAAGATGAAGCAGGCATCCGCCATGAGGCCGCGTGTCGTTCGGCTGAAGAGAGCATCGCGCGCGCTCGACTGGGCCAAGAAGCACTCGAAGAGACGCTCAATGACTGCCTCTATCATGCAGACATACGAGCCAATGGGCGCCCCCTGGGTGAAGCGGAAAGCCGCGTGCTCGAGTCCGCACGTCACGCGATTCACACCAGCGATCAAGCGCAGTTAGAGGCAGCTACCTCGGCCCTGTGCGAGCACTATGCGGACGAAATCGGTGGCCACTTCGATCCGCGCGTCTACGCCTTTGCATCGCGCCTGGCTCCGCGCTTCTTCTCGCTGCTGCTCTCTGCCACCTCGCTACCCAAGTTGTTCGTCGAAGGTTTCCACGTGGAGGAGCTGCAAAAGCGACTCGTGATCTCAGGGGAGGTCGAGCAGCTCACGCGCCTTGCCGAAATCGGCACGGTGGTATGTACACCCACCCATGGCTCGCACATGGACTCGCTCGTGATGGCCTACGCCCTGCAGCTGGCCGCGCTGCCCCCGTTCATTTACGGCGCAGGCAAGAACCTGTTTGCGAACAAGCTCATGGGCTTTTTCATGCAGAACTTGGGCGCTTATAAGGTCGATCGCCTAAAAGGCGAGGCGCTCTATAAGCGCACCCTGAAGAACTACTGCGTGGCCACGCTCAGTCACGGTCTACCCAATCTTTTTTTTCCGGGTGGCACGCGCTCACGTTCAGGCGCGATCGAGGCCGAGCTTAAGCTCGGTTTATTAGGATGCGGGCTCGAAGCTTATATCGAGAACCTGAAGGTCTCGAAGCCGCAGCCAAACGTGTATTTCGTCCCGGCCACGGTCAGTTATCACTTGGTGCTCGAGGCTGAAACGCTGATCGAAGATTTCCTCAAGGATGAAGGCAAAAGCCGTTTCATCATCGAAGACGATGAGTTCTCTCGTCCCGAGCGCATCCTCCGCTTCATCACGGCGCTTTTTGCCATGGATGGCCAAATACACGTGCGCTTTGGCCGCGCCCTCGACCCTTTTGGAAATGTGGTCGATCAGCAGGGCCATTCCCTTGATCCGAATGGCCGCGTCGTCGATGCCACCCGTTACGTGATCGATGAGCAGGGAAGGCCCGCGCTCGATGACGCCCGCGACCGTCAATATACGCGCGAGCTTGGTGCGGCGATCGTGGGCAGCTTAAGAGCGAACAATACGATCTTACCCACGCACATCACTTGCTTTGCCTTGATGCACGCGATGGCAGAGCGCGCAGGTGAGCGCGACCTGTATCGCACGCTTCGCTCCAAGAAATGCGACGAGGGGTTCGCCGCGAGTGAGATCACAGCGCGCGTGGCCGAGCTGTTGACCGCAGTCCGTACGCTTTCGAACGAGGGCCGATTGCATCTGCCCGCCGAAGTCGGGGATGACCCCGCCGAAGTTGTCGCCCAGGCGGAACGTGCGCTTTCGCTTTACCACGTTCCTGCGGCGGTCGAGCATCGTGGCGAGCGACTGTTCGTAGGTGACCCGACGCTTGTCTACTATTACCACAATCGCTTAACCGGCTACGGGCTTGACCCCTACGCCTTCCTGATCCCGCGCGCACGAAAGGGTAACCGCAAGTGACCAGGCCCAAAGGTATGTCGGTCGCCGTCTTAGGCGGCGGGAACTGGGGCACCACGCTCGCGCAGCTGTGCGCCCTGGCAGGCTCAGACGTGCGGCTGTGGCTGCGTGATGAAGAGGTCGCGCGCGAAATCCGCGAGCAGCATACCAACCGCCGCTACGCGGGCGAGGCTGTCCTTTCCAGCGCGATCCGGCCCACCACCGATCTTACCGAGGCAGTACGCGGCGCGCGGCTCGTGCTCGCCGTCATACCGTCGACTGCGTCGCGCACGGTAATCCGTGAGCTCGGCGCGATCGTGCTCGGCGATCAGATTTTCGTGCATGCGACCAAGGGGCTGGAGTTTGAGACCGGCAGCACGATTTCCCAGATGGTTCACGAAGAGACCGCGATCAAGAAGCTCGGCGTGCTCAGCGGGCCCAACATCGCGCCCGAAATTCTGCGCGGGTTGCCCGCCGCCACGGTGGTTGCGAGCCGTTACCCCGAGGTCGTCGAGGTCGCTCAGCGCGCGCTCACGAGTCCTGGCTTTCGCGTCTACGCCAACGATGACGTGATCGGTGTGGAGCTCGGCGGCGCGCTCAAGAACATCGTGGCGATAGGTTCCGGCATCGTCAGCGGGCTTGGTTTGGGTGAGAACACGCGCGGTCTGCTGATGACGCGAGGCCTTGGGGAGATTGCGCGCTTTGCGGTGCACCACGGCGCCCGGCCGCTGACCTTGGCGGGCTTGGCCGGCATGGGCGACCTCGTGGTTACCTGCTCGTCCCAGCACTCGCGCAACTATCGGGTAGGGTTGGGGCTCGCCCAGAGAAAGCCCCTCGCCCAAATCCTCGAAGAGCTCGGCATGGTAGCCGAAGGTGTGCGCACCACGCGCATCGTGCACGCAATGGCCCAGCGTGAAGGGCTCGATATGCCGATTACCGAAGCGCTGTTTCGCGTGCTCGAAGGTGAGCTCGACGTGCAGGCAGCGCTCACCTGGCTGATGCAGCTACCAGCTCGCGCCGACATCGACGCTGACCTGATCGCGCCGCGCTGAGGAGCCCCTACGAGCCACGCTTACCAGCCATGCTGAGAAGCTTGTACGAAGGAGAATGCACCTGCCCTAAACTCAGCACGCGGCACAAGCCGCTGTGGGGGCAGGATGGACAAGACATTTTCGGTGTACGAGCACACGATCAGCGTGGCGCGGGACCTGGGCAGCACGGTGCAGCAGATAGGCGGCGTCGATCGCTACGAGCCCAATAAGAGCGCCAGCCCCGTGGGCTTCGGCACGCGACTCAATGGCATGCTCCACTGGTGTCGCGTCGTAGAGAAGCTCGTCGCCGAGCGCGATTTGCGTGACGCCGAAGTATACGTGGGTTTCGAGAAGCTCAGCCGCCTGCGCCACCAAGTGCAGGCTCGCTACAAAGTGATCGGCGCCACCGCGGCACGTCTCGTCGTATTCGGCGCGCCCGATGCAGAAGTTAAGGTCACGACCGCTCAAGTCGTGCCTTTGCTCGGCGGCCCCTTATGCGAGGAATGGTTCCTGGTCGTGCGCTCGTCGGGTTACAGCGCGCTTATCGCCGCACGCGATCTCGACGGGCTCAAGGAGGGCAGTTGGCAGAAAGCTCGACGCTTTGTCGCCGTCGCGACCCACGACCCCAAGATCGTCGACGCTACTGCTGCGGCCCTCGCTGTAGCGGTGGGCAAGTAATATTGCTGCCTGGCTCGGGTGAGCACGGTCGGGTCAGCACGCGGCTGCCCCGCCATAAGCTTGTGGCGACAGGCAGCTCGAAGTACGAAGCGAGTATGGAAAGTAAGCTGCTCGGAACCAGTCTTCTCATCATGGTCGTCGCCAGCGCCTGCGCTTCGAGTGCGCCGCCCAAGGCTCAAGACCCCCGCCCAGAGCCCGTCACGACCGTCAGTGTCGAAGCGACGACGCCCATCCACGAACCGACGCCCGAGGAGCGAGCCAAGGCCGAACAGCTCGCCAAGCTCCAGCAAGAACGCGCCGCGATGGAGGCAGCCCACAAGGCCGAGCTTGCACGCTGGACCCCCGAGATGCGCACCGAGGTGCAAGCCCTCGCGAACAAAAAGAACAAGTACGGCAAGGCGGCGATTCGGGCTGCGGTAGCAAATCCCCATCGCAGACCCGCCAACGTGGGGCGCGACAGCCAGCGCCACCCGGCAGAGACGCTCAACTTCCTAGGGCTTGCGCCCACGATGACCGTGCTCGAGTACGGTCCCGGCGAAGGTTGGTACACGGAGATCCTTGCGCCGGTAGTCGCGGCGCAGGGCAAGTTGATCACGACCAACACCGATCCCAACGGACCTGCCGACGCGCGCAGCACGTTTTACGGGCAGCGCTTCAAGCTGTTCCTTGAGACCTCGCCCGAGCTCTACGGCAAGGTCGAAACGGTCATGATCGATGGTAAGGCACCTAAGCTTGCCCTCGACGGAACGGTCGACATGGTCGTCTTGTTCCGTTCGTTGCAAGGCATGGTCGGTGCAGGGCAGCTCGAGACTTGGCTTGCTGAGTTTCATCGCGCGCTCAAGCCTGGCGGCGTGCTTGGCGTCGAGCAACATCGCGCTGCCAAGGGTGCGGACGCGATCGCCAGCGCGAAAATGGGTTACTTGCCCGAGCAGTGGGTGGTCGAGCAGATCGAAGCCGCAGGTTTCAAGCTCGTCGGCAAGTCGCAGATCAATGCCAATCCCAAGGATACCAAGGACTACCCGGACGGCGTCTGGACCTTGCCGCCCAGCTTTCGTTTGGGTGACACGGATCGTGAGAAGTACGCGGCGATCGGCGAGAGCGATCGCATGACCCTCAAGTTCGTCAAGGTCGCCAAGAAAGCAGCGCCTGCGGCAAAGGGAAGCGCAGCACGCTCGGCCAACGCGCCAGCGTCCCCTTCGGTCAAGGTGCCGGCAGAGCCCGCTGTACCGACCGCACCCGCAGCGACCAAGTAAGGTCGCGCTCAGATGGCTGACTCCCCCACTATCTTCGCCATCGACTTTGGCACGAGCAACTCGTTGCTTGCGGCCGCTTCGGCCGATCGCGTGTTTGATCCTGCGCCCATCGATCCCGACGCTGCAGATCCGACCGTGCTGCGCAGCGCCTTGTACTTCGCAAGTCTTGAGGAGTCGGCCTTTGGCGTGGCGGCGATCAAGGCTCTCGTGGCCAATGGCTTTCGTGGGCGTTTGATCCGTTCCATCAAGCGCCACCTGCCGTCGCGATCCTTTACCTCCACGCGTATCGGTTATCAGGTCGTCTCGATCGAGCAGCTGATCGGCGCTCTGTTGCGTGTGATGCGTGAGCGGGCATGCGAGCACTTCGGGGTCGATGTCAGGCGTGCCGTGCTCGGACGACCGGCGCGCTTTTCAAACGATCCCGAAGAAGACGCTTTGGCCGAGCAACGGCTTGCGCGCGCCGCTCAAATCGCGGGCTTCAGCGAGGTGAGCTTTTGTCCCGAGCCCGTCGCCGCAGCCTATGATTTTGCCGCCGACCTGACGGAGTCCAAGCTCGTGCTGGTCGCGGACTTGGGCGGAGGCACCTCGGACTTCACCCTCGTACGCATGAGCGCCCAGGGCTTTTCGCCCGCGGATGTGCTCGCCGTGAGCGGCGTGGCCGTGGCGGGTGATGCTATCGACGGCGGGCTCGTGCGCAAGGCCGTGGCGCCCGAGCTCGGGGGCCGCACCGAGTACCGCGTGCCTTTCGGCTCCAACGTGATGCCGATGCCGGCGGTTTTGATCGAGCTACTGTGCTCCCCCGCCGATCTTACTCTTGTCGACCGCACCAGCGTGTTGCGTCGCATCAAGGACATCCGCACCGGAGCGACCGAGGCACGCGACAAGACCAAGCTCGACAAGTTCTTCACCATCGTCGACGACGGCGTCGGCTTTGAGCTCTACGAGGCAGTCGAGAACGCCAAGCGACGCATGTCCGATCAGGAGTCCACCATCCTGTCCCTCGACTATCCAAGTGCGGAGCTTGAGATCCCAGTCACGCGCGGCGAGCTTGAGTTAGGCGCCGATCCACCCCTGCAGCGCATTCTACGCGCGCTCGATGACACCTTGGCCACGGGCGGCGTCAGCCATGCCGATGTCGAGATCGTGTGCTTGACCGGCGGCACCTCGCGCATGCCCATGGTCGAGCGAGAGCTGCGCGCCAGACTGCCCAAGGCGGCCATCCGCCGTCTGCAGAGCTTTCACTCCGTCGTGCACGGTCTGGCGCGCCACGCCCAGTTGTTGGCGCAATCCGAATGAAGCGTCAGGCCTCCACGACGGGCGTCTCGGCAGACGTTTCAGCCGACGCCATCGCCTTGAAGCCCTTGCCCTTCACTGCCAGCGTCAGCTCGCGCAAGCATTCGCGCCAGGCATCGGCCACCTGCTGAAAGGCCGTGAATGTGACCGACAAGGGCATGCGGACGCCAAGCAGGGTGGGGTCGGGTCGCTCGAGCGCCGCCGCGTTGCCTTCAGAAGCGGCAGCCTCGGGCTCGGACTGGGACTCGAGTTTTGCGACGATCGCAGTCGATTTCTTGGCCATGGAAGCTCCTTAGAACGTTGATGTTTAACGCCGCTGCGGGCGGCCTCCCGAAAGCTTGCGCGGCTTGTATTTCGATCGGGAAAACACCGAGTAACTTCGCAGCGGGCGGACACTCCGTCGGAGCCGCGATCGCGCGCTCGGGACAGCGGCTGAGTCACGGCGCGAAACATGCTACCCAGTGGCTATGACCGACTCAACGGCGTGGCGCGTGTGCAGCATTTGTCGCAAGGGCATCGGCTACGGCCAGACCTATTACTGTTGCGGCGTTTCCACCTGCAATCGCGTGCGCACGGCGCTGTTCTTCTGCTCGATGGGCTGTTGGGAAACCCATCTGCCCACCGCCCGCCACCGCGATGCCTGGGCCGAAGAAAAGGTCTCGCCCAAGCGCTGATCGAGCTCAGCCCCTGCTTCTCAGCACGCTGACGGGCGCAAGAGCTCCGGACGCAGGTGCCGATGTAAGCAGCGGTACCGACAGTGTATTTAGCTAGCAGCACGCGCAGGCACGATTGCAGCTCCGGCCGGTTTGGGCGTCGCGGCACCAAGAGCACAAGTCCTGGATATGTCTCGTCTATCGGGATCAGTGTGTCGGTACTAAGGCGCGTTGGTGCGAGCGCGCCCGCAGCTATCTTACGCTTAGCCTAATAAGCTTCGGTGGTAGCTTTGCAGGGTATGGCCGAGCCCCCCGCTAGCGAGGTTAAAGGCGTCTGGTTTGTCGCCGCCCGCGACTACGCCCGTGATCTTCACGGCGAGGACGTGGTGGCCCGCCTGGTCGCCCACAGCCCTGAGCCCTACCGGGACATCTACGCAAGTCCAATCTCGTCGGCTTGGTATCCAGAAGCAGCTTTCGAGCAGGGCTTGATCGTGATCTACGACGTGATGACCGAGGGCCACGATCTGATGTTCGAGCGCATCATGGAAGGGTGTACTGAGCACGGCATCAACCGCCTGTTTCGGATGCTGCTACGCGCAAGCTCTCCTTCGTTCGTGCTGCGGCGCGTACCCACCATGTGGCGACAGATTCGACGCGGTGCAGGTCATGTCGATGTGCGGCAGGTCGAAGGAGAAACGTTCATTGATTACAGCGAGCTGCCGATGTTTCATAACCCGCTGTATCGGATGCTTACCGTGGGCAGCTTGCGCGCACTCGTGCGCTGTTGCACCGGCGAGGCGCCCCGCGTTGAGATGACTGATTACACGCGCAACTCCATGTCGCTCCACATCCGTCACAAAGCCGACAGCGTTGCCCCAAGCGTAAGGTTCACATCCACGCGCCCGCCCACTGCAGCCATGCTCTCCGATGCCATGCTTGCTGCTTCCGGGCCCGCTGCTTCCCTGCCTTCCGCTTCCGTGCCCATTGAAAGGTCGGCCCAGTCCGCCGCGCACAGCCGACCCGACAATCCTCAAACCGGTAAGCATGTGATCTCGGGCCGGTCAGTCAGTAAGCGTAAGATTGGCTAGCTGCGGTACGGATGGCAACTGCGGTCTCGTCGTGTGTACAGGTGAAGCGGGCTTGCGTTGATCCGGTCCGCTCGTCAGCTTTGCTCCATGAAACAAGCCAAACTGCTGACCAGTCGCTCCACACTCGGCGTGCGCGATGTGGCAGCATCGATCGCTTTCTACCGCGATGCGTTCGGGTTCTCGCTGCAAACCAGCATCGGCGAGCCGCCGGAGTTTGCCGTCTTGATCCGCGATCGCGTAAGCCTGGGCCTCGTTTCCTCCGCGAACCCGGCCGTCGCCAACTTTGCCTGCTGCTACATCAACGTGGAAGGTGTGGAGAGCCTGCACCAAGCCTGCGTGCGCGCCAACGCCAAGATCGCGAATCCACTCACGCGACAGCCTTGGGGTAACTACGACTTTGTGGTGGAAGACCTCGATGGGCATCGCCTCGCCTTTGGCGAAGCACCGCATGCGAACCACTAACTACCGACCAGAAGGATAAGCTCCGGCCTCTAAACCAGGCATGCGCCACTGGCTTCGAGGCCTCGACTGCGATAGCGTGCGCGCCATGGACCTGACGTTTTCTGCTGAAGAAGAGGCATTTCGCGCAGAGGTGCGCGCATTCATCGCGCGCGACATGCCCGCGGATCTGGCACGCAAAGCCGAACGCGGTGAGTACTTCGAACACGACGAAGTCATGCGCTGGCACAAGATCCTGCACACCAAGGGCTGGGCGGCACCGCATTGGCCCAAGGCTTTTGGAGGCTCGGAGCTCGACGCCACGCGTCGCTTCATTCTCTCCGAAGAACTCGCACTCGCCGGCGCACCAGCGGTGAGCCCGTTTGGCTTGATGATGGTGGGCCCGCTGATCATGCGCTTCGGCACGCCCGCCCAACAAAAGCAGCATTTACCCGGTATTTTGAGCGGCGAGGTCGCTTGGTGTCAGGGCTACTCCGAGCCGAACGCGGGCAGCGATCTCGCATCCCTGCGCACGTCGGCCGTGGACATGGGCGATCATTTCCTCGTCAACGGCCAGAAGACTTGGACGACCCACGGTCAGTACGCCGACTGGATCTTCTGCCTGGTGCGCACCGATGGCAGCGGCAAGAAGCAGCACGGCATCAGTTTCTTACTGATCGACATGAAGGGAGACGGCGTCGAAGCCAAGCCGATGCTCACGCTGGGCGGCACGCCGGCTTTTTGCGAGACGTTCTTCGAGAACGCCAAAGTGCCTAAGGAAAACCTGCTCGGACCGCTCAACGGAGGCTGGACCTTGGCCAAGGCCCTGCTCGGTCACGAACGCACGCTGATAGGTTCGATAGCCCCGGTCTTGCGCGGCATTCAGCGGCTGAAGCGAATCGCCAAAGAGACGATGCGCGGCGGCAAGTCGTTGCTGGAGGACCCCGTCATAGCGGGCAAGATCGCGCGCCTCGAGATGCGCTCGCGTGCGCACCAAATGGCAAACTTCCGCGCAATCGCCGATCAAGCCGCGGGCAAGCATCCGGGCTCGGAGACGTCGATTCTCAAGATCGTCGCCACCACCGTGATGCAAGAGGTCGACGAGCTCACCATGGACGTAATGGGCCACAACGCGCTCACCTGGCAGAGCAATCCGGAAGGCGCCGTACCGCCGCTTGAAGCCTGGGTAGGATCTGGTTTTTGCTACGACCGTGCAGTCACCATCTACGGCGGCTCCAACGAGATCCAGCGCAACATTATCGCCAAGCAAATCCTCGGTCTTCCGAGCTGAGTAGGAGCAAACCATGGATTTCGACCTGACACAGGATCAACAGCTCCTTGCTAAAACTGCGGGAGATTTCGTCAATCGGGCAAGCCCCATCGCACGCGCGCGCAAGCTGCGTGAGGATGTCTTGGGCTGGGAAAAGAAGACTTGGCAGGACATGGCGGAGCTTGGCTGGCTCGGTGTCCCGTTTGCTGAGGAAGTCGGCGGTTTCGGCGGCAGCTTTGTCGACGTCGCACTGATTCTCGAACAGGTAGGAAAGAACTTAGTACCCGAGCCTTACGTTCCTTCGCTGCTTGCGGGTATGGCGATCGCCAAGGGTGGTACGCCGGAGCAGGCTGCCCGCTTTTTGACGCCGATGATCGAAGGTCACATTTCGCTTGCCCTTGCCTATGCTGAGCGCGATTCGCGTTTTGACGCCGATGCACCGCGCACCACGGCCACACGCGAGGGCGCAGGCTTCAAGCTTCAGGGCGAGAAGGTCTGGGCACTCAATGGTCATGCGGCCAAACACCTGGTCGTGACTGCGATGCTCGAAGGTAAGCCTGCGCTGTTCGTCGTCGATCACGGCGCCAAGGGCCTGTCTGTGGAAGCGCTCGATACGTTTGATGGTCGGCACGCTGCGCACCTCAAGCTTGACGGCGTACACCTCGAAGCCGATCGCTTGCTCGCCGGCGCGCCTGCACTTGAGCTTATCGAGCACTTGATGGATTACGGCGCTGCCGCTGCGGTCGCCGAAGGCGTGGGCGTCGCACAACGCGTGCTCGACATGACCGTCGAGTACATGAACACGCGCGAACAGTTCGACGTCAAAATCGGAACGTTCCAGGCGCTGCAGCACCGCGCGGTCGACATGTTCATCGAGATGCAGCTCTTGCGCTCGATCGCCTACGAGTCGAACGTCAAGGTCGAAGACACGGACGCCAAAGAACGCAAGCGTGCAATCAGCGCCGCCAAGGTGCAGCTTTCCGTGGGCGGCAAGTACATCACGCGCCAATCCGTGCAGCTGCACGGCGGCGTGGGCTGCACCGATGAGCACGATCTGGGTCTGTACTTCAAGCGTAT
Source organism: Polyangiales bacterium (assembly GCA_038257655.1). Classification (GTDB taxonomy): domain Bacteria; phylum Myxococcota_A; class Polyangia; order Polyangiales; family DASUME01; genus DASUME01. The sequence continues at coordinate 1,438 of JBBSJC010000136.1, read as the reverse complement.
GCAGGTGCTTAATACGCTGTTCGGCGACGAAGACTTTCACGTCGCCCGCTTTGCAGAGCTCTAATCAGCAGGAGACTTAACTTATGCAACGGACGCTCGAGATGGGTATGGTCGTGCTCGGACTGCTTGCAGGCTGCGCACGCGACACAGACTCCTCGGGCGATCCGCCCGGCATGGGTATGCAGGTCGAGCAAGATGCGGGTATGGAGCCCGGCGGCGGCGAGCCTGCGGACAACTTCGGCGGTGGCACGACGTCCGGAGAGCCGACGAGCAGTGGCAGCGACACGGCGAACACGAACGGGGCCGTTGCCGCGCCGGACGCGGGTCCAGGCGGTTCGTCGGGCACTCCAGGTCAGCCGGGAGCCGGCGCTAGCGGCGGCCTAGCGGGCGATGGTGGCTTTGACCCCTGTAACATCCCGGGCTTACCATCGGGCACCATTCCGGACCTTCCGATTCCGGGTCTGCCGGAGGCGGGCATCTCGATTCCGGGCTGCCCCTGAGTTTCGCCCATCCGGGGACGCGTCTGAGCCCGAGATCGCTAGATTGTGAGAGGCGGGCAGCCTTCGTCGACTAGGCCGTTGCCGTCGTTGTCTTCGCCGTCACAGACCTCGGGCGGCGTGCTCGGGCAGTCTTCGTCGACGAGGCCGTCGCAGTCGTCGTCCAGTAAGTTGCCGCAGATCTCACCTTCTGGGGCCGGCGCGCAGGCACAGGCCTGTCTGACCTCGATGCGCGCGTTCGGATCCGAGCCGAGCAACGTGAGCAGTTGCGAGCAGTACGCGTCTGCGATGCTGATCGTCGCGCCAGTCAGGGTCCAGTCGCTGCTCGGGATGGCTGTCGTGGTGCCCGAGCCGGTGACTAACACGACCTCTGTGACGCTCGGATCGATCGTGCCCAGACCCGTGGCCTCGATCTGCAAGTTGCAGCTGGCGGTACGCCCAACGATGGTATTAACCGCGGCCACGATCGAGTTGGTATCGGAGACGGTGTACCAAGTGGACTTGGTCACGTTGGCGAACGAAGTACAACCATTGGGGTTGAAGCGCGCTGCGGCGCTGCCCCCGGTAAAGCTGTTTGCACACAGGCAGGGCGTGTTTTGCGTGCCGCCGTTGGTGTCACATACCTGGTGCGGGCCTGCGTTGCTCGGCTCCCCTGCGTTGGCGATCAGCTGCATCAGGTCTTCGTTGACGCCGGCGAAACCAATCAGGTTAACTGGCACGCCCTCCGCCGCGATCGCCCGCGCTTGAACGATCGTCTCGCGCAGTGCGGGAAAAAGGTCGCTGCCCGGATTACCTAGGCTCGGCTCGCCGCTGCCGCTACCAGGACAGCGCGTGGGCGCACCGTCGGTGACGAGAATCACCGCCTTGGAGCGCTGGGCATCGAGCGGGTCACTGACGAGGTGCCAGCGGGCATCCGCCGAGCTGCCGTCGCGATTGGGATC
>JBBSJC010000135.1:0-15833 GCA_038257655.1 Polyangiales bacterium | reverse complement strand
TCTTCAAAGCGCATCAGCAGATCGTCGCGACGCTTGGCGTCGGCGTACACAGACGGATCCGACAGCTGGGCCGTCACGTCTTTTTGCGCCTGCTCGAGCTTTTCGATCTCGCCTTCGAGCCTCTGAACCTTATCTTTTAGCGGCTTGAACGACTTGTTGCGCTGTTGCCGAAGCTCTGCTTCCTTGCGTTTGCGCTCTTTGTCATCGGCGCGACTCACGCGTGCTTCGGCCGGCTGAGCGGCAGCGCTGGCTTTGACTGGCGGGGAGCCGATACTCGGCTTAGCCGGCTGGGACCGCGCCGTTTCTTTCACGCCGCGGCTGGCCTTCTCCGCTTCTTCTTGGCGCGTGCGCAGGGCGAACATGTACTCGTCGAGCGTGCCTGGGTAGACCTCGACCTTACCGTTCTCCAGATTCCAAATCTGCGTTGCCAAGCGCTTTACGAAGCTACGATTATGGCTAACGAACAGCACGGTGCCGTCGTAGGTCGAGAGCGATTCCGCCAGGCTCTCGCTCGAGCCTAGATCCAAGTGGTTGGTCGGCTCATCCATCAACAAGAAGTTACCGGGATTGATCAACAGTCGCGCCAAAGCAACGCGCGCCCGCTCACCACCGGACAGCACTTTCACTTTCTTCTCGACGTCGTCGCCGCTGAACAGGAACGCGCCCATCACCGTGCGCACGCGCGTCATGCCGGCATCGGTGTTCATCGCAGCCACCTCTTGATAGGCCGTATTGTCCGCATGCAACAGATCGGCGTGATGCTGCGCGAAATAGCCGACTTTGACGTGATGACCGAGCCTGGCCTCACCCGCATCGCGCGCAAGCTCGCCCGCCAAGATGCGCAACAGGGTGGTCTTGCCGGCGCCGTTCGGCCCGATGATCGCGATGTGATCGCCGCGCGAGACACGCACGCTCACGTCGTCAAGCACCTTACGGTTACCGTAGGACTTGCAGATGCCATCGGCGGTGAGTACGTCGATCGAACAACGCTCGGTCGGTGGAAAACGAAAGCGCATGACGTCGGCTTTGCCGAGCACTTGCACGTCTTCCATCTTCTCGAGCTGCTTGACCCGACTTTGCACGGCCTTGGCCTTGTTGGCCTGGGCGCGAAAACGATCGATGAATTTCTGCATCTGTTCGCGTTCGCGGCCGAGATTCTTCGACTTGTTGACGAGGATCGTCTCTTCTTCGGCGCGCTGCTTTAGATAGCGCTCGTAGTTGCCCGTGTACTGGCGCACGCCCTCCACTTCGAAGGTCACGATGCGCGTCACCTGTTCATTCAAGAAGTCGCGATCGTGCGAGATCAGAAAGAACGCGCGCGGATAGCGCTGCAGAAAGTTCGAAAACCAGGTCACCGAGGGCATGTCGAGATGGTTGGTGGGCTCATCGAGTAAGAGCAGATCGGGCTGCTGAAACAACAGGGCCGCCAGCACGGCGCGCATCTTCCAACCGCCGCTAAACTCCCCCATGTCGCGCAGTTTATCGGTGTCTTTGAAACCGAGGCCGGACAGGATGCGTAAGGCCTCGTGCTCGGTGAAGTGCTCTTCGAAATGGCCGATGCGTTCGTGCAAGTCACCGAGTCGCTCGACCACGTCGGCGAGCATTTCTTCGCTGCTCGCCTGGTTGTGCTGGAGCGCGTCGAGCTCGACTTCGACCTCTGCTAGCTGTCGGTCGAGGTCGGCCCGGCCGGGCACGCTCGACAACACGAACTCGATCAGCGTCTTGCCGCCGCCGACCACGAGATCTTGAGCCAGGTAGCCCAGGCGCAAGCCCTTGCGCAGCACGACTTTGCCCGCATCAGGCGGTTGCTCACCCGCGAGCAGCTTGAGCAAGGTGCTCTTGCCCGAGCCGTTAGGGCCCACCAGACCGATACGATCGTGTTCTGCCACGCGCAGATCGAGATCTTCGACGATGGGACGGTCACCAAACCAGAGGGATACTTTTTCAAGGACGACGAGGCTCACGGCGCGCCCACCATAACATCGGCAGCGCCTGACAGCCCGTGCCCAAGCCGAAGCAAATCCTCGCGCCCGTCCTGCAGACCCACTTGCAAAGCGAAACGCGCGACGCTGGTGTAGGCCCTTACTCCGCAGCGAGCTTGAGCACCGGTGCGCCGGGCAAGTTCATACCCGGTGCGTTTTCAGTGCCATGGATCACTTGGTCGGCGAGCTTGATTTTCTCCTCGATCTGCGCGAGCCCCAGCATCACGATGCGCTGCGCCTGCGGTGAGCCCGCGCCATGCATCGCTTCCACGAGCGTGGTCACGCTGGTCATGTTCTCGATGTAGCGACCGACCTCGATCCGTTCCATCGCGTCGTATTCGGGCTTGGCCGTGTGGTACTTCTTGACGATGTGGGAAATCTCGGGGTTTTCCAGGGCCTTGGCATCGGGCATCGTCGCCAAAAAGCCGCCGGCCAAGTCGTGGCTCAGGCGACCGATCTGATACACATTGCGCGTGATGTTCTGCTTGACTGTGTTGGCCATCATCGGCTCCACCATGAACGAGCCGCAGGGCAGCTTGTAGCCCATCGCGCTTGCACCGATCGCAGAGGCGTAGGTGGTCTCGTTCATGTGGATCATCTCGATAAGCTTGTCTTTGACGATCGCGTTTTTGTCCGTGCCGAGCATCCTTGTCATCTTCGCGGTGGCGCCGATCAGTACGTCCGCGTTACCGCCCTTGCAGCCGCCGTAGTTGGCGCGATGCCAGGTTGCAAAGTAGCTCACGAGCGAGCCGACGTGTTTGGTCTCGCCGTTCAGAAAGATGCGCTCAGTCGGCACGAACACATCTTCGAACACGACCATCGCCTCGCCACCGACCACACCAAAGCGCGGATTGCCGATGTCGCAGCCCTTCTCGAGCTTGCGCGAGTCGTTGGTCTGGCGGCCGAAGATAAAGAGCACGCCCGGTGCATCCGCAGGCACCGCACAGGCGATCGCGTAGTCTTTTTCGTCCGGTTGAAGGCCCGTGCCGGGCAAGACGAGAATCTCGTGGGAGTTGATGCCGCCCGTGTTGTGCAGCTTTGCGCCGCGGATCACCACACCGTCAGGTCGACGCTCGACCACGCGCACAAACTGGTCAGGATCGCTTTGCTCAGAAGGACGTTTGCTGCGATCGCCCTTGGGATCGGTCATCGCGCCAGCGAGCATCCAGTCTTCGGCCTGCACCTGCGTCAGGTACTTTTTGAAGCGCTCGTGATAGTCGGTGCCATCGGCCTTATCGATCTCGTAGGACACGGCAAACGTCGCGTTGAGGGCGTCGAGGCCCACGCAGCGTTGAAAGCAGGTGCCGGTCACTTGCCCGAGCAAACGCAGCATCTGAATCTTCTTCACCAAATCGTCTGCACTTTGAAATATGTGCGTGTAGCGATGGATGCGCTCACCTGTCAGGTGGCTTTTCACCGTCATCACGTCCTGATACTCAGGTTTGTGGGCAAGCTCGTAGGTCTTGGCCACGGTGTTGATGTGCGGGGCAATCGACGGATGATCGACCACGTTCTCCACGCGCTCACCGCCGACGTAGGCCCGCAGCTTGAGCGCCCTGAGGCTATCCACGTACTGAGCAGGGGTCTTGAGAGCCATGACGTTCTCCTCTTCGTCTTCTTCTTCTTCTTCGCGCGCACGGGGGCGCGACCTCATCGGTGTAGCGAAAGCCAGTCCAGGTTACCAGTGTTTAGTTCGGACGCCGGCCGCGCCCGCGCGGTTGCGAACCGGTCCGAGCGTCGCTGAGAGCGAGCGGTTTTCTGGGGTGGCCAAGGCTGAAGACATGCTACTCGCGATTCAAGGGGGACATGGGATGGCTTCGATCTCGGACACTATTCTATCGTTTGGGGAGCCGGTAATGCAGCGTTTGAGGGAGTCCTCAGAGCCGCCTTCCATCGACATCATCCGGCGGGCGCTTGAGATCGTGATCACAATCTGGAATGCGCACGTGATGGCCATGGAGGCGTGGGGGCATCCCGAACATTTGCTCGATTTACAGCAAATTGCACAGGATCCGAGCACCGCACCCGATACGGCGACCACCCTCGCCACGCTGACCGAACGCAGGCTCACGCAGTTTGGCGAAGACTTGCGCGTCGTCAGCAAATGGGACCTGTCATTCGATGACTTGGGTCGTCATCGCTTCGATTGCACGGCACGCTTGCCTGACCCGGCCAAGACCGGACGTCCCCCCGCTCCCTGACTGCCGTAGCGGGCTTGCACGCCTTGTTAGAACGTGTTCTATTTTCGACGAAACACGTTCTACGGAGGCTGCATGCAGACTGATCTCGCGAAAAAGCTCGGCATCGAGCTTTCGATCTTCGCCTTCAGCCATTGTCGGGACGTCGTGGCGGCCGTGACGCGCGCGGGCGGCCTCGGGGTGCTGGGCGCCCTCGCGTTTACGCCGCAAGAGCTCGAGCTCGAGCTGCAGTGGCTGGATGCGCACACCGCCAACAAACCTTACGGTGTCGACGTGGTGATGCCGCAGAAGTACGTGGGGAAACAGGAAGGTCGCGCCTCGACCGAGAGCCTGAAGGCCAGCGTGCCCGAGGCCCATCGCGTGTGGCTCGATGGCCTGCTCGATAAACACGGGGTCTCAAAACTCGCGGGCGATGCAGACGCTTTTCGCGAGCATTTGGGCTGGGATGACGCAACCGGTCGTGAGCTTGTCGAGGTCGCCCTGCGCCATCCGCGCATGAAGCTTATCGCCAATGCGCTCGGCACCCCGCCGGCCGATGTCGTCGCGCGCGTGCATGCCCAAGGCGTGCTCGTGGCAGCCCTCGTGGGCACGGTAAATCAGGCCAAAAGGCAGCAAGAGGCGGGCGTCGATGTGATCATCGCTTCGGGTTACGAGGCCGGCGGACACACCGGCGAGATCACGACCATGGTGCTCGTGCCCCAGGTCGTAGACGCCGTTGCGCCGCTGCCGGTCTTGGCGGCGGGTGGCATCGCAGATGGCCGGCAAATGGCCGCAGCGCTGATGTTGGGTGCCGAGGGCGTTTGGTGCGGCTCGGTCTGGCTCACGACCCAGGAGTCAGAGGTTGCGCCATCGCTGGTCGAGAAGCTGATCTCGGCACGCTCGGACGACACAGTCCGCTCGCGCTGCCTGAGCGGCAAGCCTGCGCGACAACTAGTTACAACCTACACCAAGGCCTGGGAAGACCCAGATTGCCCTGGCTTCTTGCCGATGCCGTTGCAGGGCTTACTCGTGGCTGAAGCCGAGCACCGCATCAGGCGCCACGCGGCTTCAGAGGGCGGTGCAGAGTTACTCGGTACGCCGGTCGGTCAGGTGGTCGGGCAGATGAAACGAGTGAAGTCGACTGCGCGCGTGGTGTTCGAGATGGTGGAGCAGTGCGCGGAGGCCCTCGAGCGTGGGAAGCACTTGCTTCAAAACGTGGGATAGCGGCGCAAGCTCTTCTGCCACATGCCCCGAGCCTGCGATCTGGCTGACCGTTTCCCCTCGTGCGCACAGCCGCCTGCTGGAGCCGCTTGCATGATTTCTTTGGCTACGATGAGATCAATGGGCTGACTCATCTCAGTATTTCCACCAGGACAAATGAAGCGCTCCTACGCCACACTTTCAGTGGAGGACAATGCCTACAGCGTGCTCAAGCTGAGTGTCACGCGTTTGATGCACGTGCGCGAAGTGCAGGCGACAGGCGGCGGTCACTTTGCGCAGGTGGCGCGCGAGCTTGGCTATGTGAGGCGCGCTGATGCCGTCGACGAGGCCTCGCTGCAGCTGGCGGAACAAGAAAAGGCACAGGCAGATCAGTCGCGCCGTAAACGCAGTGACGCGCTCGTCGAGCGTTTGAAGCGCGCGCGTGAACGCCTAGGCGTCAGTGCATCGCCCCACCACGAAAGACAGCACGAAGCCAGCAATAGTCAGATCGGATCGAGCAGGTAGCGACGCATCAAGCGTCGAAACTCTTGTTGCGCGACCTCAACCGAGCAACCGAGGGACTTGAAGTCGCCATCGGCTATCGCATCGCATACCAGCTCAAACATCATCGCTTGGATGGCGTCGCTCTCGGGCGTGCGCGTCAGTGTGCCTTGCACGCTTCGCAGTACACTGACCTTCGCCAACTGCTCGGCACGCAATGCCTGAGTCAGCTCGCGCAGCTCTTCGTCGTAGGTCACGAGCGCCCGTAGGTTGCCGCGGAACACACGCCAACGACGGTGGTGCTCGATCAGCGCGTCCGCTGCACGGTCGATGCTTTCGCCGGGCGTCTGCCCCGGCGCGACCTGCGATTCGATGCTGGCCCACTCCTCGGCCACCCACTCGCGGTAAGCCGCGATGAACACCTCGCGCTTGTCCTTGAAATGACGATAGAAGGTGCCTGTCGAGTAGTTGGCCGCCTTCGCTATCTGATTGGAATCCGTTTCCCAATAGGGCACTTGATTGAACAGCTGCGCTGCCGTGTGAATCAAGCGCCTGCGCGTCTGCTCCGGTGAGCCCCGTCGCGGACGCGGTCCCTCGGCAAGCCCTGCACGAACAAAACGCGAGGGCTTAGGCGCAGGTGGTTCTTGTGTGAGCGGCACTTGCGACCGCTCAGCATCTTTTGCCTCAGGAACGTTGGGCATGGTCGCTTGGCCTCACGGCATGGGCTCCGCGCGGGTGTGCGAAAGACGAAAGCCTGTCGCTTGCAGACGCGCGGTGGAGATAGGTTTAGCCGGCACTTTGATCTCGTTGCGAAAGTGCAGGGGCGGCAAGCCTTGCTGCGCGCCGACGGCATCAAAATACGCTTGGCAGCTCGGAGGCACTTCAGCATGGGTAAGGTTGTAGACGCCACGTAGCTGATGCAGCAGTGCAAACTTCACCGCGGCCACTACATCGGACACGTGCACCCGATAGAACAGGGCCTGCCCCTCGAATGGCACCGAACCTTTCATGTATTGATGTGCCATTTTGATCTTGTCCGCGATCGGCAGGTCCTCCCCTCCATAGATGTCTGCACAACGGAAGATGCATGCGCGACTACCGGCCTCTTTGAGATACACGCGCTCGGCAGCCTGGAAACATGCGGGGCTGGCATCGTCTGCTGCCGTCAACGGTGCATCTTCGTCCACACTGGCGAGCCCATTCGCAGCATCGCCATAGACCGAGAACGATGACAGTGCGACCACCGGCCCCGACACGGGTGCACTGGCAGCGGCTTCGGCCGTCTCCACCAACACTTCGTGATAGGTGGCTTTACGTTCTTCGGGACTCATCGCGCGTGCCGCAGCAGGACCTGCACAGACGGCGACAGCATCGCAACCCTGGGCCGCGGCGTGCACCTTCTGACGATCGTTGCCGCGCAAGACCACGACCTCGTCGCAGATAGCTTGCAGCTCCTCGACTTTGCTCGCCGTTGTGGTGGTTCCGCGCACCCAGTGTCCCTCGCTGCGCAGCGCGCGTGCGAGCTCCTTGCCAACGAACCCACAACCTAGGATCAAGACACGCATCATGGCCCCTCACGCTCAATAAGTAACAGAACCCCTTAGCGCGACACAGCGCGGGATGCAGGCTCAGATCGTCCGGTAGAAAATCAGCAAATCGTCGCCCGCTGCATAGAAGTCGGGCAAGCGTCCCACGACCTGAAAGCCAAGCCGCGCGTAGAAACCGCCCGTCGCGGCGTACAGCTCCTTGGAGGATGTTTCGATGCGCACGTGGCGCCCGTTCATTCGTTGCGTTTCGGCTTCGAAGGCTGCGTAGATTTGCTTGCCGAGTCCTCGACCCTGAGCGTCCGGTGAGACCGCGATCCAATACAGATCGAAGGTGGACTGCGTCATCGGCGTCGGACCAAAACACACGTAGCCAAGCACGGCATCGCCTTCGCTGGCCACGATGCACGCGTAACCTGAGCCTGCGCTGTCGCTTATCGAGGCGTCGACAAGCTCGAGCGCGACGCTCACTTCGTCGGGCCGAAACTGCTCAATACGATTCAACATCGCAACCAGTGGCGCGCGATCGCGACTTGTAATGGCTCTCAACTGCATTAGGTTCGTTGCTTCCTATTCTTGCGTCTGATCGTGCGCGGCATTGGTGACTGGCACGCGGTTGAACGCGTGGGCGAGCACGGAAGCTATCAACCGGGAGTAATCCCAACCCAAGCTTTTGGCGGCTAAAGCGAGACCTGCCTCGGGATGGATGTCGTTGTTGGGGTTCACGTCGATCACGCACGGCTTACCGTGCGCGTCTAGCCGCATGTCCACGCGACCATACCCTGTGCCACCCAGCGCGCGGAATGTTTGGCGGGCCACCGCTTCTACTTCGCCGCGCAGCGCTGGGCTGAGCAAGGCAGGCACCGAGCGCGACGCATACTCCGGGCTAGTCGGATTCCACTTCGCCTCGTAGGTGATAATCGGCAGCAGCTCGCCCGGCACCGGCGAGAAGTCAATCTCGGTAGGCACCACCTCACCCGATAAGGGGCATGGAAAAATGGCGACGTTGATCTCTTTGCCAGGAAGGTAAGCCTCGACCAGGTAAGGTCCGGGCAGGGTCTTTTCCAGTAAGGCCACACGCTCCCGCAATGCGGTCGCGTTCTGCACGATCGAATTTTGATCGATGCCGATCGAGCCATCGACGCGGGCAGGCTTCACGAACAATGGAAAGTCAACATCATTGACCATCTTAGCATTCAGGTCGGCAGCCCCCGTCACAACGAAACCGGGGGCGACGCGTACCCCCGCTTTGCTCAAGACCTTGCGCGCCTTGTCCTTCTGCCGGCACAGCTTGAGCGGAAAAGCGGCATTGCCGGTATAACGAAGTGCGTGGCGGTCGAGGAGTGCGGGTACCTGCCACTCACGGCCGTAATCGTTGTTGATCGATTCGACCAAGTTGAACACGACGTCCACGCCCGCGCCCTTGAGCGCGTTCGGAACGCCCAAAAGCGAACGCGTGACACGTCGCTCATGAACTTCGATGCCCAAGCTCGCGATGGCCTCGCGCACGGCGGCTGCCGTATCGAGCACGGCCGCATCGGCCTCGTAAGCACGCGGCCCATCGAGATCGCGCTCGCCTCGACGCGACTCGAAGTCGGCGTTGACGAGCACGACCACGCGACCAGGCAAGCGATACTGCATGGACGAGAGTCTATTAGGAGGTCCGCTTACAGCAACGTGCGTGTTCAGGCACCGCAGGTCGCGAACACGGCATCGCAGCTGCCATCCCGTAGCCCGGGCTCCATACAGGCAAAAAATGCCTCGAGCTCGGCCTTGCAGCTGCCGGCAGGGCACTCGCTGCCGCACGCCCCATTACAGCTCTGCAGCGCCAGCCCCACTTCCTCGCAGCGCCCCACGGCACAACGGCCAAGCGCGGGGCTCGTGCACTGTCTACAGCCGGGGGTCGCCCCGGTGCAGGCTGCGATGCACAGCGCCTCGCCTGCGCCACAGGCCGCGATGCATTCCGAGTAGCTGGGACACTCCTGCGCAAGCGTGCGGGCGAAGGGCGTGCGCAGCTCGATGTAGTTGAGGCACATCTCGGCGGCTGTGCCCTCCCCCCAGCGCACGTCCACAGGCTCCGTATGCTCTCCGGTCTCGGCGTCGTAGCCTGAGTGTCCGCGAGCACCGCTGTTGTCGTACACACACGTCAACTTCAGACGATCGCCGCGCTCGACCTCGAGAAATGCCTGGTCTGTGAAGCGATACCCCTGTTGCCAGTGAAAATCCCAATCGGGGATGCGCACAAGGCAGGCGTCATCGTCTGCGCGCACGACTTCGATGCTTTTACCAAGGGTGTGCATGTGCGGCAGCACGCCTACTATCGTCCCCCCTGCAGGCACGCTAAAGGTCTTCGTTTGCACGGAGTTTTCATCACGCGCTGCGATCTGAATGCCGGTGTGGGCAAGCGGGATGGTGGCGATGCGATAGCTTGGAACCTTACCCTTCGGCATCAACCACAAACTCGCGCTCGTCTTGTCCGCATCCGGCTCTTCTCCAGCTGCAAGGCCACCTGTGTTGTAATGAACTTGCATGATTAGGCGCGTGCCCACGGGCAACACGCGCGCCGAGTCTGCGGGCGTCACATTCGGTACCATGCCCGGCACCCAGCCGCCGACGTTCTGTGAACGGCCCACCCCAGGGCCGCCAAAGCAGGCGTAACCCGGGCCTGCTTGCGCTGCGTCGAGCGCTTCGGCGTCGGCCACGCCCCCCGCATCGACCGTGTACAGAATCACATGGTGGACGTGGCGACGTGCACCCGGCGTAATATCCGTGCCGATCAGATAGCTCTCTTGTTCGAACTGCGTCGGCAATAGAAAGCAGCGATAATCGTCCGCCAGCTTCGCGTCTGGCGTGTACTCCTCCTGCGGTGCAAGCGTCAGTGACGGCGCGCCCAGCTCCGAGTCCGCTCCGGCAGGCGCTGCTTTGTAGTCGCCGGGCTTGCCTTCGAGGTAGCCCGCGGCCGCCCAGTCTGTAAACACCGCAACCTCGGCATCACTCAGGCGTCGAGAGTGAGCGTAGTCTCGGCAGGCCGGATCCGGCTTCCAGGGCGGCATCATGCGAGTCTTGACTGCGTCGACGACGGCGGGGGCCCAGGGCGCCATACCATCTTGCCATTCGTCCTCGTCATAACCGAGCACGAACGAACCGATGCCATTTTCGCGATGGCACGAGCTGCAGTGAGTCTCGATCAAGGGACGCACGTCGCGATGAAAGGTCAGCGCCGCCTCGCTGTCTGTGACGTCCGCGTTGCCGCGCGAGCCCGCTACCTCAGTGGTGTTACAGCCCCCCAGCGCGCCAAGGGAGGCCAGTGCGAAACCGAGGTACTTACGCTTCATGCGCTTCTGCCAGCAAGGCCTATGCCTGCTGCGTTGTGCTGAAAACATTGACCATTAAGCCCTGTCTCCCCGCTCGCGCTAGGATCGGCCGGTGTCGGTACGCAAGTTTTTGCGGAGTTTCACGCCCACCGGGACTTGCGTTGACGCACTAGCCGGGGGGTGCATCACCTGACTAGACTGACCACGCGCAGACGGGGGCAGTCTGCGAACCGGGCGACGGCTTTGAGCCGGCAGCTCACTCACAACCGCCGGAGCCGCTTATGGTTCCGCTCAAGGAGTCACCATGCATTTTACGTTGTTGAGCTCGCTCGCATTGATCTCGCTTGCCCTCGCCTGCGGCGACAGCGACAACAAGACCCCGGTCGCAACCCCCGATTCTTCGACCGATGCGGATGCAGACACGAGCGCAGACGCGAGCAAGCCGCAGCGTGACGCGAGCACGCTCCCCCGTGACTGCGATAAGCTCGACACGCCAGGCAACGATTGCGCCGATGCGGTCGGATGTCGCGAAGCGCCCGAGTGCGGACTCGACACAAGCAGCTGCTGTGTGCCCGGCTTCGATGTCGATAACGTCAAGTGCATTGACGGGCTGACCTGTGGCGAAGGGATCAGCCGCGCCAGCTGCGATGGGCCCGAGGACTGTGCGGGCCGGGCCTGCTGCGTGGATATCGTGATGGGCACCGCGGCCTGCGTTGCCAATTGCGGCACGAACCCGGCCCTATGTCACACCGACGCGGACTGCCCGTCCCCCAAAGTCTGTATCCCGGGCGGCTCATTCACCTGGTGGGGCGTTTGCAATTGAGCCAACTGAGAGCCTCGCCCCGCTGAGCACGTAACGCTCGCGGGTTGACGCTTTGACTTCGAGGTCGGGCCAGCGCGAGCGCGCCCACATGGTAAGGTCAGCAAGCAACTCGGCGCGCTCAGCGGCGGGTAAATCAAGGCCGGACAAGCCAGGCTTGCTCGCCCAAGCGCGCAGCGAATCTGCAGGGGAGCGCCCGACAGTCCATTCGCAGGCGACCTGCTCGTCAATCCGCTCGGCACCGCGCGCAAGTAAGGTGTCGAGGTGGCCGCGGGTGTCACGTTCGCCTTGGCGCGGTTGAAGACCCCGCGCACGCAATCTGGCGTGTAGCTCGCGCTGCAAGGTGCGCTGCTCGCTCTCGGGATCGCGTTTGCGTCGCCCGAACAACACGCAGCAACCGTCAGGATGCGCCACCCGCTCAAGCTGCGTGAGCAACGTGTCGCGGTCGAGCAGGTGCGCGACCCGCGACAGAAACACGACACGCACGCTGCGATCGACCACCGGCCACGGCTGCGCCGCGTCCGCGATCAAGAGCAGGCTATCCGCGCTGCGTGCCTGAAACTGGTAGAGCATCTCGCGCGAACGATCGAGTCCGACGTATCGGCAACAAGCCGCTAGGTGGGCCCCAATTTCACCGGTTCCGGCGCCGATTTCGAGCAGCGCGTGAGCGGGCTTGAGATTTGCGATCGTGATCAGGGCAGCGGCGATGGCGGGTGCGGCACCAGCGCCGAGACCAGCCCGCGCGTCAAACTGCGTAGCTTGCGGATCAAAGTCCATGCTCACTCCATACGCGCAGCACGCGCCAAGGCCAGCGTCGAGAACACGAGCATGATCGATGCCGCGCAGACAAGCGCCACTACCGGCAGAAGACCTGGACCCTGCCACCCCAAGCAGAGCGCGCGCAGGGCCTCCACCGTGACCGTCAGTGGATTGTAAGTAGCGAAGCGCGCCAGCCACTCAGGCATGTGCCGAGACGGGATCAGTGCCGTCGATGTGAACAGCACGGGCATGTTTACAAGGTGCACATAAGCGCCCATCAGCTCAGGCGTGCGGGTCAAAGCCGCTAGCAGACAGGATAGCGACGACATCAACAGCGCGAAGCCGGCCACGGCCAAGAATGCGAGCGGCGCATTCGCCATCACGATCGTCAGATCGGCGCCGAGCAAACAGCCCAATCCGACTACCAGCAGCGCCTGCAGCACGAGGCGCACCAAGTCAGCGAGCAGCTTTCCGAACAGGATCGCAAGGGCGGGCGTCGCCGTGCTCAGCATGCGGCCGAGAAACCCGGTCTGGATATCGCGAATCAACGACACACCGGACTGCGACGCTCCAAACAGGACACTCAGCAGACTGATGCCTGGCGTGACAAAGGTAAGATAGTCAACTCCCTTGAGTAGCTCTGGGGTGGCTGTGCGCTGAAATAGAAAGCCGAAGAAAGTCATCCATAACAGTGGCTGTGCCAGCGAAAACGTAAGCAAAACTGGCCTGCGCAGCGCCGCGCGCAGGTGGCGCAGGCACATCTGAAGCACCGCGTCAGACACGCTGTCCCCGCATGAGACGCAGCACGTCGCATCCGAGCTCCTCGAGCGCTGACAGGTCGTGACTGGCAATCAGCGCCGCGCCACCGGCCGTGACATGGGCGCGGATTTCGCGCCGCAGAGTCGCCTGACGCTCGGGATCGAGCCCGGCGCTCGGCTCGTCGAGCAACCACAACGAAGGAGCGTGCACGCGGCTGAGGGCGACGTGCAAACGCCTGCGCATGCCCCCGGAATAGCGGCCCACGCGGTCGGCGACGAAGGAAGCTAGCTGCCACGTTTCGATCGCGTTTGCGATCCGCCGTGGGCGCAGCGCGCGCGGTACGGCCATCAACGCACTCATCAAAGTCAGATGCTCTATCCCCGTCATCTCGGGGTCAAGCTCGGGCATCTGCGCCGCGTACCCCAAGGCTTCGTAGGCCGGGGTGACCTTACTCTGCCAACGCAAAACGCCCTGGCTCGGGCGCAGGCGTCCGGCGCACAACTTGAGTAGCGTGGATTTGCCAGAACCGTTGTCGCCTACGAGCGCGGTGACGCTCCCCGGCCAAAGCGTGAGGCTTACGTTCTGCAAGGCTACCTCGCCATCGCCGTAGCGGTAGCCCAGGCCCTCGCAGCGGAGCAGCGCTTCAGTCGCGGTGGATGATGGTGCCGACGTGCTCGCCATGGATCGCCGCGCGTAGAAGGTCCGGTTTAAGCCCGTTGACGACCTGAAAGCGCTCGACCAGGCGCGCGTGGCTCAGCAAATCGATCAACACGCGATCAAAGGGTAAGGTTGCCAGCTTGCGCTTGCGCAGCTCGGATACGCTGATCTCGCCAATCAGACTGGCGGAAGGATTTAGCTTGGGATCGCAATCGTAGAGTCCGTCAACGTCCTTGACTAATGTCAAGGTCTTGGTGCCGAAACACTCGGCCAAAAGGAAGGTGCCCGCGTCGGTACGATGGGGCGGAATGCGGCCGATTTCCGGCGGGTGCTCCCAAAGCGAATAGGGCGGGTCACCGCAAAAGATCACGCCCGGCACGGCGCGAATCAAAAACGGCAAAAGGTGCCCGAACATTTCGGGAGGAATCGCCACCACACCGTAAGGAGCGAGCAGCGTGCCAAGGATGTGCGCGTTCCCGTTCGAGTCCGCCATCGCCAGCTGGGCGAGCACACCCGTGGGCAGCCCCAAATCGATGCCGATCGAGAACACGTGACGACTGCGCGCCCCGCCGCCAGTGCTGACGATCACACGCTCGGTCTTGATGATGTCGGCGACCGCGGCGATCACGGGCAACAGCGCCGTTTGCCCCTTGTCGATGATCGAGCTCGCACCGATCTTGATCACGTGCACGTCGGGTAACATGCGCACGGTGGTGCGGCCGGAGGTCGAGGCGACCACCCCCTTGTCGATCAGACTCTCACGCATCAGCAACGAGCTGATGTGATGTCGTTGATCGATCTTGGCGTCATTCTTGGCGTCGGTCTTGGCGTCAGTCATGGCCTGCTCCTCATTCCGCCGTGATCAGCGTGCCCACTTGCTCGCCGTCGAGGGCGCGCGTGAGCTGACCGGGTTTGAGACCGTTGACAATGCGAATGGAGCGGCGATTTTTGGCGTTTTTCATGAACTCGAGCACCGCAGGCTCGACCACCACGTCTTGCAGGTCCATGGCGATAAGCTCATCGCAGGTGACCTGCGGGATGAACTTGGCGCCCTTGTCCTTTTTCGGATCGGCCGTGTACAAGCCGTCTTCGTCCTTCACGTAGATCATGGAGCGGGTGCCAAAGACTTCGCTTATCAGGTAAGCCCCCGTATCCGTGCGATGGGGCGGAATACGGCCCACTACGGGATTTTGCTGCCAGAAGGTATAGGGCGGCATGCCGAAGAAGACGACGGCGTCGCGCTCTGCGAGGTACAGCGGAAGCTGGGGAAACTGCGCAGGCTCGATGAACGGCACGCCGTGCTTGGCGAGCAAGTAGTGCAGCATGCGCGCGTTTTGCATGCTGACGAAGGTGCCGAGCACCCCGAGCACGCCGGTTGGCAACGACAGGTCGACGCCCACGCTGTAGGCGTGACGGGCGCGGGTGCCGGCGCCCGTGCCGATGATCATCTTGTGTCGACCCAGGTTCTCGACCAGCTCGTCGAGGATCGGGAACACGGCTGAGCGACCGCGATCGATCATGCTCTGGCCGCCGATTTTGATCACATTGGCATGCGGCAGGATTTGCACGGTCGGTCCCGTGCCGGTCTCGCGCAGCAGCGCGTCATCGGTCAACGAGCCTTCGACCAGCTTGCGGCCTAGCTCGGTTAGCGTATCGCTTTTCATCGCCCCTCGTTGGGGCCACTGCCTACTTCCGATCGGCAGCCTCGACAAGTGGCCGTATGCGCGCGAGCTCCTGGGCCAGCTCACGACAGCTCTGAACGCGCATTTTTGGGTCTTTTTCCAGCAGACGCAGCACCAGGTCGTTCAGCGCCGCGGGTATTTTCGGATTCCGTTCGACAGGGGGCATCGGCGCCTGGGTCAGATGCATCATCAGCAGGGGCATCATCTCCGGGTGCATGAAGGGCAGCTCTCCCGTGAACATCTCATAGGCGACGATGCCGAGCGAATAGATGTCGGCAACATGGGTGACGTCGGCAAAGCCGCTGATCTGCTCAGGCGACATATAAAGAACACTACCCAGTAAAGTGCCGGCCCTTGTCAGGTCAAGGTTATCATCGGTTCTTACCAGGCCAAAATCAGTCAGCTTAATCATACCGCTGTCACAGTAAATTAAATTTC
>JBBSJC010000134.1:0-15907 GCA_038257655.1 Polyangiales bacterium | reverse complement strand
CTTGTGCCAGCGTTTGTGCGGGCTCACTGGTAGGCACACGCGTTTCAGCCTGAAGGTCGTCCGGACCTGTACCGACGGCGCACAAAAACTTGGTGCCCCCGCCCTCGATCGCGCCGAATAGCCGTTCCATCTTCGCACTGTGACCGAGTCCCGAACGGCGCGCAGTAGCGAATTGACATCTGACGAGTATACCCAGCACGAGGCGTACGATGATTGGCAGGACAAGTAAGGATCGCCTTGTAGGGCCAGCGCAATTAGAGCATGCGAGCTTGCCTGCGACCAAGGTGCGCGATGCGCTCGATACTTACCTTGTTGCGAACAACTTCACACTCGCAGCTTACGATGCTCCGAGGTTCGAGCTGCCGTTTCTTGGTCGCACGCTCTCGTTTCCGAATACGCCACAACGCAAGTGGGCGATCCCGCTGCACGACCTGCATCACGTGGCCACCGGCTACGGAACCGACATCGTCGGCGAAGCCGAGATCGGCGCCTGGGAGCTGGGCGCAGGCTGCCGCACCTCCGTCGTGTACGCGCTCAACATCGCGGTAGTGACGTTTGGACTCGTGCTCGCTCCGATCCGGGTGCTGCGCGCGTTTCGTCGCGGCTTGCGCGGACGCACGTTGTATCGCCTGGGGCTAAAGCAGGAGGCCTGTCTTACCCTCGATGTTTCTGCGCTACGTGCACGGCTCGGTATTCCCGCTGAGGGTTGGGTCGATCGGCGGAGACGTGTTTCATGACCCTGCGCGCTTGAACTTCAGCGGTCGCTCGCCGTCCCAAGAGATGCCCGTGGTGAACTGTTGCAGTCGGTCTACGAAGAAAGCGTTGTAGAAGTCGCGGCCGCCGTAATAGCGCGCAAAAAAGCCGAGGCCGGTCAGCCAATACGGCCCGAGCACCACCTCGACGCTCCCCGCGTTGGCCTGCAAACGGTCGCTTGAGCCCGGGTAGTGAAAAAAGGCGCCGCGCGCGGTGAGCGACGTCCAACCAAAACGGCGTTTGCCTTCGACGCTCCCTTTCACGCGGCCCCAGCCGTAGAGCGCTTTGGTCGGTGCGTCCATGCTGCCCGCAAGCCCGTCGATGTTGAACTCGAGGCCGGCACCAGCCGCGACGTGGGCTATCGCCACGCCTTTATCGTTCGTCTCGTGGACGCGCCCATGGAGCTCCACGATGCCACCGCTGGTGGAGAAGTTACCGCTCTTGCGATTGAGCGCGCGCCCGGGGTCCTGCACGTTCGACAGCGCCTCTAAACACGCCGCCTCTTCGTCGTACAGCTTGGCATCGACGGCACAGCGCTCTTGTCCGTTGGAATAGTGAAAGGCGGCTAAACGCAGACCGAACAACACAGGTTGTGCGCGGTGCCAGGTGTAAAATAGCTGCGAGGAAATGCTCGGACGGTAGGAGGGCATGCGCACGGGCTGCGAGTCCTCGGACAGCATGCGCAAGGCGCCTTCAAAGCTGAGCGTCACCGCGCCCGCCCAGCGCTTGCCCGCGAGCAGTTGGTTGCGCACGTTGCTGTAGATCGGCAGGTGCAGGGCGTATTCGAGCCCGAACACCAAGGGCTCGCGCGCATGACGCGGCCCAATAGGGGTGCCCCAATAGAAATAGCTGCGCGGCAGAAACACGGGTGCATCCGCAAGCGCCAAGTAATCGGGCTCCGGCGGATCAGGGGCCGCGACCTCTTCGATCTCTTCCCGCTCTTCGCGCTTTTCCTGTGCGGCAGCGTCCGGGTCGTCTGCGCAGGCGGCGTAAGGCTTACTCAGGATAAAAGCGAATGGTACAGCGAACAGCGCGAAAGAGCGTGCGAGCGAGCGAGTACTGCGGGGCATGGGCGCAATCCTGCGGTTGTTCCGCGAATCGGCAAGCGCGCTGCCGCATTCGATCGCTCGCTGTGGCGCAAAGCAGCGACAGCCCGCCAAGCTTGCCGCGATGGAGGCGCTGTACGAGACGCGGCAGCCCGCTCCACTTTTGATCGGCGGCATCCCAGACGACCGGACCCAGAGCGTGCGCTACGGCATCGAGATTCCTTACGCATTGAGCCTGCTCGCCCACGGCGACCCCAACGCCCAAGTGGTAGGACTTGATCGCATCCCGCCCGATCAGCGCCCGCCGACGTTGATCACGCACTTCGCGTTCCAAATCATGGTCGCCTGCGGCACCGCCATGGCATTGATCGGGCTCGCATTTCTCTGGTTGCGTTGGAAACGTCCGGCCGCGATCCATACGCGAAGTTTCCTGCGACTGGTCGCCCTGACCACGCCCCTTGGTTTCATAGCAGTCGAAGCGGGCTGGGTGGTGACCGAGGTCGGCCGTCAGCCTTGGATCATCTACGGCATCATGCGCACCGAAGATGCAGTCACCCCCATGCCCGGCCTGGTCTGGTCCCTGGTGGGTACGTTGGTCGTCTATACGCTGCTCGCGCTGGTGGTCACCCTGATTATGCAGCGACTGATCCGCGCCACCGAAGGGCGCGCCGACGGCGGGCGCCGACAGGCAGGTAGCCCGCACGCAGGTGCTGCCCATGGCTGAGATCGTGCTCATCGTTATGGGAGTCGCAGCGACGCTGTACGCCGTGCTAGCCGGCGCAGACTTCGGCGCGGGCTTGATCGAAGCCTTCCTACCGCGCGAAGAACAAGACCGTGTCGAGGTGGCCCTTGCACCGGTATGGGAAGCAAACCACGTCTGGCTCGTGCTCGTGGTCGTGTTGGCCTTCGTTGGCTTTCCTTCCCTGTACACCGTGGTCACGACTTACTTACACATTCCACTCTTAGGTGTGTTGCTGGGCATCGTCGCCCGCGGCGCGGCCTTTACCTTCCGCCACTATGATCCCGAGCCCTCCGGCCTCGGCTGGTGGTATAGTTTTGCATTTCGCGTGGGTAGTTTGCTTACCCCACTCTGCATCGGCCTCATCATGGCGAGCATCGCAAGCGGCACGCTCGCCACCCTCGACAGCCTTGAAAGCCTGCGCAGCCCCGGTAGCCCTGCGGCGCAAGCCGAGCTTGGGTTCTACGAAGTGTTCATCGCGCCCTTCAACACCTGGTTTGCTTGGATGACGGGGCTGTTCGTATGCACGTTATTCGCCTTCCAGGGCGCCGCCCTGCTTGCAGCAGAAAACGCGACACGCGCCGCGCCTCTGCCCTACCTGCGCATCGCCCGTTATGCCCATCTGGCCGCCATGCTCAGTGGCGGGCTGGTCTTTCTCAGCGCCTATCTCGAAAACTTGCCGTGGTTCTACGGGATGCTTGCAAGCCCGCTATCCCTGGGTTGCATGCTACTCGCCACCCTGTTGATTCCAGTGGTGGCACGTGCATTTCAGCGCGGGCTGCCCTGGACGCTGCGCCTTGCGACCGGTGCCCAGGTCTCGGCGATCTTGGTAGGCTTCTTCGCCGCGCAGTTCCCGGTGCTCGTGCGCATCGCACCAGTGAATGTGACCTTTCCAAAAGCCGCGGCGCCTGCGCCCATGCTCGCTCAGTTGATCGTGGCCCTAGTCGTGGGACTCGCACTGATCGTGCCCTCCACCGTGTATCTGATCCGCATCTACAAAAGGCGCCCCGACCCGGCCTAGAGTCAAGACCCGGCGCTCGCGCGTGAGGCGGCCACAGGTTTGCCGCGCTTCACGCTTGACGAAACATACGCGCCGCGACCACCCTCGCGCTCGGAGGCGTTCGTGACTGCTCTTTCCCTGGCCGTGCTCGGTTGCGGCGTTGTTGCACTGGCCTGTTGGTTGCTGTCGCTCGTCACACGCGAGTATTCATGGGTAGACCGCCTGTGGTCGATCATGCCGCCGGTCTACGTGGCTTGGTTCGCCTACGCGGCAGACTTCGCAGACCTGCGGCTCAATCTGATGCTGCTGCTCTCATCTACCTGGGGTGCGCGGCTCACCTTCAACTTTGCGCGCAAGGGCGGCTACGCCAAAGGAGGCGAAGATTATCGCTGGGCAGAGGTCAGGCGCCGCTTACATCCCGCGCTTTATCAGGTGTTCAACTTCTTTTTCATCGCAGGCTTTCAGAATGCACTGCTGTTTGCGATAAGCTTACCGGCATGGCAGGCGTTCGAGCACCGTGGCACTGCCCTTGGCACCCTCGACGGGCTGGCCGCACTGCTTTTTGCGCTATTTCTCGGGTTCGAGACGATCGCTGACGAGCAACAATGGCGCTTTCACCAGCAAAAAAATGCGAAGGTTGCCGCCAGCGCGACGCCTGAGTCCGCGTTTCTAAGCCAGGGGTTATTCGCCTATTCGCGCCATCCCAACTTCTTTTGCGAGCAAGCCCAGTGGTGGATGTTCTACCTGTTCAGCGTCAGCGCCAGCGGTGAATGGGTCAACATAACCTTAGTAGGCCCGGTGGTTCTCACCTTGCTGTTTCACGGCTCCACGAACCTTACTGAACAGCTATCCCTGGCCAAATACCCGGCGTATGCCGGCTATCAACAGCGCGTGTCACGGCTCTGGCCCTGGTTTCCAGGGTAAGGCGGCGGGCGCAGCACGGCACAGCCACACGCCGGCATCGAGCACGTAAAGCGGACATGCGCTATCTCCCCGGCTCAAGTACGGCACGCGAGCCAAACGTTCAACCGTCAGGCCGGCCGGCTCGAGCACCTGCTCGGTAAGCTCGCGGGCCGCCGTTTCCCAGCTCTGCGCGGACGTCGGCAAACGTTCATCGGGAGACACGGTGCCTCCTGCGACATGCACGTGGGGCGAAAGGGGCAGCGGCACAGCGATCAAGAGCCGGCCGTTTGGCGCAACCCGACCGAGCGCTGCACGCAACAAGCTGTGCGGACGCGCCGTGCGATCGAGCACGTTGAAACATGAGACGACATCGAATGAAGCGGCAGGAAGAGCCGACAGCTCCGTTGTGCAAACCTCAAAACCACGTGCGCGCAGCCGACGCTGCATCGCTCGCGACGTCTCTGTACAGGTGATCTGACCGAACAAGCCGCGCGCCCCTTCGGTCACGTAGCCCGCGCCCGCGCCCACATCGAGCAAGCGCGCAAACGGCCCGCTGCCGAGCAGGCTGCGCCACTGCGCGTGCGACAACAGGTGCATTGCATAGCTGCCAAGCCAGCCGTGCACGTCATACACCGAAGCAAAGCTCGACAGCGCCTGCGTAAGCTGAGTCGTAAACCAGCCGTGGGGAGACGCGCCTTCTTTGGCAAGCCAGGCCTCGAGCTCAGCATTCGGCACAAGCGGCTCAAACTTGGGCGACAGCCGCGGGCCGAGGCGCGCACGCTCGCATTCATAGTTAAAGGGGGTCCGCTCGTCGCGCATGGTGGCAGCACGTTAGCGCGCCGCAGATCGGGCGACCAAAGCCGCGACCAGCCGTTTGACTGTCAACGAGCGCGATTTACATACCCGGGCATGCTTGAGCGTTTCCTAAAGCCGCGCACGGAAATGGCCTACGCCCTGTTGCGCATCGTGTCTGGACTCATGTTCTCCTTCCACGGCGTCCAGAAGATCTTAGGCGTATTGACGGACCATCAGCCAGCCGTTGGCACCCAGCTTTGGTTCGGCGGACTTATCGAGCTCATCGGGGGAGCCGCGATCGCCATCGGCGCTTTCACGCCCTGGGCGGCCTTCCTAGCGAGCGGCACGATGGCCGTTGCTTACGTGCAATTTCACTGGAAGCTTGCGTTCGGATCGGCCTTCTTTCCCGCGGTGAACAAGGGCGAGCTGGCCCTGCTCTACGCTTTCGTGTTTCTGTTCATCGCCTGCCGCGGTGCAGGCATCTGGAGCGTGGACCGCGCACGCCAGTAGGGCCCGCCGCGAAACAATCAGGTCGGATCGGCGTCGAGGCGCCCCGTCGGCGGTGATGAAAATTCGCAAGGATACTCGCTGTATCTGAAGAATCTTCAGCGCTGGCGACGGGGATGCATCGGCGTCGAGGCGATCTGATTGTTTTGTGCCGGGCGCTAAGATCGAGCGGGTTGTTGAGACGCTTGCTGAACGGGCAGCCGGCGCGCACAGTTCGAAGCCTCAACTCCTCGCAAAACGAGCAGAACATGGCGATCATACTAGGTACGCGCTTTTTCGGATCCCTGGCCCGCAAGCCGGCCCTCTCCCTTACGCTGCTCGGGCTTTTCGCCTGCGCCCCTGCCAAGCCCGTCGAGCCCGCCGCTGACAGTGCCGAGGCAAGCGGCAGCTCGGAGGCCAGGGGCACCGACACGCCCAGCGCAGGCACAGACAGTGACTGTGTGCTCAGGGATGCTGCGCCCACCACGGCAGAAGAGTGCAGCTGCGCCGGCGGCGTCGTGCATGGTGACATCGGCGACGGTAAGGTTGCGTGCGCTCCCGATGAGGTCGAGCTCGGTCGCATTCACCAGGGCATTGAGGGCGCCGTGTGCTGTCGGCCCGCCGCTGCAGTTCTCTGACGCGCTGCGCTTCAGCTGACGCGCATGGCTTCGAATCAATGGATTCGGATCAAGGCAAATGCCTGCCTAAAACCAGCGCGTCCGTCAGTGGCGTCGCGCGGCTATAGCGGGTGTGTGTCTTATTAGTCAGGAGCGCGCCGCTTGCGCAAAGCAACCGCACTGAAGCGAAAGTGCCGCACTGATGGGCGGAGCAGCTCACGGTCGCGCGGCCGCGTCGCTTTCGATGCAGACTGTTTTCTTGAAGACCGAACGGAGTGCGCAACGCCGCATTGCGTATAAATCGTCGCTCGCTTTTGCCGAGATCATCAGTGCTTTCAGGAGCAGCCCCACTTTACTCACAACGCGGCACGTCAGAGCTATCGACATTAAACCGCCGCGCTGGCTAGATGGGATTAAGTGATTGCACGCATCCTCATCACCGCGACTCTTTGCTGCCTGCTGGCAGGCGTAGGCGTCGCGCAGGAAGGTCACGCGGGTTGGACGGTCGTCGAGCGCGAGCGCGGCATCACGCTGAGCCGGCGCGAGCAACCTGGTTGTGGCCTACCTTCCTTTCGTGGCGAAGGAAACTTACGCGCCGGTGTGCTGCAGGTGCTGGCAGTGATGTTGGACATGAGTGTCCTCCACCGCTGGGCTTACGGTGTAGATGAGGCGCGGGTCATCAAACGCGTCGATGAACGCACCGAGCTTCTCTATCTGTACTCCGACTTGCCCTGGCCCGTGCGCGATCGGGACATGGTCGTGCGCAAGCAGGTCGAAGTGATCAAGCCGGGCGCAGAGTTTCGCATCACGTTGAAATGCGAGCCCAAGGCGCAGGCCGAGCGCGACGGGGTCATCCGCGTGCAGCATTGCCGCAGTAGCTTCCTGGTCCGTAAGGTAGACGCGGAGACGACCGAGCTCGACTACGTGATGAGCCTCGACCCCGCGGGCATGCTTCCGAAGTGGGCGGGTAGCTTCGTCGCCAAGAACGTGCCGTTCAACACCTTGGTCGCCCTTGAAAAGCGCGCCGCCACGAGCCGCGGCAAGTACGAAGCCGTCATGAAGCGCTGGTCGGCCGCGATGTAGGAGGGCGTACGCCTCCGCGAGCGCAGCGCTCACGTGTTCCTCTCGAGACACACGCGTGGGCCACAGTTTGCACTGCCTAAATGCCACACAGTAAGGCCTGAGGGTGCACCCGCTTGCACATGAGCGGGATTAAGCGCCGCATGACTTGACGCGGCACTGTCAAGAAGGCCAAATCAAGGGCATGCGCCACCGCTGTATCTCGCTCGCGCTACTGAGCCTTGGAGCCTTTTTCACCTGCGTAGCCGGTGTAGCCTGCGGAGCAGTGCCTCCATTGGATGTGCAACAATCCCATGTGTTCCATGAAGATCTTTCGCCTGCGGACATTGCGGCCGAGTCGGTCGTCTCGGGTAATCCCAAAGCCCGCGTCAAACTGATCTCGCAGACTGACGACAAGGAAGTTACGGCTGTGCTCTGGGATTGCACCGCGGGCTCCTTCAAGTGGCATTTTCGCTCGGGCGAGCTTGTGCATATCCTCGACGGATCGGTGAAGGTAGAGAGCTCCGATCACAGTACCCGACAGCTCAAAGTCGGCGACGTCGCGTACTTTCCGGCTGGGACTGATTCGATCTGGCACGTAGAAAAGTACGTAAAGAAGCTCGCGATCATCCGTAGCAACCGCGAATCCGTGGTCCGGCGCGCGCAGAAGAAGCTCAATCGATTATTCGCCAATCTTTGAGCATGCGATCGCTGCTGCCTTCTCGGCGACTGGAACTGTAGGGAGCGCGTGCCGTATCCTGGGGCCATGGGTTCTCATTCGGACGGCCGCGAAGCGTTTGTGCAGGCGCAGTTGGCTGCACACGCGGCCCACACAGCCCAAGCGCCACGCGCCCTGTTAGGCGGCAAATACGAGCCGGTCTCCCCTGCGGGAGAGGGCGGCATGGCGAGCGTCTGGCTCGGTTACACGCATGGCGAGGCGGGTTTTCGTCGGCGCGTTGCGATCAAGCGCGTGCTTCGGCACCTCGCGAGCGATGAAAAATTCGAGCGCATGTTCGTCGAAGAAGCGCACATCGTGTCCGAGCTCAATCATCCTAACATCACGCAGATCCACGACTTTGGGCGCGACGCGGAGGGCGGCTATTTCATCGTGATGGAGTGGGTGTCCGGGCTTAACCTCGGCGATTACGTGCGCGCGTTTGCCTTGGTCAATCGCGCACCGCCTTGGCCACTTGCGGCAGCCATGGCGATCGAGGTGTTGCGCGCGCTGTCCGCAGCACATCTGCGCACGAACGACATGGGTCGGGCCGCGCCGATCATCCATCGCGACGTCACGCCGGGCAACATCATGGTTGGCTTCAACGGTTCGATGAAGCTTACGGACTTCGGCCTGTCGCGTGCGCTCGACCGGCCAGGCACCACCGATCCCAACACGGTCAAAGGTAAGGTGGCCTATATGGCACCTGAGCTGCTCGGTGGCGGCGAGCCGGATGTGCGTTGTGACTTGTTCAGCGTGGGCGTGACACTGTGGGAGTCACTCTCCGCACGACGCTTGTTTGGCGGGGAACGCAGCGATGTCGAGGTAGCGCGGCGCGTGCTCGCGGGGAACGTACCCGACCTGCGCGCCATACGCCCCGAGATCCCAGAAGCGCTCGAACGCGTGGTTTCGCGCGCGCTTGCGCCGGCCGCCGAGCATCGCTACCAGGCTGCGACCGAGATGATCGAAGCGCTGGCGTCTCTGCTTCGCGACAAAGAGACACGAACTGACGGGACTGCGATTGCAGCAAGCGCACGTGAGGCGGGGGACCTTCTGCTCGAACACGAATGAAAGCGGCCGCGGCAGGATGGCGAACAACGCGCGGGCAGTCTCAGCTCGCCTCGGGCGAGTCCGGGGACACAGTAGCGGTCGCGGCGACAGCGTCGAGCACGCGGTAATGGTAAGAGTAGACATCCACGAACCCAGCGCGTGCATAGAGCGCACGGGCTGTCGTGTTGCTCGTCTCGACGAGCAGGTAGAGCTCTCGCATACGCTCAGCCAGCGCGCTCTCGGCCAGCGCGCGCAGTAGCGCAGCGCCCGCTCCTTTTCGGCGTGCCTCGGGCCGCGTGAGCATGGCGTAGACGCCCAGCCTGTCCTCGGAGCTGATAGCCAAGCAGGCAGCGATCGCTTGCCCGCGCGCATCCCGTGCGGTAGCAAACCGACAACGCGTGCCCAGGCGGGCGAGAAAGCCCCGCCAGACATCAACGCTCTGCGCAAACCTGCCCGCCTCCCCGGACAGCTCGAGCCAGGCGTCGCTTGGACGTGTGGCGACGCTGGTTTCCACGCTGCGTGGCAGCCGCTCCAGCACCTCCACGGGGCTCGCCACGGCCGTCACGGCCTCGCCTTCGAGACGATAGCCACGCTCGGCAAGGTCCTGGTCGAGGCCCTTTGGCGCCGCGCACGGCCCCAGCTGAAACATGGGAGGCAGGTTGCGGGCACGATAGAAGGCTTCGGCCGCCTCGATGCGTGCTGGCAACGTATAAGTTGATCCGGCCTGCAGGGTGGCGACCGAGTTACCGCGGTGCGTGGGGCCGCCGCTTGCCCGCAGTAGCCAGCCATCCAGCTCCTCAGCCTCGGCCGGCGGCCAGGCGTCCACCACGGTTTCTTCGAGATCGCTGATGCGCGGGTCCATGACGGGACCATGCCATGACTGCCCACGATTGCGCGTCAAAGAGCCAGCGCTCGACCTCAGCGCGAAGGCTCGCCTGCGATGCCGACCTGCTCAGGGTCGAAGTCTGGATCCATCCCGAGCACGTGGGCAGCTACCAACCACCAGGCCCAACACTGAATGCCGAAGGGTAGGTAGCCGAAGTAACCTATCAGCGGCATCTCGGAGAACACGTGGATCACGTTGATATAGGGAATGTCGTAGACCCAGAAGTTGGGATTGCGCCCGGGGATGAAGGCCTCGCTGCCGTGATTCCAGAACTCCCAAAACAGACCATTGGCCACGCCCGCAAGGGCGATCAGCACGAGCGGCGTCCAGTTACCGCGG
Source organism: Polyangiales bacterium (assembly GCA_038257655.1). Taxonomy (GTDB): domain Bacteria; phylum Myxococcota_A; class Polyangia; order Polyangiales; family DASUME01; genus DASUME01. Next base: position 5,519 of record JBBSJC010000134.1, on the reverse strand, counting down.
ACCAAGGGCGAAAACGGTGTCCAGTATTTGAGTAGACCCATGACCGCCGGCAGTACGAGCAATGAGCCGAGCCACACGGTGAAGAATAGTAGGTAGGGGAACATGCCCACTAACACGCCGGTACCAACCCCCAGTATCAAAGCGAAAACCAGCATTGGACCTTTGAGCTGGAGTGCGGGCCCACGCGCCCATCTCGCAGTCAGGGCGGGATAGGTGCGCATTAGAGTATACCACTCGAAGATCGCGGGCCACACGCAGGTATAAGTAAGAGTGAACCAGAAGACTGCCTGCGCCTGCGAGAAGATGGCTGGACTGTTCGGATAGACCCAGTTATCGAGCACAAACCAGTTGAGCCACTCAAAGAAGAACCAGCCCACGATCGACATCACGATCAGAGCGGCCATCTGCTTCGGAATTTTGGACAGGATCGATGAGCCGTCCGTGCGCACGTACACGATGCCATCGATGATTAAGATGAACCCCCACCAAAGCGGAGTGAAGAGGTACTTGACGACAGGCGCAGTGCTGAACCACATCATGCCCCAGCAGAGCAAGTTCAGAGCCAGGCCGGTCCAGAACCACCAGGGAAGCCTGCGACGCGAAGCGCCAGGCGCAGCGGATTTAGCGCTCAGTACTTGAGGTGCACGCGCCACAGGGGCAAAGCCGAACCAAGTGGGAAAGACCAGAAAGGCGAGCACCACGCAGGCGGCCGTCGCCGCGACAGCGAAGTACAGCGGGCTGAACCCGGGCGCCGGAATCGGCACACCCTGCCCATCCCTTGGGACCTGCGGCGGAAAGACCCCGAAACCAGGCGGCCAACCACCCCAACGAAAATAGGCGCCGAGCGCCGGAGGAGCGAGCGACAGTATGGCCGCCAAAACCAAAAATGCGCGCCGGATGAGATCAGGCATTACTGTCTAGGCTATCGATTACGCCCATGCTTAGGAAGCTCGAACGCGCTATCGATACCCCTCAACCCAGGCATCATCACCGGGCATATTGGACTACACGTGTGCAAACCTCTCTCGGACCACTACCTGACCCTATGATCGGACGTGTCTCAACACGAAGAGGCGTCGCCGTCAGAATCTGGCTTGGCGTGTGTTGGGTAGCGCTCTTCATGTTGCTGCCGTCTTTCGTCAAGGCCGCCCCCATGGAGCTCGGCGGGCGTTGGTACGACGCTCCGAGCGGCTGGCGTTATAGCGGTCAAGAGCTCGATGTCCGCGCCCTCCAGATGGTTGCTGGGCCCCGGCCCACGGGAGGCGCTTTCTGGTACCAGGCCCATTTTCAGATCGCACACGATGACACCTACGTGATCGACTTCAAGAACTCGAGCACACTTGGCCGCTTCAAGCACCTGGTCTTTGACGCGAGCGGGCGCCTGGTCGCGGAGCGCTCCGGTGGCATTCAGCAGGACGAAGAAAACCCGTTTTTTCTCCGACATGGGCGTGAGCTAATCTTAGCCCCCGGCAGTTACCGGCTGCTGACTGAGCTGTCTTCCCCATTCTTTCTTGGGCAGCCAGAACCGTTCTTGGACACACTCAAAGACTACCGGCAGAGCATCAAAGCGGGCAACGCGTTGGTGTTACTCTGCCTCGGGTTCTTCCTAGGTTTAGGCATCTACTATGCGGCCCTAGCCGTGACCCGACGTCGCGTCGCGGACAGCATGTATGCCCTTTTTATCTTAGGCAACCTGCTGTACAACGGGACCGCGCTGCTGGTTTATCCGGACTTGTTTGGCATGCACTGGTTCTATCTGGTGAGTGTGCCGATCCTCTTTTCCAACGCGGCATACATCGCTTTCGTCCTGGCATTGCTGGAGATCCGGCCCCGCACCCACCCGCGCCTGTACCGGCTCGGGGTAACGCTTATCGTCGTGATGCTGGCCTGCGTCGGCGTCGCTGGTTTTCAGCCTAGTTGGTCGCTTGAGCTCGATCGCTATGGCGTCGGAGTGTTCATGCTCTTTGGGCTTGTGGCAGCGATCCAGCGCGCGCGCGAAGGTTATTCGTCCGCCCGCGTTTACCTGTTTGCGATCGCTACCTTCTCGGTGCTCGGTTTGGCTTCGATCTCGCTCAGCCGCCTCAACGCCTATACCTTTTACATCGAGCACATCGGGCTATTGGCAGTCGCGGTCGAGGTGGGCCTGCTCGCACTCGTGCTCGCCCACCAGTTCGCCCTGTTACAGACAGAAAAAGACGAGGCGGTTCGTCACGCGAGCCAGAGCGTGCGTTTTGCCTATACCGATGCGTTAACGGGCCTGCCTAATCGCTACCAACTGGACGCGGAGCTCAACAGGTTGCCGCCACAGGGCAGTCTCACCTTTATCGACCTCGATGGTCTCAAGCACTACAACGACCAGTACGGACACAAGCGCGGCGATGATCTGCTGTGCGGCTTTGCCAAGCATCTGAAGCACCACCTCGGCCACGAGGCCTCGCTCTATCGCTTGGGTGGTGATGAGTTCGCGATTACTTGCCCAAGCGGCAACCTAAAGTTCATTGCGCAGACGCTCGAGCTTGCGGTCCAAGCTTTGCGTCAAGATGGCTTCGCGCTTGTCGGCGCGAGCTTCGGCACCGTGCACGTGCACGAGAGTACCTCCCACGAGAGCCTCAAACACATGGCCGACACGCGGATGTACGAGCAAAAGAGCCAGCGCCGTCCGAGCACACTTCCCACTGGCTCGTAGGCATCTCAGGTTCGCGCGCCCAGGTCCTGAAGCACACGCATAAGCTCGCTCGCGGGTGGAAAGTCTACACTGCGCATGACGAGCTGTGCGCGTCGATCGAAGAAGTAAACCTGGGCGGTGTGCCGATCAGGTCCGGCATTGCGAGCCTTCAGGAAATCGAACAACTTTTCTAGTTGCTTTGGATCTGGGCGCGCGGCACGCCAACGTGGGTGAGCTCCGAACTTAGCCATCCATGCTCGAAGCGCCTGGGGTGAGTCGCGGGTCGGATCGATGCTCAGGGAAAGCCAACGCGCATCCTTCACACGGGCGCCGAGCTCACGCGCCGCTTGCGCGAACACCGCGCCCTGAATCGGGCAAGTCGCACTGCAACTCGTGAACATCAGCTGCACTGCGGAAACGTGACCCAGCAACAGTTTCTGCAGGCTTATGCTCTTACCATCGTCGAGCGTCAGCGCTACGGCGGGAGGCGCGCGTGGCGGCGCGACCAAGCCCGCGTTGCTATGGGCACGAGCCTTATCCGGTGTGAACGATGTGACCGCCGTCGTCGTCAGGGCCGTTGCCACCATGCCACCCAAAAAAGTGCGTCGTGACAACTGCGTCATCGCGTGATCAGGAAGGTCCACAAGGCCTCGCATTCGGCATCAGTGAGCACATAACGTGGCATGGTCTGAGGGATCATCACGTGCGCCGGATCGATGCCTTCACGCAGGAGCCGGCAGAATGCTTTGAGATCGTAAGAAGAGGCTGGCCCGCCGCGTCGCGGGAGCGTTTGGGTCAGCGTGTCTGGATTGAGCTTGGGCCCGAAGTCCTGCGTGTTAAACGCAGCCGAGGAAGAGGGGATTTGGGCACTCGACGACGAGGATGCGGTCGAGGGTGGGTCTTGAGTTTGATGACAGTTCATGCAGCGAACCGCTTGCGGCGGTAGCGCGTGGGTATGTCCGACCATACGCCCAACCAGGTTCGCCTCGCCCTGGAAGAGTTGACGTCCGTGCTCCTGCACCGTGGGAGGTCGCGCCGCGCCCAGCAAGGCGAACGACACGCCTAGTAGGCCTAAACGCCAGGCCGCCGAGCCTAAACGCCAAGCCGCAAGGCCAAGCCTTAGGCCTCTCGACCCGTCCTGCTTGCAGCGTGGCTCAGAGACCATGCAGCGTATTCGTGGAGCCAGACGCTCGCCGACCCGCACCCGCGGAGTACTGGTACTGGACCGGAACCAGCACATAAGTCGTCGCCCCCGGCGGCAACCAGTGAAGCTGGGCCGTCGCACGACCGGTTAGCTCGTTATACTCCACCCGGATATCGTAGGGCTTGTCGGCCAGGAGTGTGATCGCGGGCGTCGTATCCGCCGTGTCCCCGTGCGGCGTCCAGTTGTCGATCAGCAGTGTACCGTTGATCCAGAGCCTAATACCGTCATCGGACAGCGTCTGTAAGCGATAGGTTCCGCTGATCGGAGCTAGCAGCTGACCTGTCCAGCGCACGGAGTAGTTGTCCGCGGGCAGCCCGCCGGCGGGCGCAGTCGTGCCCCAGCGAAAGGCCACTGGCTCGACGCGGGTGAGCGCAGCTGCGCCGCTTAGCGCGTTGTTAGCGAAGTAGTCGCCGGTCAGGCCCAGGCCTGCTGCAAAGAGGTTGGCGACCGGGATAAGCGCGTAGCTTACGGCCCCAGGCGGCTGCCACAACAGCTGTATCGTCGCGCCGTCTGTGCGCTCTTGGTACTCGAGCGTCAGGTCGTAGCGCTGGCCGGCTACGAGGGCTATCGCTGTAGTCGTATCCCTGGTCGGGCTGTGCGCCGTCCAGTTGTTGATCACACGGGCACCGTTCACCCACAGTCTAACGCCGTCATCAGACACAGTTTGAAAGCGGTAGGTCCCTGTCGCTGGCGCGAGCACTTGTCCGGTCCAACGGACAGAGAAGTTGTCGGCGGGTATGCCGACGCCGGGCGCGGCCCTATCCCAGTTGAAATCGACGGCTTCTGCCCTCGTCAGTACCGCTGTCCCGCTCAGGGCGTTATTGCTGTAGTACTGTCCGCTGAGCCCTGTGCCCATTGCAGGCGGAGCCTGTACGCTGGCTTCATCGCTGCCAATCTGGCGCGTGAACGCGACCACGTTCGCGAGCTCGACCGGGGAAAGACTAAGGTTAGTATGCGCCCGCACCGCAGACTCGAGGCTAGGAGCCGAGCCGTCATGAAGGTAAGGCGCCGTGGCCCAGACATCGCGCAAAGTAGGCGTATCGAAACCACTGAGTGCGTAGCGCAAGCGCGCACCACTGCTCGGCTTGAGCGTGCCCACGTCGTGCGTAGCGAGCGATTCGCTGTCGGAAAAGGAGCTCCCGCCGTGACAGGAGACACACTGGTCGGCAAAGACAGCCCGGCCAAGGACCGCATCCGGAGTCAGCGCACCCGCTAAAGTACGGTAGGGGGACGGATCAAAGCGTGATTGCGCTGCGACATAGGCTGCAAGCGCATCTAGGTCCGCGCTCAAGCCGGCTTTGGGGTCGCCAAGCGTCTGAGCGCGGGTGCCGGTCGTAAACTGCGCATCGCTCAACAAGCCGGTCCCCTGCGAGAGAGCGCGAATCTGGCCTTCGAAGTCTTGTACCTCGTCGAAGTTTGCGCTCCAGTGCAGCCTGCCCTGTGCGCCCGCGTGGCCACGCAAACTGATGGTGTTGCGCAGGCCTTCCCCCATGCCAGTGAGATCCCAGGTGCGTCCATCATGACCCGCGTCGTTGTGGCACGTGGCACAACTCATATAACTGTCCCGTGCCAGACGCGTGTCGCGAGCATCATAAAAAAGCTGCTTGCCGCGCAAGACCTGACTGCTCAGCTTCTCGCTACCGACGCTAG
>JBBSJC010000133.1:0-15945 GCA_038257655.1 Polyangiales bacterium | reverse complement strand
CCCCCCATCCGTTCCTTGCCCCCCTCGCGAACGCCCGATGACCCAACTGAACATTCCAGACCGAGTCGTGACGAGTGAGCCTGCGGCGATGCTCGCTGTGGCCAAGCGCCCGCATCATGAAGCCCTGCTCAGTCTGCTATTTGGACGCGGCGATGGCGGCCTGGAGCTCCCCGCGCTGACCGATCTGGTCGCCACGGTACTCGCCCTGGCTGAGGGCACCTCCCGCAAGGGCATCTTGCCGCTGTCGAGCAGCACCGCAGAGCTCTCGCTGGTGCGCCGGGGTCCGCACGCGCTCCTAAGCTTTTATGACGGCGGGCCCGTGCCGCAGATCTTCCTGCGCGATCGACCGATCCCGCTGACACGTCTATTGCACTGCTGTAGTGCCGCAGCGCGCGAGCTTTGTGAACAGACCACCGCGGGACCTGCGCAAACCGCCGCCCGCCGCTTGGCCGAGCGCGCAGCCTGTGCGGAAGTTGCCATCGATCAGCTGCCGGTGGCTGTGCCTACCCTACGACGCGCCGGCGCGCTCTGTCCGCCCCGCGATGACAGTCCGCTCGCCTTTGGTTTCTCGGCCCAGATCAGCGCGACGGACAGCCCCCACGATCTGAGCAGCCGCGCCGATGTGCACGCGCTGCTATTCGATGGCGAGGTATGGGGTTACGCCCACGGCCGACGCGTCACGCTCGCGCGAGGCCCGGTGTTTCCGGTGGTGATGCGCATGATCAACGCCGCGCGCAGCATCGTTGAAGCCTGGGAGAATCGACGCGCTGCGAACCTGAAGCTGAAAGCCGGCGATTTCGTGATCGCCATGCGTCTTGATCGTACCGGCGAGCTTGCCCTGACCCTGGGTGCATCGCCGAGTGGGGCGATTACCCTGGCTGCCCTCGACGTACCGAGCGCGCTCTTACCGATCTTGCGCCTGGCGTCGGACCTGGCGCGCACGATCGTGAGCAGTGATCGCAGTCAGAGCCGCAACCTACGGCTCGTGGCGCTGCGAGACGAGGTGCGCGCCCTGCGGCGGGTGGTGCGCGCCAAAAGCGACCGCATCAGTTTCACGAACCAAGATCCCGATCGCCTGCGCGCGAGTGCGGTCCCGCCGATTCCTTCGACGGCGGCCATTCACACGGGCAGCGCAGCCGGCGCCCCATCGGCCAAGCTACGTCTTTCCTTACGCTTTCGTGCCGAAGTCGACGGCCTCGATGCTGCGTCGACCTTCCTGTGTGGCGATCGCCTTGTAGTAGCGACACCGCGCTGTCAGCTCGCGCTGTGTCGAGATTCAGGCGAGCTGCTGTGGATTCGGCACGTAGCCGCCTCCACCTCCGTGATGGCGGGCAGCGCTCTTCTGTGCGTTGGCCCAGATGGCGAGATCACGTTTTCGGACATCGCCGATGGCGAGCCTTACGCGCGTGCACGCATGACGCCGCGCGTGGGCGGAGCGCTCTCGGGCATGGTGCTCGGTGGGCGCACGGCTCCCCCTGTCGCGGTGCTGACCGAAGGCCGCGATCGACTGGTCGCGATCGACGTGCGCACGGGTGAGCCACGCTGGCGCTTTCGCTCGCGTGGCCGCGGCAACTTCAAGCTCACGCGCGCCGGACGCATCTTACTGGTCGCCTGTGGCGACAGCACGCTCGATGCCATCGACGTCGCGACGGGTGACATCGCCTGGCGCTGGTCCGACCCGGGACGCATCGTGCTCGCACCCACGGTGGCCCGGGACATGGCGATTGCTGTTTCAGGAGCGCCGGGTGCCGATCGCGGCGCGCTGATGGGCCTCGACCTGTTCAGTGGTCAGCTCGCTTTTCGAAAAGAGTTGGAGACAGGGCCGCTCACCAGCCCTATCGCGACCGATCACAGTGTGCTTGTGCCCTCGATCGAAGCGGGCGAAGTGCGACTGTCCTCTTTTGATCTGACCAGCGGAGCGCGACGTTTTTCGGTGCCCGACCCTGGCATCGGCGAAGGCGGCGCACCTTTGGTCGTCGATCAGAATCTCGTGATCAATACGCCTGGTGGACAGATGTCGGCCCTCGATCTGACTACCGGCGAAATACGCTGGCAGCGCAACCTGGCCGATAGCTCGCGCGATGATGTGCCACGGCGGCTTGAGCCCGTGCTCCGGGGCGGTGCGCTGTTCGTGCCGTCAGCCAGCGTGCACGTGCTACGCCCATCAGATGGCTCGATCATCGGCGGACCCATCGAAGGCAGCGTGATCCCCGACTTCATGCGCGTGGACGAGCGCGGCTGGCTGTATTTGGCCGAAGAAAGTGGCCATATCGAAGCCTACGCGCCGGCCCCGAGCTTACGCTTAGTCAAAGGCTGAGACGCCCAGTCGCTACTCGAAATGCACGTTGAGCTCCAAGGGCGAGCGACTGGTCCGACAGCGATTGGCCGCGACCTCGTGATCTTCGTAGCCCAAGGACACGCCGCATAGGATCGTGAGCTCGTCGGGAATCGAGAGCACGCTGCGCACCGCTTTGGGATAACAGGCGAGTGCCGCCTGCGCGCAGGTTGCAAGGCCGAGACTCTGCGCTGCCAGCAGCAGCGATTGCAGGTAACAGCCGACGTCGAGCGCGCCGTAGACGCCAAAATGCGCGTCGTAGGCGATCATCACGATATGCGGTGCATCAAAGCCACGATAGTTTGCGCGAAAAGCGCCATCGCGCGCCTGCGTGTCGCCGCGAGCGATGCCCATGGCCGTATACAACGCCTTGGCACAGGCGCGGCGCTCCGTACCGTAAGGCTCGGGGTAATGAGCGGGAAAGGCGATGGCAGGCGCCCCGTGCGGATCTTGAATGCAGGCCTCGAGCATGGCCGCCGCAAGCTTGGTTGTGGTCTCTCCCGAGCTTACCCACACACGCCACGGTTGGATGTTGCACCAGGAAGGTGCGCGCTGCGCAGCAGTAAACAACGCCTGTAAGGTTTCTGGTGCAATCGGCTTCGCTAAAAAGCCGCGCACGCTGTGCCGCGCATGGAGCGCTTCAATGACGTCCATCATGCGAATGCGTTCTCACCGGTGATTGCGCGGCCGATCGCGAGCGTGTGCACCTCGTGGGTACCCTCGTAGGTGTATACCGTTTCGAGGTTGCACAACTGACGCATGATGTGGAAGTCACCCATGATGCCATTGCCGCCAAGGATCGAACGGGCACTGCGCGCGGCATCGAGCGCCATCGCAACGTTGTCCCGCTTAAGAAAAGAGACCTGGCTGGGACTGAGCTTACCCTGCTGCTTCAAGCGTCCGAAGTGGTAGGCCAGCAATAGACCTTTACCAATTTCGTTGTGCATCTGGACGAGCTTCTGCTGCGTCAGCTGAAAGGCGGCGAGCGGCTTGTCGAACTGCTTGCGATCCATGGCGTACTGGCGCGCTCGTTCGTACACGCCCATCGCTGCGCCCACTGCTCCCCAACCGATGCCGTAGCGCGCCTGGGTAAGGCAGCCGAGCGGACCCTTGAGCCCGACGGCACCTGGCAGCATGTTTCGTGCGGGCACGCGTACTTCGTCGAGCACGATCTCGCCGGTGATCGAGGCGCGCAGGCTGAGCTTGCCGTGAATCTCCGGCGTGCTGAAGCCGGCCATGCCGCGCTCCACGAGAAAACCGCGGATGACTTCGGTGCTGCTGCCGTGCTCGTGGGTCTTGGCCCAGACGATCGCGACATCTGCGATCGGACTGTTGGTGATCCACATCTTCTGCCCGTGCAGGACGAAGTCGCCGCCTGCGCTCAGCTGCTTGGCGTGGGTGTGCATGCCGCCGGGATCGCTGCCGGAGTTGGGCTCGGTCAGACCAAAGCAGCCGATCGCCTCGCCACGCGCCATCGCGGGCAACCAGCGCTGCTTTTGCTCTTCACTGCCGTAGGCGTAGATCGGCCACATGACGAGCGCGGTCTGCACCGAGCAGAACGAACGGATGCCGCTGTCGATCTTTTCAAGCTCGAGCATGCTCAGGCCGTAGGCGACCGGATTCAAGCCTGCACAACCATACCCTTCGAGCGGCGCGCCCAGAAAGCCCATGCGCGCAAACTCGGGGATCAGGTCCTTTGGGAAGGTGCCGTTTTCATAATGATCGACGATCACGGGCTCGACGCGCGCTTTCATGAACTCGGCGCAAGCACGCCAGGTGAGGCGCTCGTCTTCGGTCAGCAACGGGTCGAGGTCGATAAGGTACGGCGTGGCATCGCGTGACATGGAGAGACTCCTTCATTCAGGACCAATTAGGTGCAACGAGCCTGCGGCCGTCATGCAGCGCGAGTGAGGCTTCAGCAAGCCCCTCGCGATCCCACAACTTGCAAGTGACGGGCTCGTGCATCTGATCGAGCCCCTCGCAGTAGTTGGTAAAAGTACAACGACGTATCTCTTGGCCGCGACCGAGGCGCAGCTTGAGAAACCAATCAGGGTCGGCGAGCGTCTGCCGGGCTGCTGCGACGATGTCCGCTACGCCCTCGCTCAGCATCTGCTCGGCCTGGGCAAAGCTTGCAATGCCACCGGCGAGCACGATCGGCGTCTCAAGTCCCGCCTGACGCACACGGCTGCGAATGGCCTGGGCGGCATGCCGATTGCGCCCGAAGGGTCCGCGCTCATCCCCGTACGCCGTGGGCATACACTCCCAGCCGCTTTCGCCGGTATAGGGGTATAATGCGCGGCCGACCTTAGGGACCTTAGCATCCTCGAACTTACCGCCGCGCGACAGCGAGAGAAAGTCGCAGCCCGCACGCGCGAGCTGCTCTGCGAAATAGCTTGCGTCCTCGAGTGTGCTGCCGCCTTCGATGCATTCTTCCGAAAGAAAGCGGCAACCGACGGCGAAGCCGGGCTTGACCTGCGTTCGCACCGCGCGAAACACTTCGAGCGGCAGACGTGCCCGCTGCTCCCGTGGCCCGCCATAGCCATCTGCACGTGTGTTACGGGCGGAGAGGAACGAGGCCATGGTGTAGGCGTGGGCGTAGTGCAGCTCGACGCCATCAAAACCTGCCTGCTCTGCACGCAGCGCCGCCTTGGCGAACAGGCTGGGCAGCACCGTAGGCAAGGCGCGAATGTGCTCGCGTTCCGTGTCGGTCACGCGCTCACGGTCACCGCGCTCCAGCGCTTCGTACTCGCGCTCGCTCAGTGCCTGACGCAGGCTTAGCTCGTCCAAAGCCGACAGCGCCGCGCGCACGCGGGGCTCGTTGTCTTCGTGCACGAGGGCGCGATGCCGATCCGTGATCACCAGGTGCTGCCCCAGGAATTTTTCGCGGGTGGGGCGACGGCGAATGCTCAGAAAGTCGATTAGCTGGATGAAAAGGCGCGTCTGCCCCTCGCTGGCGGACCTTACGGTCTCCACCAACTTGGAGAGACCCGCGATGAAGCGGTCATCACCGATGCGCAGCAGCGGACCACTGGCGATGTCGCGGATGCCCGTGGCTTCGACCACGATAGCTCCCGGTTTGCCGCGGGCGAAGCGCTCGTACCAGGCCAAGACGCGCGGCGTGACAAATCCTTCGTCGCTCGCACGCCAGGGCACCATCGCGGGCACCCAGGTGCGCGTCTCGAGCGCTAGCGGGCCGACTTTCAGCGGCTGAAACCAGCGTGCTACTTCGGCTTCTGCACGCGTCGGCACGCCGGCGAGCGGTAGTGAATGCTTTCGTCCTTGGGGCGAGCGCCACATGCGCTACCTCGCGCTGTCCTTGATGATTTGACGGGCGATCACCACTTGCTGCACTTCGGTGGTGCCTTCGTAGATGCGCAACGAACGAACGGAACGGTAGAGTCTGTCGACCGTCTGCTCTGCGAGCGCACCGATGCCGCCGTGGATCTGCACCGCATCGTCGATCACGCGCTGGGCGGCCTCGGTGGCGTAGGACTTTGCCATCGCCGATTCCAGAGTAATCCGTGGCTTACCCTTGTCGTGCTCCCAGGCGGCACGGAACAGTAACAAGCGCGAGGCAGTGATCTCGGTGGCCATGCGCGCGATCTTTTGCTGAACCAGCTGAAACTCGCAGATCGCCTGCCCGAACTGCTTGCGGTGCTGGGCGTAATGCAGCGATTCATCAAGCGCGCGTGCGGCCATGCCGGTCGCAGCGGCGGCCACCGTGGGACGCAGGCGATCGAGGGTGGCCATGCCGATCTTGAAGCCGTCGCCCTCGGCGCCGAGTCGCGCCTCCACAGACACCTTACAGTTGTCGAAGGCGACTTCGCCCAGGGGATGCGGTGCGCTCAGCACGAGCGGTCGCACGAAGCGAAAGCCAGGCTGACTTGCCTCCACCACAAAGCAAGACAAGCCGCCATGCCCGCGACTGCGATCGCGATCCGTACAGGCAAACACGGTATACACGTCTGCGATCCCAGCGTTGGAAATCAACGTCTTATGTCCGTCAAGGACGTAGTCGTTGCCCTCTTTGCGCGCGGTGGTCTCGAGTGCGCCCACATCCGAGCCGGCGTTGCGCTCGGTCATGGCAAAGGCGCCCATCTTAGTACCCTTGACGATCGGCTCTGCCCAGCGCGCGCGCTGCTCCGCGTTGGCGGCGAGCAGCATCGGGGTCACGCTCAAGCACTGCAGGGCAAAGACTTCGTCCGCAAGCGGCGATGCCCAGGCCAGTGCTTCCCGGACCAAACAACAGGCGCGCAAGTCGAAGGGAGCGATGAAGCGCAACAGACCCGACTCGCGCAGCAGTGAAAGGATCTGTGTGGCCTGGCTACGCCCTTCTTGATCCGTTTCGGGCGCGGGCAACGACAGCAGCTGCTCGCGCGCAAAGCGTGCCGCTTCTTCGGCGACCGCGCTGTGGTGCTCGTCGAGAAAGGCGCGCACCGGGCCTATATCCACTACACGCGCTGAGCTCAGGTAAGTGCGAATGTCAGACATGCTCAACCTTGAAAGCGTGGTGTACGCTTGCTCGTGAACGCTTCGTAGGCTTCGCGAAAGTCGGGATGTTGCATGCACACGGCCTGTACCTGCGCTTCGCTTTCGAGGGCACCCAGAAAATCCATGGAGGCTTCGCGATTGAGCGCGTCCTTGGTCATCGCCAGACCGAACAGCGGGCCCTTGGCGAGCTTTTCAGCGTACAGGCGCGCTTCGTTGCGCAGCTCGGCATCGGGTACGACCTTGTGGTAGAGGCCAAAACGCTCGGCTTCTTGGGCATCGATGAAGTCGCCGCTTAGCAATAACTGCGTGGCACGACTCTGACCGATCAGACGCGGCAAGAGCCACGCGGCGCCCATGTCGGCGCCGGCTAAGCCTACCTTGGTAAACAGAAAGGCGATCTTCGCGCGCTCGGAAGCGATGCGCACATCGCAGGCTGATGCGATCACCGCGCCTGCGCCCGCGACCGTACCGTTGAGCGCAGCGACCACCGGTCGCTTACACAGACGGATGTTGGCGATGAGCTCACAGGTCATGCGCGTGAAGGCGAGTAGCCCCTGATAATCGCGGGAAAAGAGCTGACCGATGATCGTTTCTACATCGCCACCTGAGCAGAAGGCGCGGCCCTCGCCGGTGATCACGATCGCGCGTACGCCGGGCTCGACATCGAGCCGCTTGAAGGTGTCGCGCAACTCCGCATAACTCTCGAAGGTGAGCGCGTTGAGACGCTCCGGTCGATTCAAGGTGATGGTAGCGACGCCGGTTTCGGTGTCATGGGCGTAGGCAAAGGTCTCAGGACGGATGGTCATGGGTGGTTCTCCAGCGAAGTACGAACGCGATCGAGGTTGAGCGACAGCGCGAGTTGCTCGTGCGGGCTGAGCACATCGAAAATGCGCGTAAGTAAGGTTTCGTGACGCGCCACTTCCCGGGCTGCGATGCGCCGGCCCTCGGCCGTCAGACGCACCACGCGCACGCGCGCGTCTTTGGTCGAGGCACGCCGCGTCACAAAGCCGCGTGCGACCAAGCGGTCGACCAGACCCGTCACGTTGCCCGCAGTCACGAGCAAGGCTTGGGAAAGCTCGCCCGCGGTCATGCCCTCAGGATTGCGCAGCAGCTGCGCCAGCGCATCGAACTGCGGCAAGGTAAGGGGCGAATCGCCCTGGGCATCGCGCACCTCACGCAACACCAGACCGTAAGATTTGGCCAGGCGCACCCACAGCCCGACCGCCTGCTTGGTCTCGGCGGATTTGGCTGCGCGCGCCTTCACGGCACGACCGCGGTCGCTTCGATTTCGACCTTGGCGCCGGGCTCGACCAGCGCCCTGACTTCGACCAGGGCCATCGCAGGATAGTGTTTGGCCATCAGCTCTCGGTAGGCCGCACCCACGCCCTTGAGCTCGCGCAGGTACTCTCCCTTGTCGACCACGTACACCGTCAAGCGACCGACGTGCTGGGCACGGCCACCGGCGTGCTCGACCACCGTCAACACATTGCGCAATGCTTGAGCGAACTGCTCGGCGAAGTTGTCCGATACGAGCTGCTGTAGGCCGTTCCAGCCGATCTGACCGGCCACGAACAACAGGCGGCCGCCCGCGGGAGCGAGCATGCCGTTGCTGTAGCCCTTGGGGGCTCCCATGCTTTCAGGATTGATCGCTTCCATCGTTTTAGCCCTCGTCCCTTACTCTTTGCCGCCGCCATCGAGCACGATGACCTGACCGTTGAGCGCGTTACCCGCAGGCCCGCACAGATGCACAACCCAGCTCGCCACTTCTGAAACCGGCAGCAAACGCTTTTGACCGGCGCTCGTCAGCACCGCGTTTAGTGCGTCCTGCTCGGACGCGCCCTTGCTCCGCATCACGCGCGCAACCCCACCGCGTGTCATGTCGGTGTCGACATAGGCCGGACAGATCGCGTTGACTTGCACGCCCTTGTCACCGAGCTCGGCCGCCGCCGCGCGGGTAAAGCCGATCACGGCGTGTTTGGAAGCACAGTAAGCCGCCAGATACATACCGCCGGTGACGCCTGCCACCGACGCGATGTTGATCACGCGGCCGTACTTGCGCTCCAGCATGCCGCCCAAACACGCCTGGGTGCACAGAAAGGTTCCGGTCGCGTTGACTGCAAAGGCTTCTTGCCAGGTAGCAAGCGTCAGTGCCTTGATCGGAGCCGTGGGAGCGATGCCTGCGTTGTTAATCAAGAAATCTACGCCGCCCATGCGCTCTTCGGCGTACCGCACGGCTTGTGCAACCGACTCCGCCGAGGTTACGTCGCACACGACCGAGTGCATCGCGACGCGCGTTTCTAGCGTGCCGGGCGCCTCGGACGAGGCACTCGACGCAGCCAGCGTTTCAGCCAGCGCCTGCTCGTTGCGGCCGCAGATCGTGACCGTGGCTCCGGCGCGCCACAGCGCTTCGGCGATGCCGCGCCCTAAACCATGCCCGCCACCCGTGACCAAGGCTCGTTTGCTTGTTAGCTCCACCGGATTGCTTTACATCTAAAGTATCTACCCAAGCAACGCGCCAGACTGCTAATCGTGAGGATGCTCAGCGAGCCTGGGTGCCTTCGCACTCTTGAATGAAAGCATCGTGCAGAACTTGACCCAGCGTTTCGATCGTCATGCGTCCCTCTGCGGCGCTCGCTGCGGCGGGATCGCCGAAGTAAGCGCGTGGGCCGCCCGCTTCTTCGAACGTGGTCTTACCCCTGCGGATCGCGACGGAAAGAGATACAGGATTGACGGGCAAAGTCGCACGGATCGCGTCGCGCACGAGCTCGGGCCGCGCCGCCATGACGATCGAGCCCTCGTAACATCCCGCGTGACAGGCGCCGCTCTTGAACTCGGCGGTCAGCCGCTCAGCCCAGGGTCTGCGCGTGACGTCAGGGAAGATCACAGACAGCGAGCTGCGCGCACGCAACGCCTCGGCCGCCGCGCGAATCGCGCCGATGTGTGTGGGATCAAGGTGAGCGTTCGCACACAAAAGCCAGCGAATGCCGTGCCGATGCAGGCCCATGCCGATGTCGGTGATCAGGGCGGTCTCGGTCTCCGGACGCAAGCTTACCGTGCCTGCAAAGCCCTCGGCGTAGGCGGCCGCGGTATAGGCGAGGGACGGCAAAAGCACGGCTTGGTAGCCCTGGGCTTCAAGCAGGCGCGCACCATGGGCGGCCATCGCTTCTGCGATAATTACGTCGGTTGCAAGCGGCAGGTGAGGGCCGTGGGCTTCGGTGGCTCCGATCGGCAAAATCGGCACGAAGCGCGACTTGTCACAGCCAGCAATCTCTTCCCATGTCATTTCGGCAAAGGCGCGCACGCTGCAGAGTCTGCGTTGCGCATCAGTCAGCGCGCAAGCGCTCTTAGTAGGGGGCACCGATGGCGCTAAAGCTCGATGAGCAGCTCAACGTGGCAGGTTTCTTTCTCGATGCGCGTTTGGATGCGGGACAGGGCGAGCGCACGGCGTTGATCTACGACCGCGCAGGACAAGCCGCTCAGCGTTGGAGTTATGCCGAGATAGCGCATCACGCGAACCGCTTCGCCCATACCTTTGCCGACCTGGGCCTTGAGCCCGAGCAACGGGTCCTTATCGCGGTCGAAGACGGCCCTGATTTTGTCGGTGCTTTTTTCGGCGCGCTCAAGCTCGGCGCCGTGGTGGTGATGGCCAACCCCGAGCTTTCGGCGGAAGAAGCTGAGTATTTTCTCAGCTACACGCGGGCCAAGATCGCGGTGGTCGGCCCCTCCGCGGTCGATGCCTTTGATGGCGTGAGCGACGAGGCGTTGTTGCTTGCGCGCGTGATCGTCACGGGCGAAGCGTTTCCACCCGGTCGCAAGGGTGTGCGCTTTTCCGATGTCGCGCCGGAGAACCCCTCGCCATTTGAAACCTTTGGCTCCCATCGCGATGACCCGGCGATTTGGCTGTTTTCAGGCGGTACCACCGGCAAGCCTAAGGCGGTCGTGCAGACCCACGGCGCCTTCGTCAACACCACCGTGCTCTACGCCCAGCGTGTGCTTGGCTACAGCGAAAGCGACATTACCCTTTCTGTTCCTAAGCTCTACTTCGGCTACGCCACGGGCTCGAACTTACTCTTTCCCATGTCGGTTGGAGGCACGAGCATCCTGTTTCCGGAGCGCGTGACCGCTGCTCGGCTGTTCGAGCTTGTCGCGGCACACAAGCCCACGATCCTGGTCAACGTGCCGACCATGGTGGGCAAGATGCTCGATGCGCCCGGCGCCGAGCAGCAGGACTTGTCCTGTTTGCGCATCGTCACCTCCGCCGGTGAGGCGCTACCCGAATCGCTCTATGAGCGTTGGCTCGCACGCTGGAAGGTGGAGCTGCTCGACGGGCTCGGTACGGCCGAGATGTGGCATGTCTTTGTCACCAATCGCCCGGGTCACTCGCGCCCGGGTACACTCGGCCAGGTTGTACCCGGCTTTGAGATTCGCGTGTGTGACGACGATGGTAAGGCCGTACCTGACGGTGAGGTCGGCTTTCTCTGGGTGCGCGGCAAATCGCGGGGCCTCGGTTACGTCCAGCAGCACGAAAAGTCATGTCAGGCTTTCGTGGGCGAATGGTATGCCTCGAGCGACATGGTGCGGCGCGATGCCGAGGGCACGTTTACCTACTGCGGCCGCAGCGACGACATGCTGAAGGTGGCCGGGAAGTGGCTGGCACCGAAGGAGGTGGAAGGTTGCCTCGCCCTGCACCCGAACGTGGAAGAATGCGCCGTCATCGGCGTGCCCGATGCCAGCGGCCTCGTCAAACCTTACGCTTTTGTGCGCGCGCGCACCGCGCAAGCGGGGTTTGAAGAGGAGCTCAAGGACTGGGTGC
The DNA here is from genome assembly GCA_038257655.1 of Polyangiales bacterium. GTDB lineage: Bacteria > Myxococcota_A > Polyangia > Polyangiales > DASUME01 > DASUME01. The sequence goes on along the minus strand of JBBSJC010000133.1, from coordinate 4,306 downwards.
GCACGCGGCTCGCTCCGTATAAGGCGCCGCGCGAGGTCATCTTGCTCCCAGACTTTCCGCGCACGCACCTGGGCAAGATCGACCGCGGGCTGCTGCGCCGAAGCGTGACGAAAGTAGAAGGAGCGCACCCATGAAAGTTCGTATTCTCGGTGCCGGCCCGGGCGGGCTGTACAGCGCCATCCTTGCCAAGAAACGCCATCCCCATTGGAACGTACAGGTCTACGAGCGCAATCGCGCCAACGACACCTTCGGTTGGGGGGTGGTCTTCTCCGACGACACGCTGTCGAACTTCGAAGTGGCCGACCCGGAGAGCTACGCCTCGATCACCCAGCGCTTCACACGCTGGACGGACATCGACACCTTTGCCAAGGGCGAGCGCATTCGCAGCACCGGCCACGGCTTTTGTGGCATCGCGCGCGTCACGCTGCTGCAAGTGATGCAGCAGCGCTGCCTGGAGCTCGGCGTGGCCTTACACTTCGAGCGCGAGGTCTCCCACACGGATTTCCCAGATGCCGACCTCATCATCGCCTCGGACGGCATCAACAGTAAGACGCGCACGGAGCTTGCCGCCACGTTCGAGCCCGACATCAAGTTGGGCGCTGCCCCCTTCATCTGGCTGGGCGCGAGCAAGAAGCTCGAGTCATTCACATTTATCTTCCGTGACAGCGAGCACGGTTCGTTTCAGGTGCATGCTTACCCGTTCTCAGAAGACACCAGTACCTTCATCGTCGAGACCAACGACCAGACCTTGGCCCGCACGGGTCTCGAACAGCGTCCGATCGAAGAAAGTGTGGCGTACCTCGAGCGCTTGTTTGCAGCCGAGCTTGGTGGCGCGCGCTTGCTCACGAACAAGTCCCAGTGGGTGCGTTTTCGACGGGTAAAGAATGCGCGCTGGCATGCGGGCAACGTGGTACTGATTGGCGACGCTGCCCATACCGCACACTTCTCGATAGGTTCGGGCACCAAGCTGGCGATGGAAGATGCAATCGCGTTGATCGATGCGCTCGATGCTCAGCCTCACGTGGCCAAGGCGCTCACTTCGTACGAGCAATCGCGCTGGGTCGATGCCGCCAAGCTGCAGCGGACCGCCAGCGTCAGCCAAGATTGGTTCGAGCGCGCCGCGGTCATGCACAAGACGATGGAACCGCTGCAGCTCGTGGCGAGCATGATGACGCGCTCCAAGCGCGTGACCCACGAAAACCTCAAGCTGCGCGATCCGGCGCTCGTCGCCAAGCTCGATCGTTGGTTTGCAGAAAAGCACGGCTTTGCGCAAGACAACGACATGGCATCGGGCGCGCGCGTCCCGCCGCCGATGTTTACACCCTTCAAGTTGCGCGAGCTCACCTTAGACAATCGCGTGGTGGTGTCGCCGATGTGTCAGTACTCCGCGCGCGAAGGTGTGGTGGACGACTACCATCTTGTGCACGTGGGTTCGCGCGCCATCGGCGGCGCCGGACTCGTGATCACCGAGATGACCGACGTCAGCGCCGATGCCCGGATTACGCTTGGCTGCGCAGGCATGTACACGCCGGAGCACGTGAGCGCGTGGAAACGCATCGTGGAGTTCGTGCATCAAAGGTCGCGGGCGAAAATCGGCATGCAGCTGGCCCATGCCGGACGTAAGGGGTCAACCAAGCTGCCCTGGCAGGGTCGCGCCGATGCACCGCTGACCGAAGGCGCCTGGGAGATAATTGCCCCCTCGCCCCTACCCTATAAGTTCGGCTCTCAGGTTCCGCGGGAAATGACGCGCGCCGACATGGAACGGGTCAGCGAAGACTTCGTGCGCGCCACACGCATGAGCGAAGCGGCCGGTTTCGATCTGCTCGAGCTGCACATGGCCCACGGCTACTTACTGTCAGGTTTTATCTCGCCGCTATCGAACTTGCGGACGGACGCTTACGGCGGCTCGCTCGAAAATCGCATGCGCTTTCCCCTCGAAGTATTCGATCGCGTGCGCGCGGCCTGGCCAGAGCATAAACCGATAAGCGTTCGCATCTCCGCCTGTGATTGGGTTGAAGGCGGCCTCGACATCGATGGCGCGATCGAAGTCTCGCGTCTGCTCAAACAGCACGGCTGCGACTTGATCGACGTCTCAAGTGGACAGACCTCAGCCGATGCCCAACCTGAGTATGGACGAATGTTCCAGGCTCCGTTCGCTAACCTTATCCGGCATGCGGTGGGTATCCCGACCATGGCGGTGGGTGCGATTCAGAACTGGGATCACGTGAATACGATCGTCGCGTCGGGTCGCGCGGACTTGTGCGCGTTGGCGCGGCCGCATCTGGCCGATCCCTACCTTACCTTGCATGCCGCAGTCGAGCAGGGCTGGGATGTGTCCTGGCCTGTGCAGTACACGCCGGCCAAACCGAAGGCTTCCATGGATAACGACAAATGATCCAGCGATAGTTTCCGACAACTGCGCACCGGTTTTACGGCCGCCCGTTCACCCGCCCATATCTCCGTAGATGTGTTGCAGAAGCGTAAGGCCGACGAGCACAGCCGTCTCTGCGCGCAGCACACGGCCGCCGAGGCGCAGTGGCGTGGCGCCCTTCACTTCCAGCATGCGGCGTTCGTCGTCTGAGAAACCGCCCTCGGGGCCGACGACAAAGGCGATGCGCGTGGGATTGATCTGCGTGGTCTCGGCGGCCGCGTTGGATGCGCGGTCATCGAGGTACACGCGCCGTTCGGCCTCGCGAAAGCTCTCGTCTGAGAGCGCGGCCTCGAGCGGCAGTGCAGCGCGCACATCTGGAATGCTGGCGCGGCGACATTGGCGGGCGGCGCGCAGGGCTTGCGCGGGCCAAGCGTGGGCTTTTTCGTGCTCGAGGCCCTCAGCTTGCACGGAGCGGTCGGACAAGACGGGCAGCACGCACATCACGCCGAGCTCCGTTGCCTTTTGGATCACGCCGAGCATGCGCTGGCGTGACAGCACCGCGCATACCAGCGTGATGTGCGCCGGTGACTCAGGCGAAGTCGGCATCGCTTCGTACACAAGTGCTTCGCCCTCATGCGCAGTGGTGCGCGTGAGCGAGGCTCGAAAGAAGTGCCCGCTACGATCGACGATCGTAAACGCCTCCTTTGCGTTGATTTCGCGAAAGCGCAGGGCGCGCACGTGACTCGCATCGAGCGTGACGCGTTGGCCGACGCTTAGAATGTCCGCGTGGCGCAGCGAAGTGTTCAAAATCGGAACGGCCATCTTCCACCACGTGATACCACTCGCGCGCCGATCGCAAGCTTATCAAAGTGGAATCCGAGCACCTTCCACTCGCACTCCCCTTGTGCAGGCAGAAAGGAATCGAGCGCTAGATAATGTTGACCGGCTCGCACTCGACGCCGATTTCGATCTTATGGGTCTTACCATCTTGGAGCGGGGCACAAGCCGCTGGCTGCAGCTCGATCGACTTGGCATCTTTGAGCTGCCAGCCGTCGGCACCGAGTGGGTAACTCTTACCATCGACCTGCACGCGCACAAAGCGCGCATCTACCACGGGCTTTTCGAGGCCGTAGGTGCAGGGCACGACGTTGCGCGAAATCGTCTCCAGCTCCGAGACTAAGGTGACCGCATCCGACACCTGACGGTGCATCGTGTCACCCGTGCCGCCGCGCCGCGCCAGCTCATTGAGAACTTCGAAGCCGCCCGTGTCGAAACCGATCACGTAGGTCTTAATGTTCTTCTTGAGCAGATTGTCGACCGCCTTGTATGCGCCGGCCTCGTCGGGATCGTTCGAAGAAGACGAGCCCGCGGGACAGTTGGGCACACCGTCGGTAATCAGCAGCACGTACTGGTCGCGGGCCACTGCATCGAGTGCTGTGCGCGAGGCGACGAGAGCATTCTGAGCACCGCGCAAGGAAATCGCCATCGGGGTCGCACCTGCCGGCTCATGGGCATCGAGCCTGGTTGCGATCGGGGACGCGGCCTGTAGCTGCATCGGCACCTCGAGCAAGCCCGAAGCGCAACCGCTCGCTTGATTCGGAAAGATCATCAAACCAAAGCGCACTGAGTCCTCGAGCGCCGCTGTGACTTGCTTGACGGCACTTTTCGCCGGCTGCCAGCGCATGGTCTTGGTAAAGCCCTCGCGGTCCATGCTCTCCGAGCGATCGAGCACGATCAGAATGTCCGGCTCACGCGGGAAGGCACCGATGCTGACCTTCTCGCACAACTCTCCGGGCACAGGGCCCGGGTCGCCACCACTCGTCGGATCGGTCATCGAGCCGCCGCTGGCAGAGCCGCCCGAGCTCGCGCTGCCGTCTCCGGCATCCTGCTCGCTCTGCGCGCCATTACTATTGTTCGCACTGTTGCTGGCGTTAT
>JBBSJC010000132.1:0-16012 GCA_038257655.1 Polyangiales bacterium | reverse complement strand
TTTGACCGTGACCAGGACTTTCATCCGTTGTTTAGCGTGCGCAGCCAAGCCACGCGCGGCGATGTGGCGGGCGCAGCCTATGTGGACCCCCAGCAAAAAGATCTGCAGGTCGCTCGGATCAGAGTCGGTCACGTCTCAAAGCACCCGAACGGACAACGTGTCGATGGCGTGCTCGTCAGCGTCAACGAGCTCGTTCACACCGAGCTTCCGGTGTTCCGCGTGAGCCGCGCGGCAACGCCGCTATCGAGCGAGAGCGCGTTGCCCCTCGGCTTGCTCTTTGGCGAGCTTCCCGCGCGAACCGAGGCATATAAGGCCGCCCTGGCCACGGATAACTTCGCGCTCGAGCTCATTCCTGAGCAAGACCGCGCGCGCTATGCGCCGGCCCTCAAGGCGGCGGGCCTTTCACTCGACTATGACCGGGTGGGATATGGCTGGCATCGCGAGGGCATCGATGCCGACCGCGATGGTAAGACAGACGATCATCCAGTCGTGCCAGGCATCCCTTACACCACGCCCGCTCTATTCTTGGAGCGCGCGCGAACACGGGCGGAGCGAGCAGCGGGCGTGCCTCCCGTGGTGCTGCTCGGCTTGAGCATGGACCTGGGAGAGACCACGGACTCGCTCCGGCTGCCGATGCTCGTGGCGCCGGTGGGGGTCATGCGCCTGCCCAATCGTGCGACGGGAGGCACCTGCGATTTGCCGATGTTGCCGCCCGATAACAATGGTTTGGTGTTCGCCGGTGTCGAGGGGAGCTTCGAATGTCAGGAGTTGCCGAGCGGCGATTATGGTCTGACGGTGTTGCACGGGGTGCAGGGCGGTCAGCTGCGCGAAAGCTCGACTTCGAGCGCGCGCTTCGACTTCCCGGTCGATCAGACCTGCCAGGCTGGAGCCGGTGCTGCCTGTGCGCGCAACAGCTATACGGTCTGGTCGATCCCGAACGACCTCGGCCCGCTCGATACCAAGTACAACGAAGACGCGATAGACCAGCTGCACAGCGCTGGCAATCCGGACGAGGCATTGTGGGTCGACGAGCAGGGCCCGGCCGGTCGCTACCTGGTGACCGATCCCAATCCAAAAAATGACCCCAAGCGCGACTGCGCCATGCATCCGGCCCCTGCCATCTCCTGTGACTGCTGCGCCTCGCTGAGCGAGCTATGCCAGGAGGCGCTGCCGCTGTGCAAACACGATAAGCAGGGGCTGTCGATCATCGAGACCGATGCGCGCGGCAAGCTTAGCTGCCTGCCCTTCGCTCTGCCTAGCAGCTGTTGCGACGGAAGTTGTGTCAAGAGTAAGGCGCAGATGTTGCCTTCGCATGAGTCGTGTGAGCCATAGCGGCAGCAATCTCCTCCTCGAGCAGCGTGGCCAAGCGCTCTAAACCAGGCAGCGCATCGGCCTGAGCGCTCAACCCAAAGGACATCGACCCCTGGTACGAAAGCGTCGTGACCGCGAGCGCACTGTGGTTCGCGATGATCGAGAACGGGTGGACCTCGAGCACGCGCGCACCGAGCACGTACAGCGCATAGGGCGGCCCAGGGACGTTGGACACGGACAGGTGTAGATTGCGTGCCCCACAGCCCAGGCGTGTGCGCGCGAGAAGACGCTGGGCAAACGCGGGTACCCCCTCGCTCAGCGCCGATAGCTCACGTAGCTCTCCCGCGATGCCGGAGGCCTTGATTCTCTTTGTCTGCTCGTGCACGGCTCGGATGCGAATACTCAGGTCGGTGTGGTTCGCTAGTAGTGTGACGGGCACACCCGACCAGTGATTTCCGCCTGTGCGCGCTGTCCCAGTGCGCCGTGTGCTGATCGGAATCCAGGTGTGAAGCTCCGTGGGGCGTGCGCCTTGCTCGTCACAAAAACGCGCCACTGCACCGGTGACAAGCGCTAGCACCACGTCGTTGAGGCTAGCGTTGAGCGCGCGCCCCAAGCCGACCAGCGGCGCGAGCGCCGCCTGCACGGGCAACCAACGACGAGCTTGCGTAGGTTGCCCGACCGCAAAGAGTGAACGGGGCGCGGAGGCGAGCATCACGCTGAGTGCACGCAAGCCTCCAAAACCCACCTGCTCGACAAACTCACCCCGCTGCAGCTGCTCCCGCATCTTTTTTCCGATCGCGCGCTGCGCTGCTGCCTGATCCAAGAGCGCCTGCAACACGAGCTCTCGTGCCGAGGGTAAGGCCGGAGCGACAGGAGGTTCTGGGATCACAGCGGGGGCAGGCTTTGCTTGCAGGTCATAAAGCAGCGTCGCGAACTGCACGGCGGACACACCGTCAGAAAGCGCATGATGCAGGCGCTGAACGACAGCGACGCCCCCTCCTTCGAGACCGTCGACCAACCACAGGTCCCAAAGCGGCTTGTCCCGGGGTAGCGGAGTGCTTTGCAGCGTTTCCACGAAGCGGTGCAGGGCCGTCATGGTCACCGGCCGGGGCAGCACCTTTTCGCGCACGTGCTCGCGGATGTCGAAATCGGGATCATCGGCCCACACCGGGTGACCGAGCGTGAATGGTATGGGTAGCAGCCGACAGCGGAAGGTCGGTGCCAGGGCGAGGCGCGACGCGAAATGCGCCACGATCCGCGGCATGTCGAGCCGACCTGTTTCGTCGCGCAGTGGCGCCCCTTCGAGTAGCGCAAGCGCGCCCACGTGCATGGGGCAGGCAGCGCTTTCCGCGTACACGAACAACGCATCCTGAGCCGAGAGACGCTCCACGGTATAACTCCTCTGAAGAGCGGATCTGACTCCTCTTCGTAAGGGAGCGTAGCGATCGATAGCCTCGCTGCCGCTGCAGCGACTGCCAATCGATGGTCCCGTCCTGCCAATGATCTGTCGGAGCGCTCAGGTGTCTTCCGGGAAGTACTGGCAGCTCAGATATTCCTCGAGATCCTGGCGATCGCTGTCATCGAGCGCTCGATCGTAGACCACGATTTCCGCGATATCGCCCTGCCACCGTCGCCCCGAAAACGGGCCCGCGCTACCAATACGCGCGTAGTTTTCGGCATTTTTAATCTCTTGCACACCGCCAGGCATCGCGCGACGCATCACGCTTTTCCCGGCAACGAAGAGTTCGTATTCGCTCGGCCGCTTGACCGTCACGCTCAGACCGAAATCACGGCCGATCGAAGCGGGGCGACGCCAAGCGACGCCCGGATCACGCTGCCAATCAAGCTGACAGGAGCCGTAACCGCAACAGTTCGGATCGCTGCCGGTCTGGATGCCTCCTGGGCACTTCGGTTGGCCGGGGCTACACAGCTTGAAGGCGAAGGTCTCGTAAAAATTATCTGAGTAATGCTTCACACCATTGCCAAAACGTATCGCCACCTCCCCTTGAACCGGGGCGATCAGAATGCCGCTCCAGTCGGCGCTACCGTTCCAAAACAGCGGCACGTGGTATGTGCCACTGCAGCCGGTTTCGTCGTCACTGCAGCACCACTCCTGGGGCGGTGCTTTTAAGTCACTGGCGTTAACTAGCGCAACCGTCAGCTCCTTTTTGCCGTTCAGCTGCCAGTTGGGCCAGTGCAGCACGTCATCGACGCCGTCGAACCGTAGGGCTGGCCGGCCCGCTACCGCATCCGGGATGAGCGTGGGCCCACCGCTCTGTCGCGTCGCCACGCGCGAAGGATTGGCCTGGTCCTGCCAGTCCTTGACCCCTGAGCCGTCACTGGTGACGCCAGCGCCCGCTGTCAGTCGACCGACCATGCCTGCAGTCGGCAACTTCGCGTTCTCGCAGTTGCGCGGGGCTGTAATGGCAGCGTCAGAGATCAGCCCCGCATCGGGCGCCACGGGAAGCGTGTGAGCGTCGACGCTCACGCTCGCGTCATGGGGCGCTTGGGCCGCATCGGTGCTGGCTTCTGGCGAACTACCCGCGGTGCCGTCATCCCGCGACACGGGCAAACTGTTCTCGTCGTAGGGCAGGCTCCCCGCGGGGCCCGGATCGCAGCTTGAAAGTACGAGCCCGACAATACAGGAGAGCTCGCCCAGGCGGCCTCTGACCTTACTTTTGTTCGTTTTCATCGTAGCCCCGCAAGCTCGCCGCCGTAGCGCCCGTCACCAAATGACTGAACCGGAACACCCATGGCATTGCTCAGAGCAACCAGCACGCCATTGTGGGGCTTACCCCCTTGCTGCTTGACGTAGCGCCCGGTGCGGAAGTAACCGCCACAACTACCCGCCAAGATCCAGGGCAAACGCTCATTGGCATGGGAGCCACCGTTACCCATGTTGTTGGCAAACAGGATAGCTGAGTTATCGAGCATGGTGCCGTCTGCCTCAGGCACGCTCTTGAAGCGCTCGATCATCAGGGCGAGTAGTGAGATGAAGTAGCGATCGAGGGTGTTTTTGCGCCGTGTCTGATCGCCTCCTCCATCTCCCTGGTGGGCCATTTCGTGATGGCTGCGCAACGGGTTGAAATCACCCGTTCCCCGTTGCCCAAACTCCTCCCCCAGCCACTTGAAGACCCAGCTGTTGTTATGCCCATTGGACATGAGCAGCGTGGCCACCCGGGTCTGACCCGTCGCTAGCGCACCGGTGATAATCTCGACATGCGCACGGGCAATGCGGTCGTAGTGATCCTTGGAGTAGGCATCGATGCTCAGGTCGTCGGGCAGCGGTTTATAGGGTCCGAGCACGGGAATGTTATCGAGTTGCGTTTCGAGCGAGCGGATAGAGGCGAGGTGGCTCTCCACCTTCTGACGACTTTCGGTGCCCAAGTTGCGTGCAAAGCGCATCAGGTCACCTCCCACGTAGTCAAGCAGGCTGCGACGACCAGCGCGCATGCGCTCGATCTCGGCGCCGTCCATGTTACCGCCGCTGCCCGTACTGCTGAATAGCTGCCGGTAGAGCGCGTGAACATCGTCGTTCACCCGCGGCGCATCTGGCTGGCCACCGATTGCCCGCCCACGAAAGCTAATGTACTTCTGTTCGGCCTTACTCTCCTCCCGGTTGTCCACGCCGAGCTGAAGCGAGTGAATAGGCGTGGGATCGCTGGTCTTTAGCGCATTGGCCACGTGCTGATCGATCGAAATCGAGTTACCGATGCAGGAGTCGCCCTGAACGGCAGCGTTACCACCCGTCAACAGAAATGGTAAGGAAGCATGCCCACCTTTGCTCGGAAACTGATCTTTGATCGCCTTGTTATCGATCCCGTCCAGAACGAGGATTTTGTCTTTATGGGGGGCGAGCGGTGCTAAGACCTCGGTCATCTGAAAATCACTCTCGCCGCCCGAAGGCCAATACCCACCGCCGTGCGTGACGCCGTTGGGCCACACGACTGCCACCATACGCTTGGGTGCCTTACCGGTTTGGGCTTGGGCCTTGGTCAGCTCACTGTCCAGCATGGGCAATAGTGCGGCGCTCGCTCCGAGCGTTTTCAGAAAGAGACGGCGGTCATACTTACTGTTACTCATCACATCACCTCTCCAGCTTCGGGGGCTCGGTATCGAAAGGTTCGACTGAGCGCGAGCGCTTTGAGCAGCTTCTTCACGTCATAATTCGACTCGTGAAACGTCTTGAAGGCAGCGTCGAGCGAGTAGCGGTCGGCCTGGGTGGATTTGCGGCCCATGGCGAACTGCAACCACTTGCGCGCGACGCACTCACGCAGCTCAGGAGTGGTGGCAAGCGCGGCGCTGAGCTCCACCAGGTTAGTAAACTTTAGCTCCCCTGCGCGCGACTTGAACGTGCCCGAGGCATCGACGCGGTGGGGTCCGTCCATGGTTCGGTAACGTCCGATCGGGTCGTACTGCTCAAAGGCAAACCCGGGAGGATTGATCAGCACGTGACAGCCCTGACAAGCAGGCTGAGATTCGAGGCTTTCGAAGTTCTGACGCATGCTCAGCTCTGGCTTCATTTGGAAACCATCGGTCGCACCGGGAGGTGGCGGGCTGATGTGCTGACATAGCAGGTTCGCGAACACCATCTCGCCGGCGCGGGCAGGATTGGTCGTGCCCGGATTGGACTGGGCCGCAAGTACGCCAGGCTGGGTGAGCAGACCTGCGCGTTGTGTCTTATCGAGCTCGACCCGCTGCAGCTCACTGCCTTTGATGCCATCGATGCCGTACACGCGGGCCAAGGTTTCGTTGACGAACGTGTACGGAGCGCCAAATAGCAGTTCGAGCGGCACGGACTCTTTGGCGAACACGTCGGCTACGAACGCCTGCGTGTCCTGCACCATCGCGCGCTTGAGCTCGTCATTCCACTCAGGAAACTGTACCTCGTCCTTACTTAGTCCGAGCACACCGTTGACGAGCAACCACTGGGAATGGAAGGTCTGCACCGTGTGCTTGCCCCGTGGGTCCGCCAGCATGCGATCAATCTGCTGCGACAACGAAGCAGCCGAGGTCAGCTGACCTTCGTCCGCCGCCGCGAGCAGCGCATCGTCCGGCATATCGGACCACAGGAAGTAGCTCAACCGTGAGGCGAGCTCGTAGTCCGTGAGTTGAACGGCTTCGCCCTCCAGCGTGGCGCGCCCGCTGCCCAGCTGCCAGTGGTACAAAAAGCTCGGCGAAAGCAGCATCGCCGCCATCGTCATACGCACGCTACCCAAGAAGTCAAAGCCTTGGTCGCGCAGCTTTTTGTTGAGAGCGAGTAGCGCCTCTCGTTCGTCACTCTCGACGGGGCGCCGATAGGCGCGTTTACCAAAAGTATCGATGAAGCGCGTCGTGCAGACGCTGTCACCTTCGACTGCCGGATCACACTTATAAAATGCAGCCAAATTCCCACTGGCGCGTTGGCTGAGTGTTTCCGTGATGTCGAGTAACTGCTGCGTGGGCACGTCGATACCGGGCAGCGAAAATCCGTGGTCGCCTTGCGGATCACCACCGAGGTCCTGCCAGGCGAGCGCGTCGTCCCGCAATAAGCTGCGCAGCGTATTGTTATACTCGAGCTCGGTCAGCCGGCGCAGGGGCCGTGCGCCCGCAACCTCTGGGTCGGCAGTGGAAGGCGTGTCCGGAGACAACGGCCCCGAACCGTCGCCTCCGGCCCCGCCCGCCACAGCATCATCGTCAGCTCCGGTGGAACCGTTGCCCGCATGATCGATGCCCGATCCGGCAGGGCTTCCGAATTCACCTGTGCAAGCCCAAAGCGACAGGGCGGCACCTGCGGCGAGACTTTTCACGAGCGCGCGTTGCGTTTTGCGATGTGCGTCCTTCATACCCAAGGCAGTCGCAATCACGCGTCGGTTCGGCTCACCTTTCTTCAGCCGCGCTCACGCAAGGGTGTAGCTCGCACTACACGCAGCCTGCATTGCTGCCGCCATGTCTGGGCTGGAGTATGGCGATGGCATGGCAAGACACTGCGTTTCGTGGCGCACCCGTTTAGCTGTATGCGATGACCACCATCGCGATTACCGGCATCGGCGGCTTCATCGGACTCAGACTCGCGGAGCGGGCCCTCGAACGCGGCCTTACGGTGCAAGGGCTTGAGCTTTCCCCCGAGGCGGCGGAGCGCGCGCAACGTGTGGGCGCCCGGGTACAGATTGGAAACGTCACTGATCTGGCGGCGGTACGCGCAGCTATCGAAGGGGCCAACGTCGTCGTGCACACCGCTGCGGTGGTCGAAGAAGACGGTCCACGCGAGCTTTACGATCGGGTCAACGTGGAGGGCACGCGCAACGTGGCGCGGATCGCCAGTGAGCTGAAGGTACGCAAGTTCATCCAGGTCTCGTCGGTGATGGTGTACGGCTTTGAGTTTCCTGACGGTGTGGGCGAGCAAGGTCCGTTTTCGAGCGACGACAATCCGTACAACGCAACCAAGCTTTCAAGCGAACGGGAAGCTCTGGCCTACCATCACAAAGACGGAATGCAGGTCACCATCCTGAGGCCGGGCGACGTCTACGGTCCATTGTCGCGGCCCTGGGTCACAAGGCCCCTTGAGCTTCTGGCGCGCGGCGACCTAATCTTGCCAGCAGGCGGACGTGGTCTGATGAATCCGGTCCATGTCGATAACCTGGTGGACGCCATGTTCCTCGCCCTGGAGCGCGACTCGGATGGTGATGCATTCAATGTCACGGATGGTAAGCCAGTCGTAGCCAGCGAATACTTTGGACAACTCGCTCAGATGATCGGCATCGCGCGCGTCCCGACCGCGCCTACTTGGCTACTTAGGTTTGTGCTGCGACACGGACGGGTGCTCGAAAGGCTGCAAGGGCGCGGGCGGCTGCCCAGTCCCGCGGCGTTGTCTTTTCTTGCGCGGCGTGGATCCTACGACATCAGCAAGGCGCGCAGACTGCTCGGTTACGAGCCGAAAATCTCGCTAAGCGAAGGCATGGCGCAGGTCGCAGCCAGCATCTCAACCACCCCGGTCGAATCGGCTGCCGGCTTGGGTCGTGCTTGATCGTCGACTTGCCCTTACCCGTACCCGGTCGGGTGCTACTTCGCGCAAACGTAAGGTTTCAAGTCGTCGCAGCTCTCATCTCGCCAGTCGGCTCCGCTCTGAAGCAGCGCGCAGTCTTCGTCGCCCGAGTTACTCGGCTCGCCCGCGTTCCAGGCATTGACCAGAGCGCCGATGGCAGAGCCACCTGCCCCGGCCTGCAACCCTTGCCAAAACTGCACGTTATCGGCCTCCCAACGCCACACCCCTTCGCTCTCGCGATCGCTTGCACCAAGCCACAGCTCGTTTCGATCGATGCTGCGCGCGAGCAGACGCAAAAACTGATTCTCGTCTGCGTCGACCACGCGCGCGAGGGTGGCTCCCAGGCCGGCACAGGCATCACGCGCCGAAAGCCAGTTGCGCTGAGTACTGCAGACTGTGTAGACGCGCCCCTTCTGCGTGACCGCCGCACAACCGGTCGGACACACCCCAATATCGATGCCGCCATCACAGTCGTTGTCGATACCGTCGCAGACTTCCGCTCCGGAAGCCTGACACTTGCTGACGACTTGCTCGCACACGTAGGGGTTGCTCGCGTCGCAGCTCTTGTCGTTCCACTGTCCGTTCTCCCCAAGCGCCTCGACGCAGTCCTCCGCCGTACTGTTAGGCTCGCCGCTCGCGAAGTTGAGATAGCCCGCGGCACTGCCGTCGACCCAACGGAAGATCCCCTCGACGCGCGCATCCGAGAGGCCGATCCAGGCTTGCTTGCCTTTGCCAATCTGCTGTTGAACGAAATCGTTTTCGGCGACGGTCTCGACGACCACCAGGTCGAGCCCGACCTTCCCGCACAGCTCGCGCGCAGCGCTGTAAGTGCGAGGGGTCGTGCACACATAGTAAGAATGATCACCGAAGCTCGCGTAACTGCAGCCAGCCTCGGGCGGGAGGGCCGCGTCACAGGGCACCCCAGGTTGCTCGGGAACGCCGCACCCGCACTCGCCTGCGCTCACCTTTAGGGGGTCCGTTGGACACTTGTCTGCGCAGTCAGGGACCGTGTCGCGGTCCGTATCGACCACAGGCTCGCCGCAGACACAGGAGCCCTTCGTATCGTTTGCGCAGGCGCTGCCCGCATCTTTCGTATCAGTCGGGTCCAATTCCGGAAGCGCTGCGGCGTCGCTCGCGGGGGCTGGTGTGATCGGATCGATCGCCGCCTCCCGTTCGGCAGAGCCATCGGGCTTGCTCGGGTCGTAGGCAGACACCGCGCAGCCCACCGCGCCGAAGGTGACAAGCCCTGCCAACAGGTACAACTGGGATACAAACAACGATTTCTGCACGGTTTCGATCGGGTAACACGGGCACTCAGTTTGGAGGCAGTGTCCACTGCTGCCGCATGCTGGCATGGCAAGCCAGCTCGTCAGCGTTGCCAACCCCGCGCGTCGGATCGATGCTGAACAGGTGACCTTCCCCTCCTTCAGCAGCGAGCGCGCACCTCGCGGCCTCTGTACGAGCGCGCTCAGGGCTGCGCTACACGGCGCGCCCGTGGGCATTCTAGGGTTACTATGCGCAACGAGTCTGCTGGCATGCGTGCCAGAGCTAGGCGTTGCGCCGCCGGTATCCACTTCCACAGAGTGCAACCCAGACGGCTACGAAGTGCTCGCCAAGGCTTTTCCAGCCTGTGATCCGTTCACATGCTCAGACGGAGCGGCAGCGAACGCGCGCTGCGTGGGCAAGGATTTCATCCAGCCCGCCTCGCAGCTCGACAGCCTAGCGCGCTGTCACGACGACAACGGCCAGGAGCTCGCGGATACCTACTGCGTACCTGTGCCGTTTCTAATTCACAACGGACGCTACCAGCCGCCTACCTGCCGCTCGATCGGTAACCTCGAGGGGCGTTGCCTTTCTAAGTGTCTGCCGGCGGTGCAGGCTCAGCTCACAAGTTTGCCCCGCGATTCGTGTGCAGAAGATGAGCTATGTGCGCCCTGCTATGACCCAGCAAAACATGAGCTGACCGCAGCCTGCAATATCAACTCCTGCGATGCCCCACCCGCCGATGAACCTAACTACTGCGCGCTCGATTATGCAGCCTTTCCGGCAGTAAACCTGGCGGAGCTCGCGCTTTGTCCGCAGGATCTGTGTCCAGGAGGCGGCGCGCACTGCATCGGGACGATCAGCATCCCTGACGATCAGCTCGCTAAACTTGCTGACTGTAACCCTACCTCCAAGTGCGTACCGGACGAAATCCTCGTTACGGGTGGCAATCTCACTCCCCAAAACTGCCGAGCCAACGGTGGGGTCGAGGGGCGCTGCCAGTCTTTATGTTTACCCGAGGTCGCGAAAAACGCGCGTGTGCTCGAGCAAGCCGAGTGCGGCCCAGGTCAAGCCTGCGTGCCCTGTTACGATCCTTCAAGCAACAACAAGGATACCGGGGCGTGCACGGCCAGCGACTGCGACGCGCCGGTGGAGCCGCCGGTCGACGTGTGCAAGCTCGACTACGATGCCCATCCTCTTGCCGATCCAAAGAAGCTGCCAGCATGCCCCAAAAGCATCTGCCCGAGCGGCAACGCGCACTGCGTGCAGATCGATGAGCCGACCGGCCAGCAAGACAAGCTTGCAAGCTGCGACGACGGTTCCTTGTGCGTACCGGACGCGCTGATTCGCACTGGCGGCAATCGTCCACCCAAGACCTGTCGCGCCTTCGATGGTAAGGCTGAGGGACGCTGCCAATCGCTGTGTGTGCCCGATGTGGCCGATCAAAAAGAAGTGCTCGAACAGGGCGTGTGTGCGGCCGACGAGCTGTGTGCGCCCTGCTTCGATCCGCGCACGGGTAAAGATACGGGAGCCTGCTCGGGCAACTGCGATCAACCGGTGCAAGCCCCCTTCAGGTTCGATCTGTGCTGCAACGATCTTGCCACCTGCGTGCCCTCCCGCTCCGTGCCCGAGTCCAAGCGCGGCTCATTCAAAACCTGCGAAGGGACGCCCAACCTGTGCGTGCCCAAGGAGTACCTGGATGATCCGGACTACCAAAAGTCCTGCAGCGACGACCAAGGCAGTGCAGGGGCATGTGTATCGAGCTGCCTGAACAACGTGGAGCTGGTGGGCAAGCCGGATATCGAGTGTCCGCCCAATGCGTTGTGCGTTCCGTGCAAGTCCGAGATCCCGCTGCTCAGTGACATTATCAAGTCGATTATCGGAGGCGACGGCGCGATCGACACGGGCGCGTGCGCGGCAGGCCCTTAGTCTCTCGTATCCAGAGCACGGCCAGTCGTGCCGGAGCTCACCCAGCCCTGAGCTCGCCATTGCGAAAGGTTAGTGCGCACATGCAGTGTGCATCTTCCGGCGCGCTGTCTTTCAAGCCGAGATAAGCGACCACCCCGGTTTTAGCGCGCAGGGTAAAGGCGCGGAGCCACAGGTACATGCGCTGGCCGGAAAAACACGGCTTACGAAACGCGATATCGATGTGGTCGACCAACAACGCGCGCGTGTCTTGGCCTAGGTCCATCAAGCGGTTGAGGGCGGCATCTTCGAAGATCTGCGGATACACGAGCGTGTTCACGTGCATGTTGGCATCGGTGTGCGCGAGCCCGAACGTGATAGGCGATGGCGCAAGCGTAAGCCTGGAATCGAGCCAGATTGCGTGCTGGGGCAACGCAAGCGTGCTCACCGGCTCGCGAAACGGCAGCTCCGGCCCAGGAACGGCCGAGCCATCCGTCAGTGGAAGAGCGAGCACCTTACGCTCTCCACGAGGCGCTGAAGGGCGCGTAAATACGTGCTCGGCATAGGCGCGGCCCACGTGCACGCGCGTCTGAGGGCCGGTCGATTCAGGCGCGTAGGTAAGTCCACGGGCTGCAAACAGCTCGGCGTAGGCGTTGAGAATGATGCGATTGACCGCGCGCGATGCATCGCGCGTGTGGGCGAGCTGAAAAGCGCCTTCGACCTCGACCGGATTGCGCACAGACATCGGTCCGCCCGTGGTTTCCATGGCGATGCGACTCAAAATTGGGATCACGCCCTGCGGGCGCGTCTCGACGCTCATTCGCGTTCGAAACCAGAGCTTGCCCAGGCAGACCAGGCCGACTGCGTGCGGCATACCCCCAATTTTCAGGGCGCCGTCCTGCGTGACGTCCTCGTAGCGCATGTAGACCGAGCCCTTGGCTCGCTGCCACGACAACACATCCGGGAATTCGGGAAACCACATGGCGGAGAAATAACACCTTCCGGACGGTCAAGTAAGCGATTCGATGCCCCCGACTCGTCCCGTCGCTCTGCAGCCGGCGCGCACCCGCTAAAAGCCGGATAGCCGAGCATAGCGTCGACGATGGAAGGCCGCATCGCCGAAGGTCATCTCACAGGTGCGGGCGTGCTTGAGAAAAAGGCCGATGTCGTGCTCGTCCGTCATGCCGATTCCGCCATGCAGCTGTATGGCCTCGTTGGTCGTGAGCAGGTAGGCGTCCGAGCAGCGCGCTTTAGCCACGGACACCCAGGCAGAAGCTTCGGCGCTTCCGGCATCGAGCGCGCGCGCGGCAGTCATCACCGCCGATCGCGCAAGCTCCTGCTCGATAAAGATCCGGGCCGCACGGTGACGCAAGGCCTGAAAGCTGCCGATCGGCACGCCGAACTGTTTGCGCGAACGCAGGTAGTCGAGCGTCATGTTGAGCGTGCGCTGCATACCGCCTAGCATCTCGCCGCATAGCGCGACCGTCGCGCGATCGACGACCTGCTCGAGCAGCGCGAGCCCCGAGGCCAGGGGAGTCAGCAGCTGTCGCTCGGGCACCTGCACATCGAGCAAGGTCACGACGCTCGCGTTGCGGGAATCAAGTCGCCACTGAGGTGTCACCTTCAGCCCACTTTCCCCCTTCGGAACGACGAAAAGTCCGACCTCGGCCCCCCGCCCATTTTCGATGATCGCGGAAACGACAAACCAGTCCGCCCCCACCCCGCCGAGCACCTGAGACTTCTCGCCTCGTAGCGCATAGCCATGCGCGGTCCGCACAGCGCGCGTAGAAGCAGGCATCAGCGAAAAACGTTCGCCCTGCTCGTGGTAAGCGAGCGCGACGCGCTCTGTGCCCGCAATTACCTGAGGGATGACTTGTTCCCGGTGCGGGCAAGCCTTACTGAGCGCGAGGCTTTGGCCACCGAGCATGATGCAGCCAAGGTAAGGTTCCGGCGCAAGGCCCTGTCCGAGCGCCTCGGTGACGAGCACCACCTCCGCAAGACCCAGACCGAGTCCACCGTCGTGCTCGTCGAAAGGTAGCGCCATCAAGCCAAGGTCCGCCAAGCGCCGCCAGACCTCGGGCGAGTAGCCGAGCGGGTCCTTGCTATCGCGCAGGGTGCGCAGCCGGCGCAGCGGCTCGCTTTGAGCGACCGCGTCGCGTGCATTCTGGCGCAAGAGCCGTTGTGACTCATCGAGTACCAGTTGAGTCGAGTGCTGGCTGGGTTGCATAAACTGCTCCTGTGGTGACTGTCGGAATGGGTGCAGCGACCGCCTCACTCCGGTAGCTCAAGCACCTGTTTGGCGATGATGTTGAGCTGGATTTCGGACGTGCCTCCCTCGATGCTGTTGCCGCGCGAGCGCAGCCAGCTGCGGGTCGCATCGAGCTCCGCGTCACTGAAGCCCTCCCCCTCCGCGCCCAGGCATTGCGGACCGCGCAGGGAGAGTGCGACCTCCTCCCGCCGCTGGTTGAGCTCGGTGCCGTAAATCTTCAACAGCGAAGTCTCCGGTCCGGGAACAAGCCCCGCTTTTTCGCTGTCGCGGATACGGCGCACGGTGCTCTCAAAGCAGGCGTGATCCATCATCCACTGCGCTATTCGGTCACGTAGCAGCGCGTCGCGTAGCTCCCCTTCGCTCGGTCCCACGTACTCGCGCGCAAGCTCCAGCAACGCAGAGCGGGCGGCCATGTTCCCGAACATGTCGGCTATCATGTTGCGCTCGAAGCTCAACAGCGACTTGGCCACCGTCCAGCCTGCGTTCATCCCGCCGACCAGCTGGTCGCTCGGAACACGGACATCGCTAAAGAACGTCTCGGTAAAGGGCGAAGCCCCGCTGATCAAACGGATGGGACGCAGCTCGATACCAGGCGTTGCGAGGTCCACGAGTAGAAAGCTGATGCCCTTGTGCTTTTCCTTGGCGGTGCGCACCAGCATGAACATCCAATCGGACACGTCGCCATAGCTCGTCCATACCTTTTGCCCGTTGACGATAAGCTCATCGCCTTCCGATGAAGCCGTGGTCTGCAGCGAGGCTAGATCGGAGCCCGCGTTCGGCTCAGAATAGCCCTGACACCAGCGGATGGCCCCACGCGTGATCGCAGGCAGGTGCCTACGCTTTTGTGCTTCTGAGCCGAAACGAAGCAACGTGGGGCCGATCATGTCTAACCCAAACCCCACGAGAGGACGCGGCAGACCAAGCTCCGTGAGCTCTGCCTCGAGCGCGAGCACCTCCTCTGGCTCGTAGCCAGCACCGCCGTACTCGCGCGGGAAGCCCGGCGCGGTCAGCCCGCGCTCAGCCATCATCTCGAGCCAGGCCTGCGAGCCCGGCAGTTTAGGCGCGGCTTTTGTCCCTCCCCAGTGCTCCGCGATGAGGTCTCCGCGACGTCCAAACAAAGACGTGGGCGCGTGCGCCTGAAGCCAGCTTCGAAGCTCTCGCCTGAGCGTCATCACGTTCGCCATGGTCCAAACTCCTTGTTCCGCGCTGATTCCCGCTGCTTTGCCATGTTCGGGCCCGAGGACGGCACGCTCCTCATCGCTGGAACCTCTCCTGTCACCAACAGACCATCCCCCCGGGTTAGCGGCAGCAGGCAGGTGCCAAGGTTGTGGCTTGCGGCGACCTTACCGTATCGAGGCGCGCGTTTCCGGCTACTCCGGCATCACCGGTCGCTCGCATCCTGTGCAAGCACGATGCAAGCACTACGCCCCAGGAGCAGTCATGTCGCAACCCATCAATCGCTACAAAGCCGACCTGCGAGACTTTCAATTCCTGCTGTTCGAGCAGTTTCGGGTCCAGGACTTACTCGCAGACGAGCGCTTCGCCGACTGGGACGAAAACCAGGTCAAGCTGGTGCTCGAAGAAGCCTATCGCTTCGTGCGCGAGGTCCTCGGACCGCTCAACGCGGTCGGCGATCGGGAAGGTTGCCGCATCGAGAACGGTCGCGTCATGAGCCCACCCGGTTTCAAGGAGGCCTGGACCAAGCTCTACGAAGCCGGCTGGAAGGGCATAGGCTCCTCGGTCGAGCGGGGAGGCATGGGAGCACCCCTGCCGCTTCAAAGCTGCGTAGAGGAGCTCCTATGTGGCGCCAACAACGCCTTTTCGATGTACCCCGGCCTGACCCACGCGGCGGCCGAGGTGATCGCCGAGTTCGGCACGCCCGGACAACGGGAGCGCTACGCTGCCCCGATGCTGAGCGGCGAGTGGGCCGGCACGATGTGCATCACCGAAGCGCACGCCGGCAGCGACGTGGGCGCCGCCAGCACCAGCGCCAAAAAGTGCGCGGACGGCAGCTACCGCATCCGGGGCACGAAGATTTTCATCTCCGGAGGCGACCACGATCTGACGAGCAACATCGTGCACCTGGTGCTCGCACGCATCGAAGGTGCCCGGAGCGGCACCAAAGGCCTGTCACTTTTCATTGTACCGCGCCTGCGTGTCGGAGCGGATGGCCAGCTCAGCCAGAACAACGATGTCGAAGTCGCATCGATCGAGCACAAGATGGGCATTCACGGCTCTTC
>JBBSJC010000131.1:0-16013 GCA_038257655.1 Polyangiales bacterium | reverse complement strand
TGGCAGGAAGCTTCCGACTATTGCCGGGCTCAGGGTGGCCGCCTGCCCACGGATGCTGTGTTGGAGTATGCCGCGCGCGGCACTGACGGTCGCCTTTACCCTTGGGGTAACGATCCACCCACGGATGACCACTGGCGGATGCGCCGGAAGGGGACCCACGAGAAGGTCGCCGACGTAGGCACGCATCCCAAGGGCCGCAGCTTCTTCGGTCTTGAGGATATGTCCGGCAACGTAAAGGAATGGGTGGCGGACTACTGCCATCGGTTTACCGCGGGCACCGTCACCGACCCGACGGGTCCAGCGACGTCTGAGGAGGGGTGTAGGATCAAACGTGGGGCGGGCTGGTCGGCGTTGAACACGGGCTGGGCGCGCGCCACGCTGCGCATCTTCGACGAGCGCCCTAGGGAGCGCGACGACCAGACCGGCCTTCGCTGTGCCTACGAACCGCGCTGAGAGCGCCGCGCCTATATTTGTGCGATTTCGGTCCGAGCCTGCTTGGCGATCTCGTTGAGCGCGCCCAGCTTGCGCACCAGCCGACAGGTGGCCGTGGATTCCGGAGCGCCGCTGCCGGGATCGATCTCACCGAGCACCACCTTTTCGCGAGGCATCAGGATCCGCCCCTCGTTCCTCAGCTTGAATTGTTTGCGCCGTGCATCTCGTACGTCCTGCAGGTACTGGTCGACGGGACTGCCGCCTCCCGTCTTGACATAGATGAGGACATTCAGGGTGGCGGTTTTTGGAGATGATCGGTGTGGAGATGATCGGTGTCGGTCTACGTTTGTCCGCTTTGCCCAGCAGCTCCGCTGGTGGAATACCGTAGGGTGACACCCATCGCTCTGTTCGACGCAAAACTCACGGGCGCCAACTTCTCGGGAACACTGAAGGGGGCCCGCTTCGACGGGATGGATCTGCGGCGCGTGAAGTTTTTGGAAGCGGCCGATTGGACCGGGGCGATTTTGCGCGATGCCAACTTGGAGAATGTGAGCTTTTACGGCCCCTACGGGGGTTATAAGCGGCCGGCCCCTGCACACCTGTTGGACGCACGTTCAGGCGTCACGCATCTGAACCACGCCGACCTGCGTGAAGCCAACTTACGCGGCGCTAGCTTTTCGCTTTGCGACCTGCGCGGGGCCGATTTGCGTGGCGCCGACCTCACGGGGGCGGGCATGCCATACCCCGAGGATCTGCAGGACGCTCAGCTCAGTGGCGCGATAGGACCCGATGGCCGGCGCTGCGCAGAAGGCACTGTGGGTCGCTGCATCCCCGAAGGCAAAGCCCCCGAGACTCAGCGGCGCCGCGGCAAGAACTGATCGGAAAGCGCGCGCCGCACGTTCGGCTCTTCGTGCAGGTCTCGACGACTGACGGAAGTGGGAAATGCGCATCAAGTAGTTGAGGTCCCCGTACGGCGGATACCCCGGCTCCGGTGGAGCGACCTCCTCCGGCACAGCATGCCGGCGTTGCGCATGCGCCGGGTCTCAGTGTCAGGTCCGTCGAAGACTGGGTCGGAGCGATCAGGGTGGCCAGTGTCTGCGCGCCCGCGACCAGATTGCGCGAAGACTCGATCACCGTACCCAGCTTGGCGAGCGCAGCGCCCCCGCGCACGAAGGGATGGGTCGCCGCCTTGCTTGCACCCATGCCCGCCTTGACGAACACCGATTGCAGCAAATCGGAGCCGGGCTCAAGGGCCTGCAGCTGCTACGCTTCGTCATCCACGCGACCTACATCAAGGGCGGTGGCGCGCTGAGCCTGCAGTCGAGCATGACACCCGGCGGGCACGTGGCGGTGGGGGGCGGGATGACTGCGGCGATCGCCGTGGAAGCAGTGCCGCGCTACGCTCTGGCCGTGTTTGCCCCACCCTCACGCGCCCTCACGCGTTGCGTGGATAACCATAGCCCTCATGCGCGCCCTTGGCTCCGCCTGGCGAGCCAGAGACCTCGTCGCTCTATCACTCCTCGGCTTCGCCGTGAGCTGCGGCGCTGCGGCTTGCCAGGGTAAAGGCTGCGGCAAGCTCGCCTGTCCAGAGGGCACGGTTCTGATCCCACCTGGCACGTTCGTGATGGGCAGCGACGAGGAGTTTAGCCTGTCGGAACAGTCACCCGCCCACCAGGTCACGTTGACCAAGGCCTACTGTATCGATCGTACCGAGGTGACGATGGCGGCGCGCTGGCGCTGCTTCAAACAGAAGAAGTGCCCTTCGGTCCACCACTCGGTGGGTGATTTGCCCCCGAACTGGCCGACTGACTTCGTCAACTGGCAGGAAGCTTCCGACTATTGCCGGGCTCAGGGTGGCCGCCTGCCCACGGATGCTGAGTGGGAGTATGCCGCGCGCGGCACTGACGGCCGGTTTTATCCCTGGGGCAACTACCCACCTACGGATGAGCACTGGCGGGTCCAACCCCGTGGTGACATCCCCTCAACCGTCACGGACGTGGGTACGCATCCTAAGGGACGCAGCTTTTTCGGCCTTGAGGACATGTCCGGCAACCTCGAGGAATGGGTGGCGGACTACTGCCATCGGTTTACCGAGGGGCCCGTCATCGACCCGACGGGTCCTGTGACGTCTGAGGAGGCGTGTAGGATCAAACGTGGGGCGGGGTGGTCGGCGTTGAACGCGGGCTGGGCGCGCGCCACGCTACGCATCTTCGGCCAGCGCCCCAGGGATCGCGACGACCAAACCGGCTTTCGCTGTGCCTACGAGCCGCGCTGAGACCGACGCGCCTATGTATGTGCGAGTCCGGTCCGAGCCTGCTTGGCGATCTCGTTGAGTGCGCCCAGCTTGCGTACGAGCCGACAGGTGGCTGTGGATTCAGGGGCGCCGCTGTCGGGATCGATCTCGCCGAGCACCACCTTTTCGCGAGGCATCAGGATCCGTCCCGCGTTGCTCAGCTTGAATTGTTTGCGCCGTGCATCTCGTACATCCTGGAGGTACGGGTCGACGGGACTGCCGCCCCCCGTCTTGACATAGATGAGGACATTCAAGGTGGCGATGGCGACGAGTCCGACTGCTACCCAGGCACTGAGCGGAAGGGTTGCCACGGTCGTGCCCGCGCCCAGCACCAAGGTGCCGAAGCCGGCGCTACCGGTGGCCACCTGTACGCCTCCCTTAGTCGTCTCGAGCCAGGCGGGCACCACTTCGCCGCGATCCAGATAGTTCGCCAGGTCGGTGGAAGAACGAGTCGGCGCCATCAGGGTGACCAACGTCTGCGTGCCAGCGACCAAATTGCGCGAAGACTCGATTACCGTCCCAAGCTTAGAGAGGGCTGCGCCCCCACGTACGAAGGGATTGGAGGCCGCCTTGTCCCTCCCCATGCCCGCCCTAACGAAGACTGATTGCAGGACATCGGAGCCAGGCTCCAGCGCCTGCAGCCCCTCCTCGGCTACTTCCAAGTACATGTCGAACTCGATATCGCCCCACTTCTTCTGCTTGGCTTCGGCCGCAAGGCTTGTGACCGCGAGACCTGCCTTGATCAGCGCGCCGGTGATTGCCAGCCCCTTCGCGAAGCCCGACAGAGCATCCGCCTGGGGCGCCTGAAATGAGCTCTCGGCCATCACAAACTCGCGCACCTGTCCTCGACGCATGGCGCGGCGAAACAGCTTCACGCCGCTGCGTGAGTTGGCTGCACCGAGGGGAGCATGGGCTTCGCTGGCGGAGGCGGAGGTGACGCCGGTCAGCAGCTCATATTCGCCGAGCAGAGTGCTTCTCGCGCCCTGATAGAGCTTGGCTACGGCGCGGTTCTTGATCGGGTCGTACTCGAGCCGCACCGTCGCTTGTGCACGCGGCAGTACCTGCTCGGCGCGAAACCCGTCGAGCGTAAGCTGGTAGCGATACAGGTAGCGCACCAGGGTTTCCGCAGACTCAGCGCGCAATCGATAGATGGCTACGTGACGCTCGAGCAAACCCTCGAACATCTGCGCCAACAAGTCTGAGCCTTCGCCAAGCCAGGTGAGATAGGGCCCGAGCTTGTCCCACGCATCTTGGGTCGTCAGCTGGGCGTCGGCGGTCTCCCAGAATGGCACTTCCGCGCTGACGCACTGAACGTGATAGCGATCTGCGAGCTCGATGCGAATCGCGAAGTTCGACGCTGTCGCATGTAGCGCCAGATTCTGCATGAACTGATCATGTCGAAATGACGAGAGCAGCTCTCTCTGCTTATCGTGAATCCAGCCCAGGGCCTCATGGATATGGGCCGAGTGAGCGGCAATGGGGGCCGCATCTTCATCGTGGTCGAAGCCCAGCGCATACATGTCGAAATAGGCCACGAGCGCAGCGTTTGTGGGCTCGGTAAAGAAGAACTGGTCTAAATGCGCTTCGTGGGCACGGGCCGGGTGGACCAAACCGATCTCCGATTCGATATCTCGCGCTGCCGTGCGCCACCCAGCCGGCCCCTCCGCGCCCGCACCCACGCCGACTTTGCAGGCGTTGGCGACCCGGTTTCGCTCCCGAATCCCGCGTTTGGCGCACTGATACAGATAGGCGCGCATTTCTGCTGCGTGCTTGGCCATTTCGCCGCCTACTGGGAGGTCCTTTGCAAGATCAGGGATTGGCGATCCGCTCTCTGCAGCTCGAATCACCGAGGCGAGACTCCAAAGGTAAGGCCAGTGTGGATCGTCGTGGACGACGCGCTCGCAGCACCACTGCAGCCACTCGCTGGCGAAGAGAGCGCGAAAGGACTCCGGCGTTGCGTCGAAAACGGCCGGTGTGAACATGTTTTCGAAGTACCAACCCGCGTGGTAGCCGCGTCGCCCACCCGGAAAGAGCACGCGCGGCACGGCACCTCGCTCCCAATCGCTCATCAGGTCGAGGGATCCGAGCGCGGCCGGTGTACCGAAGGGCTCCATCATGTAGTGACTCGCCCGAAAGGCGTCGAGTGCGCGCAAGGGGTCAGCATCGAGCTCGCTGGCGAAGCGCTTGAACAGCGCCTCGCTGTAGCACCAGAAGATGCGGTAGCGCTCGTTGGGCAGGCCATGGAGTAAGGTTCGATCGGCTTGACGCTCAGGAACCTCGAACACCACCGGATCCGTTTTGCGGAACCAGGTCGGTGGTGGCTCCAAGACCGGCGCGCGCGCTTCGACCACATCTGTCTCGGCACCCAGCGCATCGCGTTCACGACGCACTACCCAGCCCGCGCGATTGGTGCGTCCGTAGCGGATGAGCTCGGGCCGAATCGCGACACTCGCGCGCCCCTCGGAGACCTGAACGCACGCGACATAGGCCCCCACGATAGGCGCAAAGCCCAGGTCGAAGCTCTTCTCCAGCGTGCCTTGCTTGTAGTTACACGCCCACAGCGCAATGGGAATGCCCGAGGCACGACCGTCCGTGAAGAGCGGATAGGGGACTGTCATGCGACCCCCGTGAACATCGGGTCGAGACGGTCGAGTGCGGCGAGCGCAACCTCTCCGGCAGGCTGATCGTCTGACGGTTGCTTTTGCTGCTCGAGGAGTGCGAGCGCCTCGTGCGTCTTAGGTCCCATTTTCCCGTCCGTCTCACCACACGGAAAGCCGAGTGCATTGAGTCTTAGTTGGGTCGCCATCACCGCGTCCCGCACTGCTTGCTTGTCACCCTGCTGAACGGCAGCGTCGTCGCCAGGCCGGTCCATGAAGGAGCTCAGCGCAAAGGTCCACCGCAAACCAACCTGAAGCAGCCGGACCTCGACACGTCGCACATCGGCAGATAGCTGCTCAACCACCTTTCCGGCTGCATCTGTGCTGCCTGTGCGCGGTTCAGCATCCGCATCGACGCGCAACTCGTAGGGCTCATCTACAAATGGCAGCTGATTATGGTCCTGCAAAATCACACGAAATTCAACCAGTGACTCGGTCACCACAATCCGATGCGTCGCATCCGTCACCCGCACGATCTCGTGCACCTTCGTCCCAGGTACGACCACTTCGTCGCCCGGATGCAGCACATGCGGACTCTTACGCTTCTTGCGCAGCTTCTCGTTCTTCGGATCGTCCCACAGCGACTTCCAGCCCTTGATCCCGTACTGGTGGGCAATCTTCGACAGGCACTCGCCCTGCCTCACCACGTGAACGCGTGATCGCTCGCTGCCGCCCGACATCTGGGCCGCCTCCCCAGCCTGTGGGTGCCACATGCCGCCATCCAAATCGACGACGCGAATGATCACGCGCCCAGCCTGAATGCGATCCACACGCACGACGCCCGCCGGGCCGGTGCTCACTGTCCTGACCTCACCCCCTGCAATGACTAGCTCGCAGCGAATGCTGGGCACGGCATGGCCTTTCTCATCCACGGTCTCGATGACCACGTAGTGATCGGTACTCAGCCGCTGCGGCCCTGTGGGCTCTTGGGGCTTGTAGACGACGGGCTCCGGGAGGAAGTTGCTCACGATCAGGCGCGTTAAGATCAACAATCGGGGCTCGTCCCCGTATGTCTCCTCTTGGAGTCGTTCGTCGATCACGCGGCGCGGCACGTTCTCGGGCATGGGGCCGCCGACAACCTCCCGCCATAGGGGCTCGAGCTCATGCAGCGTCGCTGCTTGCATCGCTTCGGCGAAAGCCCCAAGCCGCTCATAGCGCCCCATGAGCGTGAAGCCTTCCTGCAGCCATGGCTCAAGCCGCGTGGTGCCCTCCACGGCCAGAACATAGCGATCCGCGTGGCCGATCTCGAGGTGCGCCATGAGTCAGGCTGGCGAGTACCACGGAGGCGCGCGCTAGCCAATGCGCGCTGTGCTCGAAAGCTGCGGCCTGCATTCCTGCCCTGCGCTATGACGTAAGCGCGCCAGAGCCTCGCTCGCTTCCCCAGGAGACATGATGCCCCAGACCAGGCCCTTGAACGAAGTCGCCGCGAGTCTCACGGGCACGCAAGGTACGCAAGGTACGGCCTTTTCGTTTTCCAGCGCTGACGCCGCCCAGCCGACATGGACGGTCCGAACAGCACACCTTGTTGAGGCTAACTCCGCGCCCTACTCCTTGCAGCTCGAGCTCGTCGCCAGTAGCGCTCAGGCCGCCGCGGTCGCCATGCTTGGAAAGGACGCCAAGTTAAGCTGGGAGAGGGATGGTTTCACCCGTTGCGTGCAGGGCATCGTTACCCGTGTTCAAGATGGCGACTCGCAGCGGGATATCACCCATAGCCACGTCACTGTCGAGCCAGCGCTCGCTGCGCTCAGCCACACGACGTCTTCACGGATCTTCGAGCATCAGAGCATCCTTGACGTGGTGAAGGCGGTGCTCCTCGAGAAGCTCGAACCCTTTGGCCGCGGCGTGGTGCTCGGCACCATGGAGGCTGAGTATCCCGTGCGCGAGTACATCGCGCAGCACCGCGAAACGGACTTTGACTTCGTGGCACGTCTGCTCGCCGAGCACGGTCTCTGGTATTACTTCGATCACCGTCCGGACGAAAAGGTGGAGCGGCTGGTAATTACCGATTCCGCTAAGCACGCCCCTGCGGTCGCCAAGGACCCAGACATAAGGCTCTCACGCGACAAGGAGACCATCTCGCAGGAGGCGATTACGAGTCTTGGAGCCAGCGATCAACTTCGCGCGACTGACGTGCGCATAAGGTACTTCGACTGGACCGTTCCCAGGCTCCCGATCGAAGTAATGAAGCAGGCGAAAGACCCAGCCGCGGCATCCCTCGTGCGTTACGAGCATGGCGATGTGACCAGCCTGCAATACAAGGAGCCGCAGTACGGTAAGGATGACTCCGAGGCGCAAGCTCAGTTACGCCTCGACGCCTATCGCGCGAACCGACACAGCCTGACAGGCACGAGCAACGTGGTGTGCCTGCGGCCTGGCCATTTCATGAAGGTGGTCGACACGGAGTATCTCATCACCAGCGTCACCCACCATGGCGACACGGCCCTGAACACCGGCTACGCGGGTCATCACGGCGACTACCGCAATCGGTTCACCTGTGTGCCGAGACAACAGGTCTACCGCCCCGAGCGGAGACCGAAGCCCCGCATCCAGGGCCCGCAGACCGCCATCGTGGTGAATGGGAAAGGCGACAAGCTCGTGCCGCACTCGGGCGCAGAAGGCAGCGACATCTCCACGGACGAGCATGGGCGCGTGCGCGTCAAGTTTCATTGGGATACCACCCCTACGCCGGAGGATAAGAAGAAAGACAAGAACAGTAAGGTGGTCAGCACCACCAGCGGCTGGATACGAGTGGCGCAGGGATGGGCTGGTATAGGCTGGGGCGTCCAGTTCATCCCGCGCGTGGGCATGGAGGTGATCGTCCACTTCATCGACGGCGACCCTGATCGACCCATCATCACGGGCTGCGTCTACAACGGCCAGAACAGGCCGCCCTACCGCGACAAGCCCACCCAGAGCGGCATCAAGACCGCTTCCTCCGTGGACCGCGAGCGCTACAACGAGCTGCGTTTTGACGACACGAACGGATCGGAGGAGCTCCTCGTGAAGGCGCAGACGACCCATACCATTCAAGTGGGTGCCGACCGCAACAAGAGCGTGGGTGGCAATCAGACCGAGACGGTGACCAAGAACAAGACCATCACGGTGAGTGGCGACCACAGCGAGACCATCAGTGGAAACTACACCACGACCATCCAGAAGACCGAATCGCGGACGGTGGTGTCCGACCAGACGCAGACCGTGAACGCGAATCAGACGGAGATCATCGGCGGTCAGGCTGAGCGCACAGTGGGCAAGAGCCAGAAGGTCACGGTCGCCATCGGCTCGACCGAGATCGTCGGCGCCAAGAAGAGCGTCATGGTCGGCGGCATGCTCAGCGAGAAAGTGGGAGCCTCGCGCAGCAGCGTCGTGGCCGGCGCGTGGTCTGCAGCCGCGGGGGCGAGCGCGTCTCTCAAGTCCGGCAAGGACGCGCAGATCAAAGCGAAGAAGAATGTAACCGTCGAGGCCGGCGAGACCCTGACGCAGAAAGCCAAGAAGTGGCTGGTGGAGATCAAGGAGGAGCTGGGCATCAAGGCGAAGAAGGGCGTGATCGAGCTAGAGGATGAGCTTCAGATCAAGTGCGGAAGTGCCACGATCACGTTGAAGAAGAGCGGCGACATCGAGATCAAGGGAGCCAAGATCAACATCAAGGGCTCAGGCGATGTCGCCATCACCGGAAGTAAGGTCGCCATCAAGTAATGGGCGCAGCGAGCGGGAGAACGAGCATGGCAAGATCAGGAACGAGTCTAGTCAAGCTGCGCGCGAACCATGGACTTGAAATCCGTGGCCAGCGCGTGGGCCGAATCGTCGGTGCGGCCGAGCACCCACTCGTAGACTACCCTGACAATCCCCACGGTCCTCTACCGGCAAAGGCAACGATCGCGCTCGACCCCATGACGCTCGAGCATGCCGTTCAGACGGCGCGTGAGGTCCTGCTTTCCTTCGATGCCGAGCGCAGCGACCGACCGGTCATCGTGGGCTTGATCACGCCCGTAAGCGCGCCCGTGAGCACCCAGGAGTCGAGCCCGCCGATCGAAGCGCATGTGGATGGAAAGCGTATGGTGATCGAGGCCGAGGACGAGATCGTGCTCAAGTGCGGTGCGGCGAGCATCACCCTTCGACGCAATGGCCGCGTGGTCCTGCGCGGCACCTACGTAGAGACGAGCTCCGAAGGCGTCAACCGCATCAAAGGTGGCGCGGTGAAGATCAACTGATGCCTGAGGCAGTGCAGGTCGTGAGTGACCCGGTACTCTGGGACGTGGTCGTAGAGCACCTCGACGAGGCCGAGTACGCGTGCTCGCAATGGCGTGCTGCGCTCGATTCTCCAGCTTACACACTCCACGATCTCGCGCGCGGGCCGGAGGAGCTTCTGTTCGCTCATGTCGACGGACTCGTGCTCTCGGGCTCGGCAGTGGTCGAGCACGTACTGAAGCCAGAGCTTGAGCAACCGAGCGAGCCGCGACAGGCACGTGTTCTAGCCGCAGCCCTCGCACTGCTCGCGCACGGGCGGCAGGATGTGGTGGGCCAAGCCTTGTGGTCGGACATCCCGGAGGTCGCAGCAGGTGCGCAGCACGCCTTTGTGCTCGGTGCGCCTCCTAGCTTTGAAGCTTGGCTGCTCCAAAAGCTTGAGCAGGATCTTGCGCAGCGCGAGCGACGTGTCCTTCTGGGCATCGCAGCAGGTCGCGGACTTGCCGTCGGGAATGTGCTGCTTTCTCTGCAGACCGCAGACGACGAGGAGGTGCGCGCGGCAGCCTGTATCGCGCGTACAGCCGACGCGCGACGGCACCTTCCTGCTCTTGAGTTCCTGACCTCTCACCCGACAGCGAAGGTTCGCGACGCAGCCCTGGTCAGCGCGCTGGTGCACGGCTCCTCCTTCGCGTTTCAGCGCTGTTTAGAGCTCGCGTCGGATGGCGAGACTTGCCATGGCCTTCCCATGTTGCTCGTGGCGCTGTTGGGTGCACAGCACCATCACGAGCTCCTGCTTCACCAGCTATCCCGAACCAGTCACCGCTCGGCAGCCCTCTTTGCGCTGGGCTATACGGGCTCCACTTCGGTGGCTACTTCCCTGCTCCAGCATGTCGCGAGCGAGGATGAGACGACGGCTCGACTCGCAGGCGAAGCGTTCTCGGTAATCACCGGCCTCGACACGAGTGTAGACCCTTATCTGAAGGTGACAGGCGAACCAGGCGAGAACGAGGAAGGGTTACCTCCCTTGCAAGACGACGATCTCGACGCGAGTCTGGTGCCGATCGTCGAGCAAGGACTTCCGCTGCCCAACCCCGAAGCCCTGGACGCGTTCTGGCGCGTTCGTGCTCCCACCGTCGACGGCAGACAGCGCCTACTACTCGGTGAGCCGTGGATGATGGGGAGTGCACTTGCCGCGCTCAGCGGCGCGCAGCTACGACGCAGGCACGCCGTTGCGCTCTGGCTTCTGATCCGCTCCGCAGGCGCGGCATGGATCGACACCCGCACATGGTCCGCACGTCAGGGACTGCAGCTCGAAGCGGCAGGTAGGCTGTCGCACCACGCGCTGGTACGCGTGTTCGGATAGCACATCATGTGGGCCCTCAAGAATCGCACGCCGTACGCTGCAGAGCGCACCTGGATACGGGACAAGCTCGGCGTGCATTACTGGGTCATCTCCGTCAAAGCCAGCTTCGACCTCGCCCCGGAGGGTGCGCTCAAGCTTGCCGATGAGCAGGCACCTCCTTTGCTGACCGCGGAGTATGTCGGTGAGCCGGGCAAATCCAGCGTGCGCTACGAAGCGGACCTCGGCCCCATGAAGCCCACCACGGACGTGACCGTGCTCGCTCATGCTTACGCACCCGAGGGTAAGGCGACGCGCACGGTGCCTGTGTCGCTACGCGTGGCTGAGCTGCAAAAGATACTTCTGGTGCATGGAATTCGCGTGTTCGGCGGAGGCAACATACCCAACGAAGCGCTGCCGTTTACCAAACAGGCCATCTGCTACGAGCAGGCCTACGGTGGCATGGACCTGAGCGCTCCCGATCCAAGCCAGCATGCCTACGACAGTCGCAATCCCGTCGGCGTCGGCTTTGCCAAGCAGCCAAACAGACTGCTCTACCAGCGGGCGCCGAGCATCGAGTATCCCCATGGTGCCCTGAACAAGGCCGGTCCCGCGGGCTTCGGCCCCATCGCGAGTTACTGGTCACCACGACTCGAGTATGCCGGAACCTATGACGCCCGCTGGGAGCAGACGAAGAAGCCGCTCTTACCGGATGACTGGGACGTGCGCTCGAGTCTTTGTTCGCCGGCAGATCAACGACCTGCCCAGTACCTCCACGGAGGCGAGCTTATCGAGCTCGTGCACATGACTCCTGAGGGGGTGCTGCGCTTTCAATTGCCCAAGGTATACCTTACTTTCAGTACTTCCATCGGACGACGCCGCGAAGAGCACAGGAGTCGTCTCACCGGCGTCATCGTCGAGCCCGAAGCCCCTCGAGTGATGATGGTATGGCAAACCGTGCTGCGGGTGCGCTCGGCCGAGCTTGACTACCTGGACGAGACCGTCATCCGCGAGAAACCTTACCTGACATGAGCCGGCCGCGCCGCGCACATCTCACTCGATGACGACTTCGGCAATGGCTGCGATCCGCTGCGCTAAAGACGCGCACAAGGTCAGCAAGCATTCGAGCGCCGCCCAGTGAAATCGACAGTCCTCCATCACCCAGCTCATGTGCGGGCCGTCCCACTCCGCGTTTTCGCTCGGCGTGCAGCTACATTCGCTCGGAGAAACGGGAGCTACGCCAAAAGCTCCCGCCAAGAGGGACGCACCGAATCCTCCAAGCTCCGCGTTCACCTGCTCGCGCTGTGCTTCGTCCAGCTCTTGTTTCCAGGTGACATGCAGTGTGCGCACGTCGCTCTCCGAGTCTTCGATGGTCAGGGCGAACGGCGGGCGTGCCGGCATGCCAGGATAGGGATTATCGAGTCCAGGATCGCTCGGTACAGCCGAATGAGACAACCCCGACGCGTGAATGCGCACACGCGAGAGCGGCACCTCCTCGTGCACAACCAACAGTAAGCTTAGAAGGCACAGACTGGCGCGCTCGTCTAGCTCACACTGCTCGAAGAGAAAGCACGCGGTACGGTCATTGCTCGAGAACGTAGGTTGTTCGCAGGAGGAGCGTTCGGGAGGCACACCATCTCCAGCGAGCGCGCCTCCAGACGCAAGCAGCCAGAATGGAAAGACGTAGTTCTGCAGTGTCTCTGCATCCTCGTTGGACATGGGCTGTTGCGTCTCGACCCAGACCTCGACCTGACGCTGCCCATCCCACGGGTTGCCGGTAGGAGCCTCGAATACGTACGGCAATGGGTAGTTTGTGCGGATCATCGTGTTTTCCAGTCTAGTCGAGGTGCCGACGTTCCCAACGCTCGCGCGCTTCCACGTCGACGAAGAGATTGTCCAAACCGACACTCCCGAACTTGCACACCGGCTCCAGAACCTTGGCGAGGGAGCGCACGAGCGGGAGCCTCTCAGCCCGATTCACATCCCCCGGCTCCGGCCTTTCGCCTGCGCGCAACATCACGCCCACTCCGACCTGCTCCATGCCGATCGCCGGATCGAGCTTCGCCCGTAGGGCGTCACTTCCGCCCAGCTTCGCCAACGCGTCAGGACCCACGAAGGTTAGCCAGTACGCACCGCGCGATTGCTTGTCGAGGCGGTACTTGACGGCTTGATTGTCTGGCATATCGAAGCCGGGATGACGGGCAGCGAGCCCGCGCACAGCCAGGCTGAACTCATATTCCTGAGAATCGACCCCCCAGGTGAGCGCCAGGGATCCGTAGCCGCTGTCATAGGGAAGGTGCTCGGCGACGAAGCGGGCGAAGTCCAGAAACGAGCTCAGGGTTTCAGGCGCCGCGAGCTCGCTTGGCAAACGGACTTCCAGGAGGTTGGTTTCGAGGGCGTCCGGCGAGATCTCGCGACTCGCGTTGAACGTGAAATGATAGTCAGGATTGATTTGCTGCGGGCCGCCGAGGTCCAAGCCATTGACGTCCCGCAGATGAACCTTACGCGGGTCAAACTCGGCGCGCAGACGTGTCATCGAGCGAGTTGTGAACGGCTTGTAGGTGTCCGCATTCTCACCGATGCAGGCCCACAGCTTGGCTTCCGGAGGCGTCTGGGTGAGCCAGCGATCGAAGACGGCCTCGAAGCTCGCTAGCAACTCCGCCGCGGGTCGTTTACAAAAGAAGGCGAGTAGCAAACTGTCGCGCGCAACCAGGCCACCTTTCTCACTTGTGATTCGGATCGGATTCATTTTCTCACCATGCGTGGATCAACTGGGGCTTTTTACCATCCATCGCAGCAGTATATTTTTTGAACTGTTTTTTGTTCATCTTGGGTTTGTCACTGCAGTTGAACTTGAAATCGACGACCTTCTCGATGTTGTCCTTGGTCGCCGGCAAGGCCGGGTTCTTCAGGATCACAACATCGAGCTGAATCGGTGGCAAGTTGGGGAAGAATGCTTTTCCAAACGCAGCCTTCTGCGCAGCCTTGTCGCCGCCCGCTGCCTTGGCTTTCTGCGCCGCCCCGCGCCCTGCGGCCAGCGCCTGGCCACGCGTCTTGGGGGAGGGCGAGCCATCCTTGTTGAACGGCTGCTCGGACTTGACTCGCGGGTTGTTGGCCTCCTTGATCTTGGCCTCGCAGCAGGAGTGCTTCTTCGTCCCGAGCTGGGTGCACTGTCGGCCGCTCGGCTTGGCAGGAGGTACGATACCCGCTTCCTCGTTCACCTTTGCATTGCACTCGTCCGCGATCTGTTGGAGGTCAGCCACGAGCGAGACCGTGGGAGCCCCAGGGGCCTGCAGCACGCCCGCCATCGTGGCGGAGTTGGCAGGGCTGCCCGCGGGGCCGCAGTTGTTGAGCATTTGATCGCCCAAGAGCTGCACGTTCTTACCTTCGATCGTCACGTCGAAGGAGCCCGGCCCGAGGAACTTGGTCGGCCCCTCCGCGTTGTTCGACACGATGCCGCCGCCCGTGCCCTTACTCGCAATGTCGCCCGAGGAGCCAAAGCTTGCGCCGCGGATGGCCACCGGCTGGCCTTCGATCAGCACCTTCTTGGAGTAGCCCTGCGGCTGCTTACCGCTCTGTCCGATGTTGGGAAGCGGAGTCGGTACGAAGGGCGGCGGCGGCCCTGGCATCTTGCATACGTTGGGTAAGGTCGCAGCCGCGATGCCACTGCTCCCCTTCGTGACAGGCGTCTTGGGCGGATTGATGCTGACGCTGGCCACGATTCACTCCGCTCCTTGCTCAAGCACGGCCGCCGCGCGCAGACCGGACCACGAGCTGCCCCATACCATGGCACGCGGACCTCTCGCATAGCGTCGCTGCCAAGCCTGAATGGCCAGGATACAGCCCAGGGCGCCAGAGGCTGCCCCGACATCACCCCATTCGCCCACCGCAGAGGTGTACACGCTGCCATCCTGAAAGAGCCGCTGGCTGCGCAATAAGGCAAAGCCCCAGTCGTCGGTGCGCCAACGCTCGCCGTTGATGTCGCAGTAAAGGTCGGTTACCACTTCGCGGTCAGGCTGCAGGTCCGCGCCCGCCGCGAGCACGGCCTGAGTAAGCGCCTCGCCGAGTGTTCCCTCGTCACTGTCAAGAGCGCGCGTTTCGTGAGCGGTTGCGATGCCACGGATCCGCGCAAGCGAAGGCAGGCCGAGGCGCACACGTGCACTCTGGCTGGCCAACGCTAGAAAGCCCGCACCCTCCCCGGGTGGAAAGCCGCTTCGGATGTCGTCACACGCGAGGCGCCGCTCGGAGTCGAGCCAGGCGATGCTGTCCGCTTCAAGGTAGCTGTCTACCCCGCCGGCGATGCACAGCTCAACCTTACCCTGTGCCACCATCCCCGCTGCCGTCTCCAATGCATGAAGCGCGCCCGCATGGCCGACGCCGACCGCGTGTACTTGAAGCGCCTGGAGATTAGCCAGCCACTGCGCACCGAGCGATTGCACCAACCATTCGAGATGGTGTGCAGGAAGACCGGGCCGTGACTCTGGCAACGCGACCAGAACAGGAACCGACGTGGGGGTTGGAGTGTTGCGGGTCACCTTACTGTGTAGCTCGCCCAAGGCTGCGTGCGCGAGGGCCAGAAGGCGGGCAGCGCCCATGAGCGAAGGGTCGAGCCTGGCATCGTAAGCACAGCGCAGCTTTTCGCCCGTGCTATCTACCATGAATGGATGCGCTCGAACGCGGCTGATGCGAGCGCGCACGGACGCTGCGGCGCTCTCCGCCTGCAGGCCGACAGGCGTGCGTGCTCCAACGGCGACCACGTGCACCGCTCGACTCATGGTCGCTACGCCTTACCTTCGCGACGGCGTCGAGCTGTGTTCAGGGAATCGGTCACTGACTTTTATGTCCCGACGCCACTCATCGCTTGACCGTTATGAGGAAGTTATCCCAGAGGCCCTTGCGCGAGAAACCGGGGAAGCCTCCGGCAGTGGTGCCGACCACGTACACGGCGCCTGCGGAGGCCGCGATAGCTAGGGCGTCGTCTGTGGTATCGGTGCCGAGTTGGCGGGTCCACAGCACCTCACCATCATTCGTGCGAGCCTGAACGAAGACGTCCGAGCCGCCGCCCGCTCGGCCCTTCACCATTTCTCCGTACGTCTGGCCCGCAATG
>JBBSJC010000130.1:0-16033 GCA_038257655.1 Polyangiales bacterium | reverse complement strand
GTCTCAGCTGCATCCGTGCGATACGAGCGCGTTGTCATGTCAGCGATGCTCGAAGCGCTTCCGCGTCGACGTCGGCATCGAGCTCCGCAACGTCGTGGCGATTCGGGTCCGCGCTTCTCTTGCACGCCCGGTAGCGCTCCGCGAGCTCCCGTTGGAGTGCGACGGCGCCGCACAAGCAGGAGGTACTCTTCGGCGACCTCCTGACGTGGCTCCCGGCCCAGTGCGAGCGCGGCATTTCACCTCGCATCAGCGCGTCGAGCTGCTCCTCGATCTCTGCACACTCCTGGTGGAGCGCCGGTACCGTCGTGAACACGATATCCGCCTTTCGTTAGATGCGACGCACGGCCCTGACGGCTCAATACGTGAATCTTGGCCGAGTCTGGAGTAACCTCCGCCCCGAACAGGCGCGATGCAGCGGCGTAGCGCTCTCGCGAAAGGACTCCCATGGCAACCAAGAACAAGAGCAACACAGGCGACAAGATCTCCAAGTCCGGATTCATTCGGACGCTGGCGGACAATACACCTGCAAAAGAGGTGATCGCAAAAGCCAAGGAGGCCGGTCTGGAGCTCAACGAGAAGTACGTATGGACCGTCCAGTCGGCGATGCGGCCCAAAGCCAAGAGCGCTAAACCCGCCGTCCCGTCGAACGCTGCACAACCCTCGGGTGCCGCGGCCACGAGCGGACGGAAGGCAAAGAAGTCGAAGAGCAAGAAGAAGTCCCAGGCGACCAAGCAGCCCGCAGTAGCCGCCGGCTCCGTGAAACCCGTGACGCGATCACCTTCCACAACGAGCGCGACAGAGCAGAAGATGAAGGCGATGATCGTGGAGCTTGGCACCGCTCGCGCGGATGAGGTTTACCGATCGGTGCGCAGGGAGCTGGACGCACTCGTTTCCAGATAGGCTTGCGGCCGCCGGCCTGCGCCGGGCGCCATCGCGACTGATATGCACTGGAAAGTTAAGCTTGGGCTCCTCGTGCAGCTGCGAGCGATCAAGAGCAGGTGAAGCCACAACGGCCACGCGCTGACTCCGCACGCACGTTGTTCCCCGGCGACTCCGCCCCACTGTTACGGGCGCGCTTGTCAGGTCCCCCCTCCTCCCCGCGTAGTACAGAACGTGATCGCGTGGATGCCGCGCGGGCGGGAGGTTTGAAGTGATGCGTACCTTGGTGCTGATGACGTTCGCGTCACTCGTGGGTGTGGGCGGCTGCGTCGCGGAGATGGCGATCGATGAAGTCGACGGCGGGGCCGATGAGGTCAGCGAGGCACAGCAGGCCCTGTACAGCGACATCGGCGGGGTCGGCACGTACAACGGTGTAGAGTGGCAAATCGACGTCCCTTGGCGCCTGGAGCCGAGCGCTGATCCTGCTTTGGGTCCCGTGACTTACGACGCGATTCCCCTGGTGTTCACCATCGCCGATGTTTCGCTTCAACCAGATCGCGTCGACTTGCAGAACGACGTGATGCCGATCCGGCGGTTCTGCGGGTTGTACGTACTGGAAGTCGGTGACGATCCCGCCCGCTCGCCTGTGACTTCATCCCACCGTCGCAGTTCCATGAAATCGAGGCTAAGCGTCAGTGGCTCGACACCGGGCTGCCCGCGGGCGGACCCGGCGACTTTCATCAGCTGAAGCGCATGTGGGCCGGCGACTCTCCCGACGGGGTGCTTACGATCAGTGACTGGGCGGAGTGGAACGCAGTCGCCCTCTATCGCCCCGTTGGCAGCTACGCCCCCGGCGAGGACGCCAAGCTGATGGTGTTTGCCCGGGTCAGCCGCAGCGCTTCGTGCAGGCCTAACAACCTCGAGCTTTCCGCTGAGATGCTTCTGCAGCAGCTGAATGCCGCCCGCGCCAGCATGCGCTGGATGACAGCGGAGAGTGAGCCCGCGTTCTTCTTTGGCGAGGTTCTGCGCGTCCACTACGGCGACAAGCCGCTGCCTCGGTTTGGCTCCGAATGGAGCTATGGCGACCTGCACTACCACTCGCAGGGCACAGACAACGAGGGCGAGATGGGCGTCAGCTATCGCGGGACCATTCAGGCGATGAAAGCGATGGGCCTCGACTTCGTGTTCGCTACCGAGCACGCGTCGGACAGCGAACAGCTCGTCAGCGCACAGCGATTTTCGCTCGACGACCTGCCACGCATCGTGCCGGGTTGGCTACCCGATAGCGTCAACGAGTGGGTCAA
Source organism: Polyangiales bacterium (assembly GCA_038257655.1). Lineage (GTDB taxonomy): Bacteria > Myxococcota_A > Polyangia > Polyangiales > DASUME01 > DASUME01. Next base: position 13,850 of record JBBSJC010000130.1, on the reverse strand, counting down.
GAACAAGATCCTCGACTTCGTCAACTCAGCTGGAATCAAGGGTGCCACGGCCGACTTCGGCCTGCTGCGCGATATGAACCACGAGCGCTTCGCGCACCTGCACGACTGGCTCACGGCAGCCGACGGCGTCAACGCTCAGGTCGCACAGAGTGGGGGTTCGAGCCGCACGCCCCAGATCTTTCTCGGCGGCGAGGTGGATGCGATTCCCGAGATGTCCACGGCGGACAAGCAGCGCGGCGGATTTGCCTACGGCTTCGGCGAGTACTACGGCGCAAACTCGCCCTGCTTCGGCGTGATGCAGGAAATCCTGGACTACACCGACTTCGAGAGTGTGTGCTTTGGCAACCTGGGTTCCCAGAGCAACAATCACGAAGGCGTCGTCTGGTCGACGTATGTGCCGGGCCCCGGCGCAGCGCCGTGCATCGAGTCCTTCATCCCGATCAAAGACAGCACAGGCCGAGTGTATTGCCCGGTGGGTGGTGCCTATTCGAGGGCACGAGCGGTGGCGGGCCGATCACATCGGTCACGAAGGAATACGGAATTGCTAGCGGCTCATGGTCCACGCTGAGCGCGACCGTCATCAAAGCTGGCAGCAGGCAGAACGTGTCTGTGCGCGCTCGTTCGTGCGGTCCCGGCGGTTGCAGCGACTACGGCTCGGGCGGGGCCAACGGTCCGACCTGCACTGTGGGCGGCGGCGGTCCCAATCCGAACTAAAGCAATACTTTTTCTGGGCTTGAGCCTGCCAGTTGCCGACGCTACACAGCGCGATGCCTGCGCTTACCGGTTCGCTGAGTTACACGCGATTTTTCGTGCAAGGGGAAGTCCCCGAAGACTTTCGCCAGCGCTTCATGCGCGCCATTCGCTTACGCACGATCAAGCCTCTCACCGCTGATGACGACGCGCTCGAGCGCTTTGGTTGGTGGGCGATCTCCGATCCCAAGCCCGAGCTCGACTACGCCGACGTCTTCTTCAACACGTACCTCAATCTCGGCTTTCGCACCGATCGCTGGGTCTTGTCCGGTGCACTCGTGCGCGCGAAGCTGCGCGAGGCAGAGACGCTCTACCGAGTCAAAAAGGGCCGGGAGCGCTTGAGCCGTCAGGAAAAAACCGAGCTCAAGGAGCTGGTGGTGAGAAAACTGCGCAAGCTGACCATGCCGGCGATGCGCACGGTGGATCTGTCGTGGTCGCTCGAAGAAGGGATTGTGCGCTTCTTCAGCCAGTCGCCCAAAGCGATCATGAACATGAGCGAGCTGTTCAAAAAAACCTTCCATCTCGAGCTGCTCGCGGAGTCACCTTACACACTCGCAGCTCGCCTAGGGCTCGATGAAGCGCAAGAAAAAGCCTGGGAAGGTCTTTCACCCACGCTGTTTCTGTCAGGGGAGGCGTGATGCAGCTCGCCGACCGCATTGAGGCGCGCCGCTTCGTGGGCCGCGAATTCTTACTCTGGCTCTGGGTCGAATCGGAGCTGTTTGACGCCACGCTCAGCACCGAGACGCGCGGCAGCTTTGGTCTCTGGATCGAGCGACGGATCGTGTTGTCCTCTGGCAAAGAGAGCACGCGCATCACGGCGCAATCGCCCGGACTGACACGGGATGCCAAAGAAGCGCTGCTGCGCGGTCAACTGCCGGAGAGTGCGGGTCTGCGCATCACACTCGGAGATCACGATACTGCTTTTGTGCTCAAAGCCGACCAGCTCGGCGTGTCGGGCTTGAAGCTTGCGACCGTGCTCGACGAGGACGATGGTCCCAACCCGATTCTCGAGGAGATGGCCCCCAAGCGCCGCGCCAAGAAGAAGAGCGCAGAAGACGAAGATCACGAGGCCCACGAGGCGTTTTACGAGCGGATGCGACTCACGCAGGAGTCCGAGGAGTTACTCGAAACCTTATACCGGGATTTTGTCAGCCTTCGTTTATCTGCCGCATGGCAGAAGTCGTTCGTGCCGATGGCGCGTGCATGGGCCGACGGCAAGCCAGCGGACACAGAAGGCTACACGCGCGCGAAAAAGCGCCTTGCCAGCGGACGAGCGCCCAAACATGGTGCCGCCGTCGCGGCGGGCGCTTAGTTAACTATACTCCTGCGCCTCGAGCGCACGGGAAGCCTGCACTAAATGCCGCGTCCTGATGCCCTCGGCCAGCACGGCACGGTGCCCGAGACACACGAAGTGGTGCTGCGCGCGCGAGATGGCGACGTTGAGCAAGTTGGGCCGCGTGTTGAGAAAGCCGAGCCCGCCCACGCGAGTAACCACGCTGCTGAACAGCACGATGCTGCGCTCTCCGCCCTGAAAGCGATGCACCGTGCCGAGCGCCAGGCCGTGACTTACCCGCCCCTGGCCGGTCGCGCCCTCGGCAAGCTCGGCGCTGTACTCGGTAGGCACGCGCAGGTCAGAAAAGCCCCGGTGCAGGCGCTCGAGCTGGCCACGGTAAGGTGTGATGACCGCGATGTCGGTCGGCGCCACGCCCGCACGCAGCATGCAGGAAACTAAGCTCAAGGTCTCGCGCAGCTCTAGCTCGTTGCACAGGCTGCCCGCGAGGCGCTCCTGCTCGCCGCGCAGGTCTACGAACAGGACCGGATGGCGTAGAAAGTCGAGCTCTAGGCTGCGCTCCGCGCGTTTCGTATGCACCGTAAGGCCGTAGCTGCACAAGGCATCGGAGACCGCGATGATCTCCGGCTGACAGCGAAAGTGGTCCACAAGCTTTTGGCGTTTCTGTACCGCGCGGTCGGCCAGCGTCTGCGCGGAGACCCAGGCTTCGCTGTGAATCCGATAGGGTAAGAGCGTGCGGGGCGACGTGCTCAACCGGCACGACTGCAGGAGTCGCGTCTCATCGTCACGACCGAGCTCGATCACCGGGGCCAGCTGATGTACGTCGCCGATGACCAGCGCCGAGCGTGCGCGCATCAGTGCCGACACGGCGTGGGCGGGATGGCACTGCCCTGCCTCGTCAATGACGATCTGGGCAATGCTGCCTGCGTCCAGCGCAAAGCAATTGCCGAGCGAAAGCAGTGTGGAGCCCCAGATGCCAAAGAGTCTCCGCAGCAGCGTGGCGCTTTTGGGATCGTTACGAAACAGCGGCCGCAGCGAGCGCTCTTCTTTGACCACGCTGAGCGCGGCTTCGACGGCCGTGCGCAGCTCACTGGCGTTTACCTTGGCCCAAGCCTCGCGAACCGTCACTGCCGCGCGGAACAGCTCGTGGCAAAGCGCGTCGTGGTTTTCTACCTCTGGCAGGGCGTTGGGCACTGGGCCAAGCACGGTAAGCTTTTCGCGCAGACGTCTCGTCTCAAGGGTAAGGTGATGCGCAGCGCACACGCGCTCGAGTCGCTCGCGTAGCGCCACCAAGCGCGTCAGACATAGCTCGGTTGCGTCCTCCCAGGCTTCCATCAGCTCAGGTAAGGCCATGGGCACGACCAGGGGTGGTAAGGGTAGCTCGAGTGTAAGATGGGCCTTAGCCAGCACTGCTTCAAAGCGGGGCAGGTCGCGCGCGGCGGTGCGTCCGTAATGGCGCGCGACCGCATTGACCTGGACCAGACCCGGGGTGGCTTCACACAGCTTACTGAGCGCGACAAAGCGCTTCTCAAGCGGAGCTATCGCGTTCAGTAGCGGCTGCGCATGCTGGGCGAGAGCGTGCGCGCTGTTTGGGCTGTCATCGGTCTGCTCGGTCGCTGGAGACGCGGGCAACTTCGACAGCGCTTGAGTCAGGCGTGCATGCTCTTTCTGACGTCGTTGGGCATCCCGCCATGGGGCAAGCAGCTGGTCGATCTCAGCGCGCACTCTTCTCAACTGATCACAGGCGCGGGCCAGCGCATCCCGGCGTGCAGACGAAGGCTCGCGCTCCGCCTCGTGCAGAAAAGCCAGCGTCTGACGCAGCTGAGCAGACAACGTGTGCTCGCAGACCTGACGGTTACCCACGCGCAGCGCCAGCGGCAGACCTTCGCGCATTGCAAGCGGATCCACCACGTTGTCGACAGCTCGGTTATTGCTGCTCGTCACGACAAACGCGCTGTCTGCCATCGTTCCGCTATCGACCAGGGATTCGACCTGGCGCAGCAGCGCTTCGGCACACAGGTGCAGGATCAACGTTGTCTTGCCCGTGCCTGGCGGCCCCTGGACCGCGCTGAGCTGGGAGCCCCAGAACTGACGAGCTACGACCCGCTGCTGCTTGGTCAGCGCCGGACCATCGAACAGGGCGCGCTGCAGCCCTTCGTCGCTCGACACCGGTTGACCCGTAAGGTAGTGACCGAGGGCGCTCTGTAGCGGCCAGACGTCGTCGTCCTGCGCGTCGAGCAGACTGGTAAGCTCGCGCTGCAGGTGCCAGGTGGTCTTCGCCTGACTGCCATCGACCACCAGGCCGACCGGATAGACCTGCGCCCGCGCACCCGCTCGCTGAAGCAGCGCGCGCACTGCGACCGTCAGTCGTACGAGCAGAGCGTCTATGTCGCCGCTTGCGCTGCCTGCGTTGCCCACGCTGCTTGCGATGTCAGAGGCGAGCGCCTGGAGCGCCACGGGGTCTTCGCTCGGGCGCGCACCCACTGCACTTTCAAGGCTCGCTATCACAAGGGCCAGCATCTGCTGCGGCGAAGCGCTGTCGCAGGCACGCAGCGCGTCAAACAGTGCATCGATGCTCTCGCTCGGCACGCCCAGGGGATGGCGCAGCAAGCGCGTGTCGACGAAAAACGGCCACGCCCCTTCCGCGCGCGGCACGCTCATCACGCGCACTTCGTCGGGCGGCTCGGGATAGACGCCACGTTGTCGCTCGGCCCAGGTCGGTGGGCGAAAGATTAGCCCCGCGTGCGTGCCAAAGCGCAGGCGCACGCCAAAACGCAAAAGCCCTGCTAGCTCGCCGCGTGGCAGGTGCACCACGGGGAAGCACAAGAGGTGCGAAAGCTCGCCGTCGTCGCGGCTGCGCCGATACTGCGCGTAGAGCCACGTCTGGAAGAAGCGCCCAAGCTCGCCATCCATGCGCTGCACAAGGGGGGTGTCGTCCGCGAGTAGCGCGCCGAGCTCGCGATTGAGTGCGACCTTAAAGTATTCCTGCCCCGGCGTGGGCATGTCCAGACGTGGCGGCTCGAGCGCGACGGGGGCGCGGCGCGCCTGCGGGCGTGCTTGCAGCGCCTCTTCAAGCCGCAACGAAGCAAGCCAGTAGCGCAGTACGTCGGCGCTCTGCGCGCGGCTCAGCGCTGCGCCGGCCGAGTCGTGTCCATCTTTCATCCGGGTAGCTCGCTGCGACTGTAGACCGTGGCACGCGTTCTGACGAGTTGGGGCCGAGAGGCGGTGGAGCGTTTCGTCCCACCAGCGAGAAGGAATGGCAAGAGGGGCGTGAAGGGGCGAGCGGTAGGCGGCAACGAAACTGCTAAAGATGCGCGATGCGGCCTATTCTCCAATCCCCTCGAAACGTCTGGTGCGAGCAGCCTGTCACGCGGGCTGGCCTGTTAGTCGACGGCGACGACTACTATCGCGCCTTCTACGACGTGGCTCGCACGGCCCAGCACTACATCTTACTTGCAGGCTGGCAGTTCGATACGGACGCCTGTCTCCTTCGCGGTCCGGAGTCTGCTGACGCGCCGCTGCCCCTGACGCTGCTCAAGTATTTGAACGCCCTGTGTGAGCGAAACACGAACTTGCACATCTACCTTCTGGCGTGGGATTTCCATGCCGTGTTCGCGCTCGAACGGGAGTGGATGCAGGAGCTCAGGTTCAACTGGTCAAGCCATGACCGGATTACCTTCCGCTTTGATAGCAACCACTCCGATCAAGGCTCGCATCATCAGAAGTTCGTCGTGATCGATGGACAGCTTTCGTTTCTTGGCGGGCTCGACCTTTGCGACCATCGCTGGGACGATCGCGGGCACAAGGACCCGAACCCGCTGCGCGTAAGCCGCGGCGAGCCCCACAAGCCCTTTCATGACGTGCAGACCTACATCGAAAGCACGGAAGTCGCTGCCGAGCTTGCGACCCTGTTTACCTGCCGCTGGGAAGCCGCTGTCGGCGAGCCGCTCAAGCTGCCGCAAGTATCGACACATCTTCCGAGCTACGACATGCCTGGTGCGGTGCCGCTCACCACATCCCGGGTCGCACTCAGCCGCACGGACCCCGCTGGCTCACCCACGCAGACGAAGGGCTGTCGCGAAATCTGCGACCTCTACCTCGACGCGATCGCGGCAGCCGAGCAACTCATCTACATCGAGACCCAGTACTTTAGCTCCAAAGAGTTGGGCGAGGCGCTGACTGCGCGTCTGCGCAAAGACGATGACCTGCCCTTGTCCGTCGTGCTCGTGCTCAATATGGAGGCAGAGACGCTCAAGGAGCAAGTCGCGCTCGGTCTGGCGCAGGCGCAAGTCATCACCCAGTTGCGAGAAGCGGCCGCTGGGACCCGCAATCGTCTGGGGCTTTACTATACGGTCCCCGCGACAGCGAACGGCGGGGAGCCAAAGCGAGCCACGTACATCCACTCGAAGATCATGATCGTCGATGATCGATTTCTCACAGCGGGTTCTGCCAACCTTACCAACCGCAGCATGGGCCTGGACACCGAGTTGAACCTCTCGGTGGAGACTCAAGATCCAGGCGACGCGCTCGGCAAATCGATCGCACGGGCGCGCGAAGGTCTGATCGCGGAGCACCTTGGAGTGATGAACACAGAAGCATGCGCCCCTGTCGATCTCGTCGAAGCTCTCGACGGCTTCGCTCAGCGCAGGCAGGGACGGCTGCGCCTGCATCCCTCTCCGACAGATGCAGAGCGTAAGGTGCTAGAGGTCATCGATCCACAGCAGCTACCCTTCGACCCCGCCACGGCTGAAGATGATGACAGCCGCCGTTCGCTCTTCATCGAGGGAATCGGCGCACTCTGGTCACGCCTTTCCAAGGGCCCCCCTGGCTTATCCGAGAAGTGACACCTTCCGTGATGAGAGTAAGGTCCGCTCAACTCAGCGAATCGACTGCGGTCGTTCGCGACGCGGTATCGGGGCGCCGCATAGCAGCTCGCTACGAGCGCTCGCGGCAAGGGGCCCCTGCGCGCGCTCAAAGGCTCACGAATGCGCAGCGCTTCACCCCGAGAGTCTGCAAACCGCCGCTCTGTCAGGCTGGAGTGTTCTCGAGCCCACGAAACTCTCAACGCACGTAGGATGCGCCATTGATGTCGATGGTGGTGCCGGTAGCGTGGCGCGCAAGACCAGAGCACAGGAAGGTGACTACGTTCGCCACGTCGTCGGGGTTCGCCAGCTCTCCCAAGGGAATGTCGCGCAGGATGCTGTCGGCGCCGTAGCGGTCGATAAAGGGTTGCGCCATGCTCGTGTTGACGAAACCGGGCGCCACGCCGTAGGCGAGCACGCCCTGCGCTCCAAAGCCGCGCGCCAGGCTGCGTGTAAGCGCGATCAGACCGGCCTTGGACGCGGCGTAGTGCATGTACTCGGGCGCGTCGCCGCGAAAGGCCGCGCGGCTAGCGATGTTGACGATGATGCCGCCATCTCGGCTACAGAAGTGCTTGACCGCTTCCCGACACAAGTCGGCGGCCGCGACGAGGTTCACGCGCAGCACGGCGTCCCAGGCCTCGTGCCAAGCCTCAGGCTCGCTGTCGAGCGCGGCAGCCGGCGCGACCGCTGCGTTGTTCACCAGCACGTCGATGCGACCGTGGATCGCCAGGGAGGCGCGCCACAGGCCAAAGGCGCCGTCGCGCGTGCCCAGGTCGGCCTGCAGGCCCACCAGCCGCTCCGGCCCGTACTCGGCGCACAGGGCACGTGCGCGGGCTTCGTTGCCATGAAAGTGCACGAGAACGCGCGCTCCCTGTTTGGCCAGGCTCTCGGTAATCGCGGCTCCGATACCGCCGGCGCCACCGGTCACGAGGCACACCTTATCCGTCAGGTTGATCATACGTGACGGGTGTACCTCACCAGATCTTGATGCGCTGCTCCGGGGTCAAGTAAAGCGGATCGCCTGCCTTCACATCGAAGGCCGAGTACCAGGCATCGAGATTACGAACGACACCGTTGACGCGGTACATGGCCGGCGAGTGGGGATCGGCCATCACCTGATTACGGAGCGCCTCATCGCGATACAGCGTGCGCCACACCTGGGCCCAGCCGAGGAAAAAGCGCTGGTCTCCCGTATAGCCATCGATCACCGGCGCGGCCTGCCCATCGAGCGCGATTTGGTAAGCCTGGTGGGCTACCGTAAGGCCACCGATGTCGCCGATGTTCTCACCCAGGGTGAGCCTGCCGTTGACCTTCATGCCGGGCAGCGGCTCGAAGGCAGCGTATTGATCAGCAAGGGTATCGGTGCGCTGTTTGAAAGCGTCGACATCGGCGGGCGCCCACCACGTGCGCAACACGCCCTTGGCATCTGACTTCGCGCCCTGGTCGTCGAAACCGTGGCCCATTTCGTGGCCGATGACACCGCCGATCGCGCCGTAGTTGACGGCCTCGTCGGCCTCCGGATCAAAAAAGGGCGGCTGAAGAATGGCAGCGGGGAAGACGATTTCGTTAAAGGTGGGATTGTAATATGCGTTGACCGTCTGCGGGTTCATGAACCATTCGTCGCGGTCTGTGGGCTTGCCGAGCTTGTCGCGGTAGTACGCGTGTTGCCAGGTTGCCGCGCGCTTGGCGTTTCCATAGGCGTCACCCGGGGTAACCTCGAGTGCCGCATAATCCTTCCACTTGGAGGGGTAACCGATTTTCGGACGGAAGGTTGCCAGTTTCTCGAGCGCCAACTTCTTCGTCGCGGGCGTCATCCAATCGACCTGCTGAATGCGCACCGCGTAACCCTTGCGCAGGTTCTCGACGAGTCGGTCCATTTCGGCCTTCGCCTTGGGCTTGAAGTAGCGCGCTACGTAGAGCTCACCGACCGCGTCACCAAGCGCGTCGTTGACTGCGAGGACGGAGCGCTTCCATCTTTCGCGCTGCTCCGGCTGGCCGTTCAAGATGCGGCCGTGAAAGTCGAAGACCTCTGCGTCGAGGGTCGAAGGAAGCACGTCCGCATAAGCGTGCAGCAAGTGGTAGGTTAAGTATGCTTTCCACTGTGCAACCGGCGTCGCGGAGAACAACTTCGCAAGCTTAGGCATCGCGGTGCTCTCCGCGACAATGAACTTCTCCTGGTCGCCGTAACCTGCTGTACCTAGGAAGGTCTTCCAAGGAAACGAGGGAGCTTCCTTCTGCAACTCCGACAATGTGCGCGGATTGTAGGTCTTCTCGCGCTCGCGACGGTCGGCTATCGGCCAGTGCCGTTCGGCGATTTTCGATTCGAGCGCCACGATGGCAGCGGCATTGGCGGTGGCTTTCTTATCACCCACCATGGAGAGCGCCTTGGCGATGTGCTCTTGGTACTTCTGACGGATCTCCTTAAACTGCGCATCGTCCTTCAGATAGAATTCGCGCTCGGGAAGCCCGAGGCCGCTGTGGCCTATCGCCACCACGTAACGGTCAGGATCCGTCTCGTCGATCGTCACGTCGGCGGCAATCGGTGAAGCAAGCTTCAGGTCAGGGCGCGCCATCAACTTGGCGATGTCGTCGTGGGTCTTGGCCGAGGCGATCGCCTCAAGGTCAGCTTGGACGGGCGCAAAGCTCTTCTGGTCGATAGCTGCGGTATCAACGTAGGTCGTGTAAAAGCTGGCGGCCTTCGCGGCGTTGCTATTCGGCTCGCCCTTGGCGCGAACCTGCTCGTCGAGCAGCTTACGCACGTTGGCATCGGCTTCCTCACGCAGCTCGTCGAACATGCCCCAGCGCGAGCGGTCGGACGGGATCTGATTCTCCTTCATCCATTGCGCGCCGGCAAACGTGTAGAAATCGTGGCCGGGGCGAATGGAGCGGTCCATGCCCGCCAAGTCGACGCCAAAGGTGCCCAGCTCGGGGGAGTTGCTGGTAGCTTCCGCAGTGGGCTTCGCTTCAGCATTCGCGTTGGGGGCGGTCGTTACGGGCGGCGCGGCGGGCGTTGCGCACGATGCCACCGCGGCAAGGGTCGACAGACATAGCTTTAGCTTGTGACGCATCATGGTGGTTCCCTTAGTGAAGGAGCCAATCGGCCGCAACTCGAAGTGCCTTCGTGCTGTGAGCCTTGCGCACGCTGAGCATCTTAGAGATGACACTGTTTCTGTCACCACTAGCGCGGCCGAGCCGCAAGGACGGGCTCCGCCCGCTAAAGCGCGTCGTCAGGCTCGATCTGCCGGTCTGCCAAACGCGGGAGCAGCGAGGCCGACGAACGCGACGGGTTTTGCCAACCCGAGCGTATGAAAGCACCATCAACGCTGCTTACCCTGGGCAACAGACCGTTCACCAGCTCCATCATCGCGCCCACGACCGAGGGCGACAGGGCCTGCGCGCGGATAAGGACCTTAGTGGCGAGGCCAAGCTCGAGCGAGCGCTCCCCGCGCACACAAGCGCGCACGATGCGCCGTGCTGCGCGTTCGGCGCTCATCGACCAAAGCGGCACCGCTAACCCCATGGAAAAGGCCGTGGAAAGCCAGCGGTGCTCCCGCGCTCGCTCGCCCGCGCGCTGCGCGTCAGAGGGCGAGCCCGTGCGCATCAAACCAGGCGCCACCGTGGTGACGTAGATGTGCTCTCGCGCGAGCTCCGTACGGTACGCATCTGATAAACCGATCAGGGCGAACTTGCTCGCACAGTAAGGTGCGATCAGCGGGAAGGCGAGCTTGCCTTCGATCGACGAGATGTTCACGATGCGTCCGCCGCCCTGCTTGCGCATGGAGGGGATAACCTCGCGCATCGTGTGCAGCGGCGCCCAGAAGTGCACGGCCATGGCATTTTCGAACTCGGCCACGTCCGTAAGCGTCACGGGCCCGAGCTGGATGATGCCAGCGTTGTTGATTAGGACGTCGATCTGACCCCAGCGCGCTAAGAGTAAGGCTACCACGAGCTTGATCTGCTCAGGTTCGCGCAGGTCGCACACCGCGAGGTCCACCTCCTGCCCTTGGCTGCCGAGGATACTGTCGCGCGCCTTCACCAACTGCAGCTCGTCGCGCGCCAGCAACGCCACACGCGCGCCTGCCTGTACCAGCTCGCACGCGAGTGCCAGGCCCAGACCACGCGATCCGCCGGTGATCAAGACGTGACGCCCCTTGAGCTTGAGCTGACGGCGCTGGCGGGCCCAGACCCGCGCCGCCGTGCCCGCTGCTCCTGCTGCCCACCATGTCTTTGTGCTCATGTGCTTGTAGAGGGTACGCTGCCCAAGCATGAGCCTAAAAGCGTAAGCCCACCCGGAGGTAGGCAAGTAGGCCATTGGCGTCGGGCTCCTTGATCGCCACGCGGTAACGCAGCTCAGCGCCGAGCGTAAGCAGCAGAATCTCGATGTCGGCCACGGCACCCGGCTCGAGGTAAATGGCAGCGATATCGCCGTCCCGTTCCGTCAGCCTACCGACGCCGAGCCGCGGGCTCACGTGCAGCAGGGCGAATTCCCAATCGAAGCCCAGGTCCGCGCCAAAGGTGCGCAGGTCTTTGACGACCGTGCAGGAAGAAGTCGCGCAATCGGCGCTGGAGCCTAGCGATCGGGTTCCGCGCACGCCGACCACGTATCCCAAAAACGTCAGCTCGGCTGCCGCCCCGAGCTGCAGGAGGTAGGGATTATTGTCGGCATCTCCCGAATCGACACCACTACCCACCAGACCCACGACAGCGATGTCAGGGAGTTGGGCGGAGCTGGCGGCTGGAATACTCAGACACGCGCCAAAAAAGGCCGCGTACAACGCTGTTTTTCTGATCGAGGCGAGGATGGATGTCATCATGACCAAGACGCGAGCAAGTTTCGGGCCGCGTGCGGACCTCGCGCCCAGGCGAGCGACCTTTCGTCCTGCGACGCCTAAAAAAATGGTTACTGTGCGGCTCGTTGCGCATCGAGGCCGCGCGGTCGACCCGGCCCAGGTACACATCGATGCCGCTTGCGCGCAGGTGCTCTGCGACGCCGCGAAAGTAGGCGTGACGTTTACTGCCCAGTTGAGTGTGTCGAAGCCGAGCCAGCTCAGTTTGTGGGCACGCCCTGCCGTCCGCGCCGCTGAAGGTCGTTGATGGCGCTTTGCGCGTCTTCGCTGGCCGCTTCGCCCTTGGGCCGGCACACGCGCCTTGAGATCGTCGTGCCCGTAGGCCGCTCCCGATGACAAACCATCTCGGGCTCAGCGGAGGCGCTTGCGTCGCTTCCCGAGGCGCTCGCCGATGACTGCGCCGTACTGGACGACGACTCGCCTTGGGGCACGCATGCGGACAGGGTTAGACCGGCTACGAACAACCATTTCTTCATGACCCGACCTCTTAGCACTGCCAGCGGGGAGACACAGGGGTGAACGCCCCTAGAGCACCGCTCTGGGGGCTACTTGCCAGCCGAGAAGCGCGACAGCGGCTTGCTCTCGAAGACGGTCACCGCATCACCATCGTCGCGATAACTGATGACGCGAAGCGTCAGCGAGCACACGCCCTCTGCCGTATTGACGTCGACCACCCCCATGTTGAGCCCGCCGTAGGGATTGGTCGCAGCGTCGGGTCGAGCAGACTCGAGCAACCTTACCTTCAGCACACGCCCCGGTGCGATCTCCACCTCGCCTATCATTTGCGAGGCGAGCTCGCTCACCTTTCTGTGCAGCAGCGTTTCGTGATTGGAAATGGCGCTCGTGACGAGTTGATAGATGCGACCGCCGCCCTCGAGCTCGAGCTCGTAAGCGGCGGCGGCATGAACATCGCCTCCCAAAAGCAGCATCGTCTGTTGAGGATGGCGCTGCGCATGCTCCACCAGCAGGGAAAGTAAACGGTTGCGATGCGCGACACACTGGGGATGAGACCAACGCTCGTGGAGATCCGAGCTTTCACCGAGCACCACCGACACGACGCCTGCGATCTTACTATCGAGGTAGAGCAAGGGTATGGTCGTGACGAGCACCAGCAAGGACTGATCGCGCTGCTCGAGCAGAAAAGTGCGCAGGGCTTCGAGTTGCGCAGGGCTGTAACACTCCGTGACGTCATCATGCGTGCGGCGCTGGGAGCGCACGTCCATGACGTAAACCGACGCTCCGCCCCAACGAAAACCGTAGTCGAGCTCCCGCGGGCAGCCACCCTCAGATGTCGGCCGCGTGACGCGCATGCCCTGGTAGTCAAAGTAAGCATCGAGGGCACCATGGCGCAGCGCATCCCAACGCGGGAGCGCATGGTCCGGGTGGGTGCCGAAGTTGTCGACCACCTCGTGGTCGTCGAGCATCGGATAACAGGCGAGCTCGGCCTGCAGCGCGCGAAACCCCGTTGGGCACCAATATTGACGGTAGCGTTCCTGATAAAGCATGCGCACCCGCTCACGGCTGCACTCCAAGATCGACGACAGTCCGGGGGGAGCGATGCGCGTAAAGTAGTCGTGTTCGAACAACGATAAATGCTGCGGCGCATCCGCATACATTTGATCGCCCATCAGCAGCGCAAAGCGTGCGTCGTTCTCGTGCAGCGAGGCGAGCGCTGCCCGGAACATAGCAGCGCCACCCGAGTGCAGGGTCCCGTCGTCTGAAAACGGCTGATTGCAGGACATGGCCGCAAAGCTCCAGCGCGCCGGCGCGTCCACAGCTGCCCGCGGCGCCGTCTGGAACGCAGCCTCGGCGACCAGCTCCTGATTGCACCACAGCCGCACGCGATAACGTGTCAGCGGTGAAAGCTCGGGGCCCGAAACGTCATCGGGGTAGGTCCAGGCGCCGGTCCCATCACTACTTGCCGATGCAGGCGCGACGCTAAATCTGCAAATAGGACCTTCGACACCAACGATCTCCAGCTCATGGGCAGCTGGCAGGTGGAGCCGGGCCCACACACGAACCGATCGATGATCTACCCGCCCTGCCCCGACGAGCGCCCCAAGCTTCTTGTCTGCAAATCCGTCCACGCTCCAACATATC
>JBBSJC010000129.1:0-16085 GCA_038257655.1 Polyangiales bacterium | reverse complement strand
CGAGGAACAGGCCGTGGTCCAGTACTTCACGGACATGGCGGGCATCGAGATGCTTGCAGGCGAGCTCTTCCGGGTTCAGGAGCAGCGCACCAGTGACCCGCTGCTCAAGCAAATCTTTCGTAGCTTCGTGAAAGACGAGATTCGCCATGCGGCCGTGGCCGCCAGACTCGCCAGTCATTACAACGTTCACCGTTATCGCCCCTACGCCGAGAACCCGCACCTCACGCGCTTTAGGCCGTACTTTGTGGATGCGCTCAAGCAGGTCTCGGCCGAGGTCGCCAATGCGTACATCACCGGTGGCGAGCTGTTGCTCGATGTCGCCCTACTCCGGTCCTTAAACGACTACGTCCACGACGACATGTCGCAACAGGCCATGGACCTGATCAATCGCGATGAGTCCCGGCACATCGCCATGGATTTCCACATGGTCGAGTACTACGCATCCGAGGACTACCAGCTGTGGCTGAGCACGCAGCCGAAGTCCGGCTGGGCGCAGTTGGCGCGTGCAAGCTGGGCGATTACGAATCTGCTCTACCATGCGGCGCCCTTTTTCGAGGGTGTGTTCTTTGCGCCGCTCGCACGCGTCGATCCCAGCGGCAAACGCATGCGTGAGGCCTTCAAACGCGTCCAGCTGCTCGGAGCGCGCGACCGGGTGCGCGACCGGCCGTTTTGGCGTGCGGTTGCCTTTGGTCAATTTGTCTTTACCAATCCGTTCGTAGGTCCGGCAATAGGTAAGGTTGCGCAGCGCGTCGCGGGCTTACCTGACAGCCTGATGCACCATTTGTACGACGAGGCCGAGCTGCGAGCTGCGCGTCTTTCGAGCATCGAGGCAATGATCGAAGACACGCTCGCGCTGAAGCAAGAAGCCGCATAGCGACGGCTTTTCCGCGAGCTGCCGAGGTCCGCGTCAGTCAGCGCACGCGACGATGTCTGTCAGCGCGCTTTCAAGCTTATCCAGGTCGATCTCATCAGGCGTGCGGGCGGTGCGCGCTTGGGAAATAATCGCCGCCGAGCCCTGTGCGCGATAGCTCTGGGATTCAATCGCCCCCAAATACGCGGTGACAAAGCCCCAATGAAATTTCTGGGCATCGCCGCTCGCCGTCTTGGCAGCGTCGATGCGATCTAGCAGCACAGAAATCGCGCCTTTCAGCACACCGCGGTCAAACTGAGCTCGCGCGCGATCGCGAAGCGTAAGGTTTGTGGCAGGCAAGGCATCATCGACCTCGCGCCAGCAACTCACCGCGAGGGCTCCAAGCGTGGCCATTTCGTCGGCCTCGGGGTCTACCTCACGAATATAGCCGCCTAGCCCTATTCCCTTGCCTGCCCCGTCGTAGTAGCCGTAGGCCGAGTCACAGTCCTTGATGTTGTCCAGAGCGCAGGAAAGCGTCTCTTTGTACTCGGAGATGGTCGAGAACCACAGTAAGGCCCCTTCGAGGCGGCCGGCATGCCAGCGCGGCTCGTTGCCGGCATAGCCGTTCTTGAACGAGGTCTGAACGATGCGCAGAATCTTGGCTGGGCCCGCGCAATAGTCGGGGTTGGCTTTGATGTCGCCTGCCTTTGTGCAGTCCACGTTACCCTTGATCTGATAATGGGGATCGTAACGGCGCTCCACGCGCGACCCCAGGCCTTCTTCCTCCTCGTAGATCTTGCGAGCTCTGAGGAAGTCATCCCGACTGGCATCCTCGTCTGCGTCAAAGAGGACCTTACCCATTTCTTCAAACGCTTGGGTGCGGGCGGACGCGCTGATGCTCGGGTCGATCGGATGGAACTCGCCGTCGTCTGACATGCACGCGGGCCATTCGTCATCCGCGCCTGGTACGTAGTCTGTTTCCAGCGCCTGGGTAAACGGTATGCATTCGCCGGTGACCGGCGGATTGATACCACCCGGCTCCCTGCCCTCGCCGAACAGGTCAGTCGTTTCGACCTCGTCTGGCATGTCATCACCGCTGTCGTTGACGTCATCGCTGCAGCCGAGAACTCCAAGCAGCAACCCGAAAAGCGCGCGTTTGTTCATACGATCTCCTGTAGGTCTAATACCCAATGCTTAGACCTGCGCTGAGGCCGCGACCTGGGCCGTTTATACTAGACCCGTGCACGCGATAGGCCGCGTCGAAAACGTTGTCGAACGACAACGACAAGACGAAGTGCCCGCGCACGCGCCAACCGGCGCGCAAATCGAGCGTCGCGTATCCGGGCGTGCCACCGGATGGGATGCGCGCGTCACTTTTGTCGACAAGCGATAGCCGGGTTTGGGCATCCGCCCAGCGGACGGCAGCGGCGGCATAGGCGCCAGAAGCCAAGTGACGGTAACGCAGCTCCAGGTTGCCATTCAGCGGGGGGATGCGTGACAACGGCGCCCGCCGTTTCGTCGTGCCATCTGGCACGCGCGGACCATCGCCGACGGCGTAGGAGGCGACGCTGCGAAACGTGATGTCGTAGGGCAAAAACAACGTCACGCCGCCTTCGGTGCCCACGACGTGCGAATCGCCCCGGGCGTTCACCAACTGATAGTGCACGCGCGAGCCGGCGCAGGCAGGTGTCTGTTCAGGACAGTCCTGTTCACTACGAAGCGCACGGGTGATCGCGTTTTGGATGCGCGTGCCAAACGCCCAGACATCGATCGACAACCACGGTAAACGCGCGGCGATGCCGAGCTCCAGCGTGTGCGCCCGCTCTGGATTCAGATCGGCATTTTCAAACTGAAAACCGGGACCGACCTGCTGACGTGCGGTCAAATCATCCAGATTCGGTGCGCGAAAGCCCTGGTCGTAGTTGAGGCTCAGATCAACTGCCGAGTTCGCGTGAAACGTGGTCCCAGCCTGCCCCACAAAAGCCGTGTGACGTTGGTCGACGGCCCCCGTGCCGGACTCCGGATCGGCGGGTGCCCGCGCACGCACGTGGGACGCGCGACCGCCGCCTCGCAGCTCAACCCAATCGCTGTGCGCCAGTGTGACCTGACTGAAAGCACCGCTGGTCTGATACTTGGAACCGTTCAGATAGGCACCCCGAGACAGCTCAAAGGTAAGGTCGATGTCCGTGAAAGTTTGTTGTGCTTCAGCATCGACCAGATCCGCGTAGGTTTCGCCCCCGTAGCTCAAAAACATCGACCAATCGTCGTGCTCCCACGACGGGCTGCGGGCCGAAAACGCCACGCCTTCGGTGACGATTTGGGTGCGCCAGCGTTGGCTGACAAAGGACGTGGGCCGTGAGCGCTCGACGTCTTCGTCGTACCCTTGCAAGGAGATGCGCAGGTCCAAGTCCTGCACCGCGGGTACGACGTCACCACGCAGCGCGAAGTAGGCCAAGCTGCGGTTCTCGTGATTGAACTGCAGACAGTCGTTTTCGGGGGCCTCGCGCGGCGGACATTGATCGGTGCGAGGTGCATCGAACTGACGATAACCGTAGAGCGCAGCCGTCGCAGTCAGCTCGCGCGTTAGTGAGTACTCCACCCGGCCATCGAAGGTGGCGTCGCGAAAACCCGTGCCGAGCTGCGTCTTACCGTCGCTCTCGAAGCGCGGTACCCACGGTGCACGGGCGCCCTGATTTTTCACGACACCGCCCGAGGTCAGTCGATCGGCGTCGCGATAGCCGCCGCCTACAAGCACGCGCAGCTTGTCGCCATAGCCGAAGCTCGTCTCGCCACGGGCACCCAGCAGAAAATCCTGGGAGGCGTAACGGCCGTACACGCGTGGCGCAGCCCAAAAGCCTTTTGTGGTGTGATAGGCGGAAGGTATGCCGCTGCGCGGAATGGCCGTGATTGCTCCGCCTAACGCGTCCGAGCCATAGCGCACGGATGCTGAACCGCGCTCGACCAGCAAGCGATCGAGCGACAGCACATCCACCGTGAAAAAGTACTGATTGGGCCCCTGACGGTAGATGCCGTTGTTGAGCCGCACGCCATCGAATAGATACACGAGCTGTTGGCCGGTCAAGCCACGCACGTAGGGGCTTGCCTGAGCGTGAGCGGTCTGCTGAATCGCGACGCCCGGCTCGTTTCGCAATGCTTCGGGCGCCGAGCGAGGCATGCGCTCTTCGAGCTCGCGCTGGCTCACGACGCTGCTCGCCTGCGACGATGCTTGGACGCCTCGCCGTGGACGCACGCTGGCGTTGGCCCCAAACGCCGCTTCTTGGGCCTGCGCTGTTGACGTAGCGAGCAGAAAAAGCGTCAGCGCCCACAGAACGAGCGTCAGCACGCGCTGGGGCACAGACATGACGCGTCGAAGACGCAGCCCACGCTCAGCGCGCAACTCAGGACAAGACGTCGGCAATCGCGTTGCAGAGACGATCCATCGTCGCCTCGCGCATGCCCGCCACGTTGATGCGCCCCGAGCGCACGGCATAAATGGAGTGTTTGTCCTTGAGTTTGTCGACTTGTTCAGCCGTGATGCCAGCAAAAGAGAACATACCCTTTTGTGCCGCGATGAAGCTGAAATCCTGCTTCACGCCCTTCTTCTTCAAGGTCTCGACGAACAGCGTGCGCATATTGGCTATGCGTGCGCGCATACCGTCGACTTCACTCGCCCACAATGCGGCAAGCTCAGGGTCTGCAAGCACCGTGCTGACGATCGACCCGCCGTGGCTCGGTGGATTGGAGTAGTTGCTGCGAATCGTGACCTTGAGCTGGCTCAAGGCGCGCTCGCTCGCCTCGGCACTGGAAGACAACAAGGTCAGCGCGCCGACTCGCTCGTTGTACAGACCAAAGTTCTTCGAAAACGAGCTACAGACGAGCAACTCGAGACCGGCCTCGGCAAAGTGACGCACCGGCGCTGCGTCCTCCTCGATGCCCGTGCCAAAGCCCTGGTAGGCAAAGTCAAACAACGGCAAAAACCCGCGATTTTTGGCGATCGCCGCGATGGCTTCCCATTGTTTGTGGGTGGGATCGATGCCACTCGGGTTGTGACAACAGGTGTGCAAAAGCACCACGTCGCTTGCGCTCAACTTGTCGAGCGCAGACAGCATGGCGTCCTCGGCCAAGCTCTGACGTGCGGCGTCGTAGTAGGGGTAGCTTGCCGTCTCGAGGCCTGCGGCCTGAAAGATGGCTCCGTGATTGGCCCACGTGGGATCGCTGACCCAAAGTTTCTTGAGGCTGAGCTTTTGCTTGAGCAAATCGCCAGCCACGCGCAGCGCGCCCGTGCCGCCCGGGGCCTGCGCGGTCACCGCGCGACCATCCGTCACGCGGGCGTCGTTCTTGCCGAATAGCAGCGCGCGCACGAAGCGACCGTATTCCGGCGAGCCCTCGATCGGCAGGTACGTTTTGGGCGCGCCCTGCTCGATCATCTTCTTCTCGGCCCGCTTCACGCACTCCAGGGTCGGAGTCTTGCCGTGCTCATCCTGAAAGACACCGACTCCGAGATTGATCTTCTCCGGATTGGGATCTTTCTTGAACGCATCATTCAATCCGAGGATCGGATCCGGGGGAGCCATCTGAAGAGTGTCAAACATGGGCATTTTCTCCGCGTTTTTGCGCGCCTGATATACGTCATCGTGTTTGATGCGTCGAACGGAACGGCGACTCAGACTACAGACCCTCCCCGCTAAGCTTGCGCTGCAACTGCACCGCGGCCCTATCGGTCAGCCCACAAACGAAATCGGTAACGCCCAGTAACGCTTCGTAGCGGGTACGGGGCCGATAGCTTTCGCCGAGCAGACGCGCACAGGGCAAGGCTTCTCCGTCTAAACCAGCGCGATCGAAGCTGACCTTCTCGAGCGCATCGACCACGGGGATAAGCGCTTCGAGCAAAGCGCTGAGCACGCGCTGGCCGCCAATCAAGCGCTCGACGACCGAGGGCGCCGCGAAAATGCGCTCCGCCGCCAAGGCTTTGGCGCGCGCGACCGATGCGCCAAACGAGGTGAGCTGCAAAAGCTCCGAGGCATCTTCAGCGCGCAATAGCGCGGGCTCCACGTCGAGAAATACCTGACCCACGGCATCGACCAAGCGTCCGATCGCCACACCACGCAACTTGTGAAGTTGCTCGTTGCGATCGAGCCTGGGGTCGGGCGCACTGCCCGCGATCTCTGCGAGCACATCGACCGCCTCGCGATGATCGACAAGCCCTGCGTCATGGCCGTCTTCAAGGTCCACAATGGCGTAGCAAATGTCGTCGGCCGCTTCGGTCAGATAGGCGAGCGGATGGCGCGTGGCTTTTGCAAGCCCCAGGCCCTCGCGCAGCTCGTCTACGTACGCTTGCTCTGCGCAAAAATAGCCGGGTTTGCGCGCTGCGATGCGGGCGCGGGTCGGATCCCGGTCTACCGCGGTCACGCCGTACTTCATAAAGGCGCCCAAGGTCGCGTGGGTGAGGCGCAGCCCGCCATCAAAGCGATAGTTCTCAAGCTCGGTGACGATCCGGAAACCCTGGGCATTGCCGTCAAACCAGTTGAAATCTTCGCGTTCGGCCGCAGACAGGCCAGCGAGCACACGGGGTCGCGCGCGAAACCAAGCCTGAATCGCGTCTTCGCCGCCGTGGCCAAACGGCGGGTTGCCAATATCATGGGCCAGACACGCCGCATGTACGATCTCGGCAAGGGCGTGACATTGCGCCAGGTCCAAACCGCGGCGCTGTTGCAGGCCGTGGGCCGCCGCCGTGCCGAGCGAACGACCAACAGAGGCTACCTCGATGCTGTGCGTAAGGCGTGTCCGTACATGCCCTCCCTCGCTTAGCGGCTGCACTTGCGTCTTGTCTTGGAGGCGGCGAAAGCCCGCCGCAAAAACCACCAGGTCCGCATCCTGCTGAAATGGGCTGCGATTCGGCGATACCTTACCATCCGGGCGGCGTAGCCGACGAGACGACAGCAATTTGTTCCAGCCCATTGGTAGTGTTCCGCCTATCACGGTGTCACGAATATCGCTCAAGAGAAATCTTGACGAGGCCCAACATAAAGTTGTTTGGTCGCCTTAGGGGGTACGCAGGATGAGCCCAGATTTCTGGTGGGGCGTCGTGGCAGCAACGGGAGCATGGATGGGGGTCGCGTGTACCACCGTTGTCGGCTTCGCCTGGGTGCTGGCGAACGATGGCGGCGATGCCCGTCCCGATCGCCGCAGTGATGGCCACAGCGAGTGATCCGAGGCAAACGGAAGAACGGTGAAGAGTTCAAGCTCTACTGCGCCCGCTGCACCTGGAGCACCGATGTTCCGATGGCGGACACGGCCGCAAGCCAAGTCTTCCCGTGCGTGCACTGCGCAGCGCCTCTCTACTGGCATTGCTGCCCGAGTTGCGCGCTTTGTTACGCGGGCGCGGAAGCTCCGAGTTGCCCCGTTTGCGATGACGCAAGCCTCGACGATGTGAGCTTCGACTGAGACTCGCGGTGCGGCCCGCTGACGGCTTTTGAGCGGGCGCGTTGACCACGGGAGCGGCTGGGCGACACTCGCGCCCATGTCGTTGCTACCACCCACAGAAATAGTCGCGCGCGCGCGCGAACATGGCGCTGATTTGAGCGGCGAAGCAGGCGAGCGCACGGGCAGCTTCCTTGCGCTTTTGCTCGCTGCCAATCGCGAGTTCAATCTGACCGCAATCGACGATGCCGACACCGCCTGGGAACGTCACATCCTCGACAGCCTGAGCCTATTGCCGGAGCTTTCTGATCTCGCAGCTGGCGATGCGGTGGTCGATGTCGGATCGGGCGGTGGACTGCCGGCCCTGCCCCTGGCGATCATGCTGCCGAGCCTTTCTTTTACGCTGCTGGAGTCCACCGGCAAGAAAGCACAATTTCTACAGAGCAGCGCCGAGACGCTCGGGCTCACGAACGTCGTGGTGGTAAGTGAGCGCGCCGAGTCTTACGGGCAGGGTAAGGGTCGCGCGAAGTTTGCAGCCGCCACCGCGCGCGCCGTGTCGCGTCTGCCCGTCTTGCTTGAGCTGACGCTGCCGCTGGTGCGCATCGGCGGGCGCGTGCTTGCCATCAAGGGGGATCAAGCGCAGCAAGAAGTCGAAGAAGCTAGCGCCGCATTGCTTATCCTAAAGGGTAGCGTCAGTAGCGTTCGACGTACCGCGACGGGGACGGTCGTTCGCATCGATAAAACAGCGATGACTCCCATTCACTACCCACGCCGCCCCGGCGAACCCAAACGCAGCCCGCTGCGCTGAGGATATGGCGCGCGAGCGCGTTAGCGCAGAGTGCCGCCGCTCAAAGGACAACCTGATGGGACGCTTGCGTGAGCTTCCCCTGCCCGTGGCGCGAAGCCCGTGGTAAGTGGCGGAGATGAAGGACGCCACGCCTGTTGTCATCCGCCGAGAAGACTACCGGCCCCCTGCCTATGCGATCGAAGACGTCGCGCTCGAGCTCGACCTCGATGAAGACAAAACCCGCGTCCTTGCGACCTGTACGGTCGTGCGCAACGCGGGCACGGCCGACGACGCATCGCTCGTGCTGGATGGCCAAGACATCGAGCTTGTTTCTGTCAGCATCGACGGCGCGCAGCTCACGCCGGATGCTTATACCCTGCAAACGGAGTCGCTCACGATTCTGCGCGTGCCTGCGCGCTTCGTGCTGCAGACGGTTGGCATCGTGCGGCCCAAACAGAACCGCGCGCTCGAGGGGCTTTACGTATCGAGCGGCAGTTTTTGCACGCAGTGCGAGGCCGAGGGGTTTCGCCGCATCACCTGGTTTCTCGATCGTCCGGACGTGATGGCGCGCTACCGCACCACGATCCGCGCGGACACGTCGCGTTATCCGGTGTTGCTGTCCAACGGCAATCTGATCGAGAGCGGCGCGCTCGCTGACGGCAGGCACTTTGCCGTATGGGAGGACCCTTTCCCCAAGCCTTGTTATCTGTTCGCGCTCGTCGCGGGCAAGCTTGCGCGCAAGGAAGATAGCTTTGTCACACGCTCAGGTCGCAACGTCACGCTCCACGTATACGTCGATCAAGAGCACCTCGATCAGACCGACCACTGTATGGAGTCGCTCAAGCGCTCCATGCGCTGGGACGAAGAGGCGTTCGGTCGCGAGTACGACCTCGACATCTACATGATCGTAGCCGTGCGCGATTTCAACATGGGTGCGATGGAGAATAAGGGCCTGAACGTCTTCAACACGAAGTACGTACTCGCGCGTCCCGATACCGCCACGGACACGGATTTTCAAAACGTCGAAGCCGTGGTCGCCCACGAATACTTTCACAACTGGAGCGGCAATCGCGTCACATGTCGCGACTGGTTTCAGCTGAGTCTCAAAGAGGGCTTCACAGTCTTTCGGGATCAGGAATTCTCATCAGACGTCGGCTCGCGCGCCCTGAAGCGCGTGCAGGATGTGCAGCGTCTCTTGTCGGTTCAGTTCCCCGAGGATGCCGGCCCCACAGCGCACCCTGTAAGGCCCGACTCCTATGTGGAGATCAACAATTTCTACACCGCGACCGTGTACGAAAAGGGCGCCGAAGTTGTGCGCATGCTGCAGACTTTGCTCGGCCGAGAACGCTTTCGCGCTGGCACCGACTTGTACTTCGATCGTCACGATGGCCAAGCGGTCACATGTGATGATTTCGTGCGCGCCATGGAAGACGCAAGCGGCGTCGATCTGTCGCAGTTTCGCCGTTGGTATAGCCAAGCCGGCACCCCGACCATCCGTGCCACGGGTCAGTATGACGCCTCCAAGCGAAGCTATCAGCTCGAGCTCGCGCAGGAGCTACCCACGCCCCAGGGACAGAGCGAAACGCTGCCCCTACACATTCCTATTCGCATGGGTCTGCTCGGGACCGATGGTAAGGATTTACCGCTGCGCCTCGAGGGCGAGCCGAGCGCGCTCGGCGACACGCGTCTGATCGAGCTGCGCGAGAGCACGCAACGCTTCACCTTTATCGACGTACCGACGGCGCCGACCGCCTCGCTCCTGCGCGGGTTCTCGGCGCCGGTACGGCTCGAAAGCGACAGCTCTGATGCGGGACTACTGCTGCGGATGGCCCACGACAGCGATCCCTACGGTCGTTGGGAAGCCAGCCAGACGCTCGCGCAGCGACGTGTGTTGACGGTCCTCGAAGCCCTGCAGCGGGGAGAGACCCCGAGCGTCGACAGCGCGTTCACAGCAGCGTTTTGTCGTGCACTCGAGAGCCAGGCGGAGCCGCAGTTGTTGGCGCAAGCTCTCGCCCTGCCCGCCGAAACCGTGGTCAGCGATCGGCTTTCGGCCGTTGATCCGACGAAGGTGCACGCGGCACGCTCATTTGTGGAACAGGCCTTAGCGATCGCGGCAAAACCCCTGCTACGCGCACGCTACGACGCGCTTGCAGACGGCGGACCTTACGAACGCGACGCAGTGTCCATGGGTAGGCGCAGTCTGCGCAACTTGTGCCTGCGCTACCTGATGTCGGTCCACGACCGGCACGACGGTGGGCTTGCGCGCGTCCAGTTCGAACAAGCCACCAATCTGACCGACGTGATCGCGGCGCTCGCTGCCCTTTCCAACGTGGAAGGCCCAGACCGTACGCAAGCCCTGCAAAGTTTCTATGCTCGTTACGAACACGAAGCCCTTGTGATCGATAAATGGTTTGCGATTCAGGCGATGTCGCAACGGCCCTCGACGCTCGAGGATGTACAGCACCTGCTTGGCCACGCCGCATTCGATCTCGGCAATCCCAATCGCGCCCGCGCGCTGATCGACAGTTTCGCCGCCGGCAACGCCCTGCGATTTCACGAGCCGTCGGGCGCAGGCTACGCATTTCTGGCCGACCGTGTGATCGAGATCGACCGCTTCAATCCTCAAGTGGCAGCACGCATGACCACTCCTCTTACGCGTTTTGAGCGCTTCGAGCCGGGGCGACGATCCCGGATGATCGAAGAATTACGACGTGTGCTCGCAGCGCCATCGCTTTCGCGCGACGTGTACGAACAGGCTTCGAAGGCGATGCAGACGGCAGGAGCAGCAGAATGAACGGTGATTTCGCGGCCTTGGCCGGGCGCTCACGCCTTACCTTTCAGGCCGCTCCCCTGCACTGTGTGGGAAAGCAATGACAATGCCTACCCAAGTGGGGCCGCAAAACCCCTTGCAGGAAACGCGCTCGTTGGCGAACATCAAGAAAGGGCGAACCGGACATGTGTCCTCGGACGTCTCCAATTCAATGAGCAGCGCCAGCCAGCAGACACAACCAGACGAGTTGATCGGTCGCATCATCAACGACCGATTTCGCATCATCAGCGTGATCGCTCGCGGTGGTATGGGACGCGTGTATCGCGCCGAGCAGGTTCCGCTCGGTCGCATCATCGCAGTCAAGACGCTCGATCCGCGACACAGCGGCGGAGAAGGTGACCCGCAGTTCCAGCAGCGCTTCTTCCTCGAGGCATCAGTCGCCTCCAAGCTGCAGCATCCAAATACGGTCACGGTGTTCGACTACGGTCGCACCGCGGATGGCATCTTCTTTATCGCCATGGAGTTGGTGGAGGGGCAGTCGCTGCTGTCGGCCGTTCGCGAATCGGGTCAACGCGGGCTCGGCGCTGCGCGCACCACACACATCGCGCTGCAGATCGCGCGCTCACTGCGCGAAGCGCATCGGCTCGACGTCATCCATCGCGATCTCAAGCCTGGTAACGTGCTTCTGACCCAGCATGGAGACGAAGACGACTTCGTCAAGGTTCTCGACTTTGGCCTCGTCAAGCATATCGAGAACGAAGCGGGCGAAGAGTTCACCAAGGCCGGCCTGTTCATGGGCTCGCCGAAGTACATGTCGCCTGAGCAAATCCGCGGCGATCACGTCGACGCCCGCTGCGATATCTACGCCCTCGGCGTGTGCATGTACGAGATGCTCACCGGCAAAGTGCCCTTTGACCGCGAGAACACGGTCAAAATCTTGATGGCGCATATGCACGAAGGCGTGCAGCCGATAACGGACCCCGACGTGCCGCCCGGACTGAGCGACCTCGTGATGCGTTGCCTGTCCAAGCAAGAAAACGGACGCCCTTCATCGATGGATGAGGTCATCCTGTCTTTGAAGCAGTCGACGGGCGCGCCGATGTTGATGAGTGGGCAGTACCCGCTCTCGCAAGAGATTCGCCTGGGTCCGATGTCGCCGAGCGCCGGGCGGATGATGGGCACCCCGTCGCAACCGTTCGTGGCAGGCACCCATCCGCTTGCGGTCGGGACTCCTTCTGCGGGCTTTCACCACGGGATGCTCACGCCGAGCATGGTGCCGCAGCACCAGCAGCCCCTGCTTGACACGCGCCCTTTGTCGTTGCCCCCGCCGAAGTCGGGCTGGCTGCCTAAGGCGGGTTTCGTGGCGGCGCTTGCGATTGCATCCGGCTTTCTGTTTTTGAAGATCAGCGAGAAGACATCGGCACCCGTGCAGAGCGCGCCAGTCGCCGTCAGCACGGAATCGCCTGTCACTCCTGCCGCTCCTTCGCCCACTGAGGTCGATCCACCGGCAGCGCCGGCGGTCGAGGAGCTGCAGCATCACGTCGTTGTGCGCATCACGTCGACGCCCGCGGGCGCGAATGTGTCGATCGATGGTAAGCCCTATGGCACCACGCCAGCAGACATCGAGCTGTGGGGCGAGGCGGCTGCGCCGGGACGCGAGGTACGCTTCGAGTTCGAAAAGGCCGGCTTCGAAAACTACGCGGCAACGCGTGTGGTGCGAGGTGAGCAGATCGCGCTTGATGCGATGCTACAGCGCTCAGGGCCTGCGCCCCGCCAATTCAGGCCTAAGCCTGCCCCTTCGTCGGCGCCAGCGATCACGCGTCCGATCGTGATCGACGACGACTTCAAAGAAGATCCCTACTGAGCCAGCGCGACCGGTCCCGCTTCGATCTGGGACCTGCATGGTTTACATCCAGCGTCTACACCCACCGGTCACACCCACCGGTCACGCTCAATGCACTGGCACGCGTGGGGGCGGCACGGAACGCGCTGCTTCGTCGGAATCCGAGCGCGATCGCCAAAAGCTGTCCTGATCTCCGATGCGCGCGGTCACGCCGTGTGCTTCGGCATCGAGCAGCACCGCGGCCACGCCCTGCTGGCGCATAATCACTTCGCGGCGTCGTGCGATCTCCGAGCCTGTGTAGGTGTCGGCACTGACGACCCACAGCACGCGATCGGCGACTTCGGCGGCGCGTTTAACGCCCGGCCCCGCGCCTTCCCCTTCCCAGGCTTGCGCAATGGTAACGCGCGCTCCCGTCAGGGTGCGAAACTGCCGTTGTGCGCGTCCGTTGAGCTGAGATGCGATACTCAGGGCGAGCGGACGCTCGAGCTCCGTAAGAGGCAGCACCAGTGTCGTGCCCGATGCATCGAGCGCGGACTCTGCCAGCTCATCGATCAAGGCCTCCAGTTTGTCGGCGCGGCCTGGCCACTGCGAACGGCCGACCACGGGCACGTTGAGCCAATGAGCAAGCTCGGTGGTGGCGCAGACACGAAAGTCGCGTACCTCGTGGACGATGATCATGCTCATCGCGAGCAGCAGCGCGAGCAAGGGCGCGAACAGCGCAGCGACGGCGCGCGCGGCGCGATTGGAGACGTCGACGATCGAAGCGTGCGCGAGGACCTCGGCTGAGCCAGGGTGAGCGCGCGCAGCGCTGGACGCCTGCTCGATACTGACCGCACGCGCGCGGGCTACGTCGCGCGCTGACAACAAGGGTGCAAGCCGCTGCGCCACTGCGCTGAGCCGTACGATTAAATCGCGCTGCAGTATCGCTTCGCGTTCGAGTTGGTTGGCGCGGGCGTGCTCCGCGCGGGCGTCAGCCCGGCTTCCCATCGCGACTGCGCCCTTCGGCACAGCCCTACTTTGTAGGCGACGCATGCGATTGCGCAACGCCTGGACCTGAGGGTGATCGACATCGTGTTGAGCAAGGAGGGTGCTCAGCGCCCGTTGCGCCGCGACTAGGGCTTGCCCAGAGCTTGGGGCTGTCGGGCTCAGGCTTGCCTGCTGCAGCACGTTTCCGTGCGCCTGCGCGGCACTAGCGCGTACGCGCGCACCAACAATCGCCTCCTCGATTTCGGTGAGCCGCGCGCGAGCCTGTCCAAGAGTAAGGTCGATGTCGGTCACACCTTCGCCGATCAAGACGCGCGACAGCTCCCCTTCCGCACGCGCGCGCTCCGCCTGGGCCACGGTAAGCTCGCGGCGCAGGCCAGCGGCGACTTCGTCTTGCTGCTGCGCGCTGCGACGTTGAAAATCCGCGACGAACGCCGCCGAAAACGCGTCGGACAACGCGGTGGCTTGCTGGCTCGTGCCAGCATGCGCCGTGATCGCCAACCGCGTTTTCCCCCACGGCGTCAGCTCGATACGGCTGCGCAAGCTGTCTACGGGCTCGCTCGCGCGGGCCAGCGTGCGCGCTGTCGTGAGCACGCGGTCGGACGCAGCCCATGGCATCCACTCCGTCAGACTAGCGCCATCGGCTTGCCCCTCCGCCACCGCGGGCATCGCCGGCAGCACTTGCACCAGGCTGCGCGCGGCATAGTCCAACTTCACCGCAAAGCGGGCGACCAGCGCACCCCCGAATAAGCCGAGTAGCCCTACGGCAAGTAGCAACTTGAGTTGGCTACGCAGGGCTTCGCTGATGCGCTTGCGCTCGAACGGGCGCGGCCTATCGCGCGGCCTCTTATCTAGCTGCGGTCGCAGCTTCACGTGCGCGCTCACCTGCGTCTCCCTCCCGTCAATCCGGACTCATGCGGCGTGGTCGCCGCTCCGAACCGTGCACGCATCCGCCCGCCCAGCGCGGGTCTAAGCGATGTCATACGTGCAGCTTATTCGGTTTCTCCCTGTCCCGCTTCCAGAGGCTGGCGAGCGGCCAAATCGCCGCAAAAATCCGCAAAAAAGCGATCGCCAACTCCGCCCCGCACCGTGCGATTCGCCGACGAATTTCGACATGGTTTCGCAAGACACGGCTGTTTTCTCGGGCTGGCGCGCAGGTGAGGCTTGCTCTTCGCCGCGTAGACCATTACTCGCTGAGCCACGATGGACTCGAATTCGCTCGCACCCGACGTGCTCGCGCAGCGCGGCGGCGCCCTAGGTACCGCGCTGATTCCGGCTCCACGCCCTGCAGGAAGCATTGGGCCGGAGCGCGTCGTTTCGCAGAACCCGGCCGAGGTGCTGGCTGCCCTGATGGATTTTCCGGGCAGTGTGGCCTTGGCTGAGCTGCTGGAAGGCGGGCCCTCGACCGTTACGCCCAATCCAAACGCGGGGAGCCTGGGAGAGCGTCTCCTAGAAGACGTGCGGGCGCGTCTGGATGCGCTCGAGCCCACGGCCCTGCGGCCGATCATGGGGCGTCGCGCGCCGCGTACACCGAACGCCGATGAGCTGCTGTCGATCGTGACGCGCCATGGGATTGCGGCGGATCGAAGTGACACAGCGGTGCAGCGTCTGGCGGACGAGCTGAGTGGTCCGTTTCGCGACGCGTTCAGCACGAGCTTGCGACAGGCGCAGGCGCACGTGGCCACGTTGCGCTGGGAGATCGTGCACGACGTGCGTGCGCTCGGGCCCAACGCGGATCGACTCGAACGCTTGGATGCGGCGCTCACACGCAGCATGCAGGCCAAAATGAGCGAGCTCTACGATCGCATGGAGCACGCAGCCTACCTTACCTTTGTGCGCGCCTGTGCTCACGCGATCGAAGCTCTGGATACGGGGATCTCCCGCGACACACTCGTGTCGTGGACGGATGAAGATGGTTGGATCGAGCGCTATCGCGAGCGGTGCGTACGCATGGCCAAGGCGTTGTTTGGCCACATGCGTCGGGGACTCGAAGGCCTGGTGCGCGCAGCCGCCCACGCGGAGGAAACATGAAGCAAGCATTGAAGCTCTCAACGACGACAGGAGCCCGTTTTGTTGCGGTGGCACTGCCGGGTGCGTTGGGCATGCTCGTGATCGCGCGTACGGCGGGCATTTACATCGGCACCGATGTGGTGGCGCTGAGCATCGTCGCGGCGATGGGCGCGGGCTTCGCCTTCGGTTTTGTCGAGCTATTCACGCGGCTGGTGCGCGCGGCAGGGATCGAGCGAGAAGTACACGCGTTGCCTGTCCCGGCGACCGATCAAGCAGTGGATGCCGCCAGCCCGGGGCTGAAGGCGTTTTTGCGCGCGCGCATCGAGCATGCCTCGACCCCGCCTGTGCGTGAGAGCTTTACACCTTACCTTGTCGGCCTGATGGTGATGCTCGGTTTGCTCGGTACCTTAATGGGACTCTT
>JBBSJC010000128.1:0-16113 GCA_038257655.1 Polyangiales bacterium | reverse complement strand
GGCTTCGGCGAGGTGCTGCCGATCCTCAAGCCAGGCTCTCAATTTTCGACAGGTGCGTCGGCCGCCTGTGTGCCACCCAAAGGCGGAGGTGGTGGTGGTGGCGGAAGCGGCGGCGGTGCCGCCTCGGGGTACAACACTTGGATTTGGGGCCAGTCCTACTCCGCCTCGAGCGCGCCCAGCTGTTTTGACTCGGCCACTAGCGGGAACACCTGCAGCCCTTGGGCCGGGCCAACTGCCGCATTCCCGGACACCCCGGAAGGAAGAGCTGCTAAGAACGAGGCGAACGCGACGACCGCGGCTCTTCAGGTCGCGCTCATCTTCACTGGGTACGCTGCTGGCGTAGCCTGTGCCGCAACGGCAGCTTGCGGGGTGGGGTATGCAATATTGGCAGGGGCCGTATTCGCAGTTGCGGAAGTTGCCGTGATAGTCAAAGCGTACGAAGACAATCGGGAGATCGTGAATAGCCCCGGTCAGTACTGCCCGATCCTGGGAGGATCGCCCGTAGCGACCCTGCGATCGCCGAGCGGTGTCGGCCCGCTGGGAGAGCACGACGCACTGGAGATGTGCGGCAAGAAGTGCGATGTGAACACAGGAGCGAACTGCATTGGGATCAACTCAAAGATTAGCTGCAACTACAATCCGATTGCGCTCAACGGCTTTCCGATCGAACTATGCCAGCAGCAAATCGCCACGGATAATCCCTGGATGCTGTGGTCCAAAATCGAGGCTGAGGTGTGCGGACGCATGTCATGTCCCCTGAATACGACCGGATCCCCGGCGCCCACTGGTCAGTGTGTATGCGGCGGATCTAACTCTGGCGGTGGCGGACAGCCAATCAACTGGGGCTGCTATCGCATCCTGTGTGACCCGCTCGGCCAGAGCTGTACCTGGGGATGCTAGGGAAGATGTCAGTGCTGCTCGGGTTCTCGCGTG
Source organism: Polyangiales bacterium (assembly GCA_038257655.1). Classification (GTDB taxonomy): domain Bacteria; phylum Myxococcota_A; class Polyangia; order Polyangiales; family DASUME01; genus DASUME01. Next base: position 15,180 of record JBBSJC010000128.1, on the reverse strand, counting down.
TACCGTCCTGGCGCTTGCTGCTGCTGTTATCGCTGGCTAGCTTGGGCCCTGGTTTGTTGGCCTCTGCGATTATGTCGAGCCGCAACGACCCGGACACGCTCATCGGCTTCTATCAGGGGTACTCGCTCGGCGGTTGGTGTTGCTTCGTGCTGGGGGTGATGGGCGATTATCGCTCGAGACTTCTGGCTGGTGTGTGGACGCGGATCTCAGTCTGGCTGGGAGCTCTGCTAATATTGCATTCGCGTTCCGTTGCTTGGGAAGGCGTTTGGGAGAGCCTTGCGATCGGTATCGTCCAAGCACTGACCCAGTTCTTCTTTTGGCTGCTAGCCTCCCCGCAGATCACCCCGGGCGGCGGACTCGCTGCCCTCCGAAAAGTCGCTCCCGCAGTCATGATCGTCCTGCTGGGTGGGGCGCCAGTCCTGATGGTAATCTTCTTTCACAACAGTATACCCCTCGTGTTCGCGCACGTTGCGCTGGGCCTGTTGTTCGTCGCTGGAAGCGTGCTGACAATCCGCAAGCTGCGAGCGGAGATTGCCAGCCATCGAGTGGCGATGCTCGCATGATGGACGCGGCGCGCGAGCCTTCTGTGCTGACGCTCAGAGTCAGGGTAGCAACCCGACTGGGTTGCGCACGTCTAGCTCGCGCACCTCCACCCCATGCTCACTAAGCAGGTGCTTACCCCCCTCCACCCCAAACACGTCTGTCACCACGCGCAGCTCTCTCACCTCACCCTTAGTCCATATCACCCCATACACATGCACCCCGCACGCGCGCAGCGCATCCAGGCGCTCCGCCTCGCCAGCCGCAAGCCGCAGACCGGCCAGCTCACTCGCCGACTTCGCGTTGGCATCGATCCGCTTACGTGCCGCAATCCCGGCGCCGATCGCGTCGAGTGCCATCGAGGTTGCAAAGTCGAAGTCTTCGTTGACTATCACCGGCATGCCCGCGAGCCAGACCCCGTCTTGGCGCTGATAAGCGTCGAGGCCCGTGCCGTACTTCGCGGCTACATCCGCCGCTGACATCTCGGCCAAGGGCGGCAGCGCGGCAGCGCGAGTGCCTCGCTCACACGCCGGAGGCAGTTCGACCACTTTCGATGGTGCAAGTTGGGTGGCAGGCGGTGTGGCGCGTGGTGCGTTGTGGGCACACCCCACGCCTGCGACCACCGTCAGCGCGAGCCAGTTCAGCTTATGCATTTCGCGAGTCTAGCCTGCTTCTTGGGCGGTTGGTCCAGGCCGCAGCGCCTGCTACCTTGGACGCTGGCAATGCCGGCTCGAAGTACCAGCGCACGACCTGTCGCTCGCGCGATAGCAGTCGTAACCGTCATGCTCTCAGCCTATCTGCTGCTGGTCGGCATCCGCGCCCTCACGCAAGACACGCCGGAGTTGCGCGATACTGTGCGAGCCACAGGCGGTACCAATCGCATCGCCCGCGCGTTGGAGACCAATGGCGTGACGCTCGGGCAACAGATTCTTAGCCGCAACATCTTCGATTCCCAGACCGGGCCGATACCGTGGGAAGACCCGCGGGCTCTGCCGCCGACCGCGGTTGAAGAGGGTGAGCAGGCTACGCCCGACTGGGTAGATTGTCCGTCTGACATGCGGCTCCTAGCCACCGTCGTGTCCACGCTGGAGGACCGATCGGTGGCGAGCGTGCGCTTGGGTGAGCAGTCTCAGCTCATGCGGATAGGCGACGTTACCGCCGGCGCCGAGCTGACGGGCATCGAGCCCTCCTATGTGTACTTTCGCCTGGCCACCGGCTCTTCCTGCGCCTTACCCTTGTTTTTATCAGGGCCTCCGGTGCCGCGCCTGGTAGCAGGCCCGCTAGGCAAGCAGGGGCGGCCTGCGTTTTTTGCCAAAGCCGAGCTTGAGGACTCAGTCACGGACCTGGGCGCAGGGCGCTACCAAGTGCGACGAGAGCTTGTCGAGCAAGCACGCGCCGATGGTGGCCTGGCGCTCGTACAGGGCGTGAAGTTTAAGCCGCGCATGAAAAAGGGTAAGGTCGTCGGGATGACGGTCAAGAAGATCCGCGAGGACTCGCTCCTGTATAAGCTCGGCGTACGCGAGGGCGATCTGCTGCGTAACGTCAATGGCTTCGCGCTGTCCGGGCCGGATGGACTACTTAGCGCTTATACCGCGCTGCAAGACCAATCTAAGTTTTCGCTCGCGCTTTCGCGTAAGGGTAAGATTGAGACCCTGCAGTATACGTTTCACTAGCAGCGACGGTCGACCAGAGCTTTCCCGCTGAGCTCGCGCTTGCAGTGCTCTAAGGTGCGCTCTCTTTGTCCCAGGTCTCGGGCCACACGAGTCCTGTTCCGCGTGTCGTGCCAGGGAAGGGAAGATAGAAATTCCCGTTCACTTGGTTCTGGCGCAACAAATAGTTGCGAAAGCCCCGCACGCGCGCGGGATCCGGCGCGGTCGGCTGCTGCCAGAAACGCTCTAGGGGCGCTTGGTCGGTCATCCCCTCGAGATCGTAAATCGAGCTACCTAAGATCTTGACGGGCGTTCCGTACTCGAGCGCTTGCAGACCGACTGTACTGTTGATCATCACCGCGCCGCGTGAGTGCCTGAGCAGGGTCGGCAGATGCAGGTCGTGAACGTAAACCAAGCGCGCGCCTAAACCGGACTGAATGCGCAAGCGTGCGATCAGGTCGGCGTAGTTGCGATAGGCGCGATCTAGCGGGTGATGCTTGATCACGAGCTGATCCGACGTGGGCGCGTGGGCCGCAAACGACCTCACGGCCTCTTCGATGAACTGCTCAACGCTCTGAAAGCGCGAGTGCGTAAGCTGAAAATCGCAGTGCACCTGCAGGGCGAGCACGAAGTAACGCGCGTCGAACTGCTGGGTCATCGTGGGCAACACGTCTCGCTCCGTGCGCGCGTACCAGAGCTTACTGATGCCGCTGTGGACCCAACGATAGGCCTCGACGAACATATTCAGGGGTCGGTGGTGCTCATAACGCGGGTAGAGCAGGGCGCCCGTCGTTAGCGCAATCGAATACAGGGTCGCGTACCAGCCCGCGTAGCGGAAGGAGTTGCCCGTGGGCTTCACGTCGACTGGCTCGGCCTCTTCGAAGGCGCGAAACGCAGCAGACTGTTTGGGCATACGCGAAAAGCCATTGACGCCATCGCGCTCTAGGGTGACATGGTAAGGTCGGAGGTAGCCCTCTTCGAATACGAACACGGGTAGCGCAAGCTCGCGCGCGACGGCAATCGCAGCGCGGTGATATGGACGGCCATCGCCGAATACAAACAGGCCGTCGATCCCGCGGCTTTTGACCAGCTCGCGCAGGTAGGCCGGCCAAGCTGCAGGTGTGCCACGGTAAGACACGGCCTCGGGCCCGCGGAAGAACAGCGCGTCACCCGCATTCAGGTTGGTCTTGGTGACCTTCAGGCCGGCATCGCGCAGATCATCCGCAAAACGCCGATAGAAGGGGCCCATCGGTCCCTGAAGAAGCAGCGCGTGCCGAATGCCGAAATCGGGAATCACAAAGTCTGACCTAGTTGCGCGGGAGACGCCGCCGACAGCCGACGTGCTCGAAAAGCGCGCCACGGTAGCAGGTAAGTCTGCTCGATGCCCCTGCGGCGCGAGTCGTGCGCGGGCGCGAAAGCAGGCTTTAGCGCGAAAGTAGGATGGCCTTGACCGTGTTCCATGCCTTCATCAACTTGCGCTCGCTCCAACCCATACGCACCGGCCGATTGCCATCGCGCGCGATCTGCGCCTGCAAGTAGCTGACGATGCTCTCCGGGGTCGAAGCTTGCATGGTGTGTGGATGCATATAGAGCGGATAGCGAATTAGAGTGCCTGCCACGAGCTCGTCGAGCGTGAGCTTGCGGGTGCGCCGCGGATGACTCGAGCGGTCTTCGGTAAGGCCCCAACCCGCATAGAATGGCATGCCATAGGCGCTGACTGCTAGGCCGCGCAACAGAGCCTCAAAGCCGACGAGCGAGGTCATAGTGTGCACTTCGTCTGCGATCGCCAGACACGCGGGCAGCGGCGCATCGACCACGACCGCATCGGCGTAGCGGCGTGCGAGCGCATCGGACACGGCGCCCATACGATTGCCGCTGATTACATCGGGGTGGGGCTTGAAGACAACGAACGCATCGGGCCGCTTTTCGCGCGTGATGCGCAGTAGGTCCGCGTTGGTCCGAACATCCTTGGTGCCGAGACGAATCGACGCGTCATCTTCGACCTGACCAGGCACGAGCACGACCCGCTTACCCACGGGTGCTTGCGGCAGTGTCACGCTGCGATCACCGACATTGTACTTACTCACGCCAAGTCGAACGATAGCTTCGCGCAATGCCGCGGCCCTTGCGCGCTCCTCTGCCGAAAAGTCAGACTGCTCTAGGATCGTCTCGAGATCGCTGGGCTGCGTCGGATCGTAGTAGATGCCCTGCTTGTCGAGCACGAGCGAAGCGGGTGTGGTGCGGTCAGAGCCGAGGCCGACGGAGCGCAAAAAGCCGTCTTCCATGCGCCAGATCGGCATGCCGCGGCGCAAAGCATGGCGCAGCACCGTCGGGTTATCGCGCATCCCCCACACCAACAACGCGCTCTTTCCGCGCGCGCCACGCATGCGTAAGCGACTGCCCGTGAACACGATGCGGCTTGCCTGAGAGGCCAAGTAGCGGCGCGTATACCCTTGTTTCCACGGGTAAAATCCAAAGCAATAGAGCGTATGGACAGGGCCGTTGGGGCGAACGGCGTCTGTGCCACCGGCATTGTTAGATCGTCCCAGGAGCACGCTTTAGCCCTCGTACAGCTTCGGCTTGGTGGGCGGTAGCTAGCCCAGTTAGTGCGGGCAAGCCAGAGGGAGCAGCCATTTTGGAAACGCGCTGGCTGAAGCTGGCTGAAGGCGGCGCGAGGCGTGCTAGCGTCCGCCCTTGCGCCCGCGTGCGGTCGACGTGCACGTACGTCGGGGACCGACGGGCGATGGAAAAGCCCATGGCCACCGTCATTACCTTCGGAACTTTCGATATCTTGCACATCGGGCACATACGCATCCTCGAGCGAGCGCGAGCGTATGGTGACCGGCTCGTGGTCGGTGTGTCGACCGATGCCTTGAACCTGTCTAAGAAGGGCAGGCAGCCCGTTTACCCCGAGGGCGAGCGCCTGGAGATCATCGCGTCGCTCAAGTACGTGGACGAAGCATTCCTCGAAGAGTCACTCGAGCTCAAGGGCGAGTACGTCAAGCGCTACAAGGCGGACGTATTGGTCATGGGCGACGATTGGCGCGGCAAGTTCGATCACTTCTCGGATCTGTGCCGCGTCGAGTATTTGCCGCGCACCGCCGGCGTGAGCACGACGGACTTGATCGCGGAGATCAAGAAGTATGCGTGAGACCCGCGCTCCTCGTTTCGGCTTCGTGGGCTGGAACCCGTTTCAATTGCTTCATTCCCTCGACATTGCGCGGGCGCTGCCCACGAGCACGATGATCGTCGAGCAGCGTGCCGCGCACGTGAACGAGTTCTCAGACGAGCTCTTGCTCGAGTGCGATGTGCCCGTTTTGGTTTGGCCCGAAAAGCAGATGCACGAGCTCGACGGCGTGTTCGACGTGATCGTCTGCCAGACCATCTTCACTCAGATCGAGCACTTCGAGCGCAGTAAGATCGCGATGCTTCAGTATGGTCAGGCCAAGGAGCCGCACAACTTTGGGGCCTGGCGTGCGCTCGCTGACCTGTGCCTTGCGTACGGACCTTATGCCGAACAGCGCATGTCATACTTCTGTCCCACCCTGTCGGTCGGTAATCCGCGTTTGGACAAGTGGGATAGTTACCCTTTCATGGCGGGGGCTCGCGCGCGGTATGGCGCGGGTCTCGATCCGACGAAAAAGACCGTGCTGTACGTGCCCACGTGGGGCGAGCTCTCGACGCAGGAGCTCTTCTTCGACGCCGTGATCGACCTGGGGCGTGACTACAACGTCCTGATCAAGCTGCATCACAATACGCATCTTCTCGAGCCCCATCGCACAGATGATCTGCTGAGCAGACGCGTGCATCACTTCGGCGCGAACGACGACCTTATCGAGCTGCTCGCGGTATCGGACATCGTGCTCTCAGACTACAGCGGCGCCGTGTTCGACGCACTCTACTGCAAGAAGCCGGTCGTCTTGCTGCAGCAACACTCCGCAGAACGCTTCGGCAAGAAGCTTGACGCGCACAGCCTGGAGTATGCCCAGCCGCAACGTATCGGTCCGGTCTGCACGAGCCCGGCGCAGGTGGCAGAAACCGTCCGCCGCGTGATCTCGGGCGAGCTCTCGTACCGCGTGATCAACGAGGCGTTGGTGTCGGAGCTTTACACGCCGAGCCCCGGCGCCACCGAGCGCGTGGTGGCGGCGCTGAATGCGCTGAGCCGAGGCGAGATCGCCCCGCCCACCCAGCTGCAGTCCTACGTACGCGATGAAATACGCAGCGCGCGTCAGCAGCGTTACCCCTTGCCCGCGCTCGTCCCACCGCCCCCAGTCAAAGGGGGAGCCAACAAGTCCGGCACCGCCAAACCAGCCGCAGCCAAGGCGAGCGCTACCCCATCGAAGTGAGGGCTTTCCGTGTCCAACCCTGAGCAGGCTCTCGTCGATCAATGGCTTCGCGAGGGACATCACAAACGGGTCGTACGTTATGTCGCTACCCGTTCCAGACTCTTTCCCAAACTATACCTCTATAAGGCGGGCGTGCGTGCTGCGACGATCCTCAAGGATCAGGCGCAGCTTGAAAGCTTTGCAGAGCAAGCGCGCGCACATTTTCCCGAGAGCGCAATCGGTTACGTGGCCGGTGCACGTGTGCTCTTGCAACGCTCGGAGCCCAATGCGGCGCGTCGGCTGTTGCAGGCAGCCGAGAATCTGCATGGGGGAGATCCCGAGCTGCGCAGTGTCAGCGACGAAATCTTAGGCGCTTTGGGTGGTCTCGAAGTGCGCGCATCCAAGTCCACACGGACCCGTGACGGCGCCGAGCCAGAAGGCCTCGACGCACTGCGCGGCGCCTATGATTCCGCCGCGCGGCGCGGGCGCTGGGAGGAAGCCAAAGACTGGGCCCAAAAAGTGGTGACGCGTTACCCTGAGGTGGCGTTCGGCCCGATCGGGATCGCCCACGCTTTGCATCGCCTGGAGCGACCGGAAGCGGCGCGCGCACTGCTCGAAAACCTGCCATCGAGCAGTCCTGTCGAACGCGCCTTTTTGCTCGCCGATTTGCAACGGCGCGCGGGCGACGACGCGGCCGCTGTGAAGACGCTGACTGCGGCGCAACGTCATCACGCGGGTGACCCACGCCTGCTCATGCGGCTTGCGGACTTGTACCGGGATGACGGGCAGAAGGAGCGGGCGCATGCTTTTCTCGAGGCCGCCGCGCGCCTTAACCCCGACTACGGCGCGGTGCGCTGCCTAACCTTCGAGTCCGACGTGGGCTGGTTCACCCAGGGTCAAGCGACCCTACAGCGCGTGCTCGCGATGGAGCCGTCCAAACTGTTGCGCTTCATGGGCATGGTGAATCGCGTTGCGCCGTTCTACCCCGCGCAACGCACGCAGTTTGCCGCCGTACGCGATGCGGTACGCAAGGAGCTCTGGCGTAAGCCAGTCGGTTCGCAGAAAGCACTAGACGGAACAGTCGAGCTCGCGCTCAAAAACCGCTGGCTTACCGATCTGCGCGAGCTCTTGAGCGCTGGCGATGCAAAGGGGATTAAACCATCCAAGGAGATCGCAGCGCGCGCCGACGCCCTTTTGACAGGGCTCGGGCCCTTTCGCGAGTTGGTAGAGCTGGGCTGGCACAATGAACATGCTGAGCGCCTACTCGCGATCTCCACCGATGGCATAACCCCGGTCGAAGACGTTGTGGTCGGTTCCAAGAACGTTCTGGAGTTGTTCATCCCCACACCGTTCTTTGCCTACGACGACACCGAGAAGCCGACCTATGACGTAGTGCGCGAGACGTTGCGCACGGTCGCCGAGACCTTACTGTCGCGCAACGATCTGTTGATCGTGCCGCGCCTTCAGCTCAATTGGCGGCATGTGTCACGCAGGTTAAGCGGCCGGGCCGTGAGCTACCATACCCACGCGCCACGCGACCGACACTGGTTGCACCTGCAGGAAACGCCTCTTGCCGGCACCTGCTCCTTCGATACCCAAGGCTTTGCGGGTTTTTCGTCGATTGCCGAAGACTTCAGTGCCATCGACACCGCGACGGCACATTTGTCCGATGGCGAGCTCGAGCAAAACTACAATGCGCTACGCGAGCGCTACGTCGAAAAGAACCTCTCGAAGTACACGCAAACAGTCCACAACGAGCCCTTGCCCGAGCGCTTCGTGTTCGTGCCGATGCAAGTGTCTACCGACATCGTGGCAGACCTTGCCTACGTCGATGCTGACACGATGCTCATGACGGTCGCCGAGCACTATCGAGCCTCAGACACGAAGGTGGTCGTCAAACGCCACCCTTACTGTCGCAGCTTCCGCGTGCAGGCCTTGCTGCGAAAGCTCGCCGCGTCTGGCGACATCGTACTGACCAGCAACTCTGTTCACGATCTGCTGTCCCAATGCGAGCGCGTCATCACGGTCAACTCGGGAGTAGGCGTCGAGGCGCTGCTGCATGGAAAGAGTGTGATCACGACGGGCAAGGCCGATTATGCTTACGCGAGTCAGATGGCGAAGTCGGTGGGTGAGCTCAAGGCCGCACTGGCGAGCGCCCCGGCTGTGACCCCACGTAGGTCACGAAGCCTCTTGTGGTTCTACTGGAACAACTATGTGGCGCAGTCGAACGACGCTGCTGCGATCGTCAAGCGAATTGACGAATGGATCACGACCCATTCTTATAGCTAGCGGCGCGCTTGCGGTAGCTCCCCCGATCAACGGGGTGCTGACACATAACCGCGCGATTGGATCGACATGAAGACGCATGCCTGGCGGCGATGGCTCGGTGGAAGCAAAGTCTCCGCGTTGCTCTTGTTCATGACGTTGTTGAGCCTCGAGGCTTTTGCGATTCGCAAGCTGGGCCAGTTCGAAGTAGCGCAGCTGGAGATCGATCTCACGGTAAAAGGCAACGGTACCGCACAGATCGAGGTGGATACCGGTGACCCTGCTGGGCCTCACTTAACCTCGCTGCGGCTCGACAGCGGAGCGAACAGGCTTAGGGTTGGCCTGGGCGACGGTCGGCTTAGACCTGTCCGGATCCACCTTGGGGATCGAGTACGCAAGTTCAGAGTCGACCGTTTGGTGGCACATGGAAGGTGGCTGAAAGTATCCTGGGGCGGAGCCGAGCTGCGCAAACGCGTCAAAGGTACCCATGACCTCTCTCTAAAGCCCGGCCCCCGATTGAGTGGCACGGTAACAGGCAAAGCACCCACCCTGACGCTCTCGGTTCCTGCTGGGATCACGAAGCGGCCCGCGTCGTCGCTTTGGCTCCTAATTTCCTCGGCATGGCTAGTGACGGTGCTGGCCTGGATCCTTAGCCACAGAGTAAGCGAGCGGTTCTCTCTTTTCGCGCGCTCGAAACGCGCGCTCGACGCAATCGCACGAGCTCTCAGCGACGATGACTTCGTCGTTTTCTCGCCAGTCACGCTCACGGTATGCGTCGTACCAGTCGTATTGGCTCTCGTGCTATCGGTGGCCAAGGTTCATACTTCTTCCGCGAGTGCTTGGAATGCCGTCGTTCCCCAGACCGGTACCAATGATCTTATCTACGGCACCCCACTCCATGTGCGCAGCGACGAATGGAAAGACGTCCCTCTCCAACTTGCGCCGACTCCCGGCGTTCAACTCTCGGAGGTCATCCACGCAAGCCAATGGGGGCACTTAATCGATGCTGAATATGGTGTGGCTTGGTCTCGAAATTTTCCATTGGCTCATCAATTCATCGCTGCCTTCGCCTGTTTCTTGCTGCTGACTCGGAGCGACTTCTGGGTGTCGCTGACCTGCACCCTCTGGTTCTGCTTTTCCAGTCACGTGCAGTGGTGGGACATGACCGAGGTGGGCGATATTTTTGTGCTCATCCTTGGAGGTTCGTACTTCCTTCGAGGCAAATCAGACCGGCAAGTGCTGGCAGGAGTCATGCTGCTGGCAGCGGGCGGATTGGGCTTACTTGCTGCGCTCTATCCACCCTGGCAGGTGCCCCTCGGCTATATGACCTTGCTAGCAATTGTGACCCCTTTGTTCGAACGCAAGACCCGTGCGCAGTTGAGGTTACGGTGGCGCACCAAAGCGGTCGCGGCTGGCATTGGTATGGTGGTCTTGTCCATCGTAGCTGCGATTGCCTATCAACGTCTGGGCCCGCATCTTGAACTCATTGCTTCTACGGTCTACCCGGGCGAGCGCCGATCTCAAAGCGGTGGTGTTCCACTCGCGAGAATCTTTTCCGGATTTTACGATACCTTCCTGAGCTCTTCGCGCGTCCCCGCGTCGATGGGGAATGCGAGCGAAGCGGGCAACTTCGTGCTTCTTTTCCCCTGCTCGGCCGCGCTGGTCGTGGCTCGCGTGTGGCGTCGCAAGGTCGTGCCTTCGCTCGTGCTCGGAATGCTGATATATATTGGCTTCCTGCTGTGGTGGATGGCGGGTGATGTCAATGGTGTCCTTGCCGTTTGGACACTTATGGATCGCGTGCCGCCGATACGCGCACTCGCCACCGTTGGGGTTGCGAACATCATTATCGTGGCTTCGATGCTCGCGGCCGGACGGAGAGACCCTACTTTGCTCGGCCGCCAGCGACGAATGTGGATGGTCATGAGCTTGCCTATCGTCGGTGTCACTCTGGCCCTCCATGCAGGTCTCGCGCAGCGCACCGATCCTGTATTCTACACTTCGTTCATCATACTGTTCGGCGTCGGTTCCGCTTTACTCATGTCGGCCGGGCTGCTTCTTGAGAAGCTTTCCTTGTTCGCTTTGGGAGCGTTCGCGATGGTCGTTCCCAATGCCGCCATTCACCCCATAGACCGTGGCTTTGCGGCCATTAGTGAAAAGCACGTTGTCGAGCTGGCGAAGCAGATTCATGAGCGCGATCCTGCCGCAAAGTGGCTCGTGTACGGTGGCGGCGTGGACGCGAAGCTGCTTTCTGCGTCGGGCGCGGATGTGTGGAACAATCGAGCGTATCCAGATATCGAGGAAATGCGCGCGCTCGATCCGCGGTCAGCGCACGTTTCGATCTGGAATCGGTACTCTGCGTTTCGATCCGCGTGGGAGGTTCCCGAGGGAGCCCCGACCGAGTTCAAGCTAACCAGTGCCGACTTCTGGGGCATGGGAGTTTCCCCAACAGCCACTGCACTTCGAAAGATCGGGGTAAGGTTCCTGGCGTTCCGCGGCATGCCGAATCTCGCCTCGCTCTCGACCCTCAGGCAGCTCGAGCCCCAACCCGTGAATGGCTTCTGGTTGTTCGAAACGAATGAGAGGCATCGCCCCACCGCGTCGCTTCTGGCAGGCTATGAAGCGCCTCAGGGCATCTGCGGCAGCGTGGGCATTGGAAAGACAGTCGTGGCGAGAATCCAGCAGTGGTTACCACGCCGAATCGTCGATGCGCTCGTGGAGGAAGATGGCTCCTGGCGTCGATGTCTGATCGGCGTTCCAGCCGCGCTCGATCCGCGCGTCGCGGATAAGGGGCGCGAGGTCACTGCTATCCGCTGTCCTAGGATCCCCGAGAGCCGTCCCGTCGTCCATGTGCTGCTGGAGGGGCGGACGGCACTGCGCCTTAGCGAGGCATCTCGGTGCGAATAGACACGGTGATTCGTATCACCTCGGCCGTTCGTGACCGCGACGGACAGCTCGTGACGGACAGAGGCCGCTGCCTGCTCGTCACCCACCTGAGCGCTGGCAGCGTGAGGGGCCGGTTTCGCTCGAGCGCTCGGGTCGGTGAGGCCGGTTCATACGCCCCCGCTTCTGCGCCTCTATCGCCCTTGGGCTTCTGGACCTCAAGCGGCTGATGGGGCGGCAACGGGAAGCGACAAGACCGCTACGGATTGTCCCAGGCTTCCCTCGTTGATCATCGTACGTCCGTCATCCCACGTGATAGTGCCTTCGTATTTGATGTGCGGTTTATCGCCATCAAATATGGCGTCTACCTGCATCCCGAGGTGGTAGGCCCAAGCGTGGATGGCATCGCGACCAATGAACTGGTCGACGTGGCTGACGTGACGCGCCTTGTTTGTGAGGGGCTCGAACAGCGCCCAATGGGAAGGAATATGGAACTCGAGGAATGAGAACACGACGCGACCACCGGCCTTGAGTACGCGTTTAGCCTCGCGCAACAGGAGGTAACTATCTTCATGGCGTAAGTGAGTAAGAACGGAAAAAAAGCAGACGAAATCTGCAGACTGGTCAGCGGAAGGGATGCTGAGGCCTTTGGCCGTCACGAACTCCCAGTCATCTCGTTTGCAGAGGTTACGCGCATAGCCAAGCAATTCAGGCACGACGTCTGTGCCCAGATACGCAAGGTCGGGCATGGACGCCAGTTGACAGGCTAGTCGCCCGCTACCGCATCCCACGTCGATCAATCGATCGCTGCCCTTGAGACCAAGCTGGATCAAGAGCGCGCGCTCAAGCTCCCCGACCGCCTTGAAATGCCCACCTACCGCTTGTTGCAGAGCCACATCTGCATCGAGGTTCTTCTTCAGATTGTCGACGTGCGTCAGATACGTCTTCTCGTAGAGGTCCGTGTTGCTCATTGGCTCGTTCGTGCCTGAAGAAGCTTCCTTGGGTGCGCGGGAGCGGCCCTGCTTCGTTTTCCGCTTCGAGCCTGAGCGCAGGCTCTGTCGAGCCACTTTTCTAATACGCCGAAAAGTGAGTGCAATGTTTCCCCAAAGTGGGAGCTCGCCTTCAGACCTGCCAGGTGTTTGTTTCGCCATGACCTTACCTCGGGGCTATCGCACTCAGGACTTGGCAGAAAACGCGACCGACCGCCAGCGCCTGTCTGGTCGTCCCGGTCCACGGCAGCGTGCAGCCGCCGCTGACTTTTCGGCGTCGCAGCCGTAAAAGGCGGCATTCGTGAGCTGCTAGTGCGTAGCAACCCAATCAGTGAACCCGCCGCGTAGCAATGTCTCCTCGCCCGAGCAGCCCCAGCGGCGGATGTGCAGCCACGAAGAGAAGCTGGGCACCGCTCTGGTGATCGAATGAGCGCTGCCATGTCGGCGCGATGGCGGCCGTTGCGCTCGATGTGACTGCTCCGCTGATGATGGCGCTCGGCGAAGATGCCGTTTGCCTGGAGGGCGAGACGCAGGCGAGCCATCGCATCAAGATCATGGCGGGGAGCAGCTGTCACCTGGAAGCCGACGACAGATTCACGTTGGTCTTGAATCAGGATTCGTTTCCTGAGATCGACCGCGCCATCGTGTGCGGCTACCGGCTACCTGCGGGAGCTCCATCGGACGACGAAGAAGTACTTTCTAAGCATCAACCATGAGGTCCATCCGACCACGCATGATGCCAAACATCTCGATCTCTCTGCGCTCCTCGAGGCCGACGCGAGATTTAGCAAGCTATACCGCTTGCCCTATTGGTTACGCAGAGGGTACGTCGAAGAACTCTACCTCAAGCGCGCGTAACGGCCCCCCAGGCGGTGACGCATCAGCGGCGCCGGGGCGACGTGCGCGCTGAGCCGCCGCAGGCTTACTGTCCGGTGGTGGAGGACGGGGAAGCGGAAGATCCGCGACGAGGCGGACCCAGTGCGTGCGTGGCGACGGCAGAAGCATCGAGAGTCGAACGCTATCGCGGATGGGGTTGCTGCCGATCGGAGGGTACACGCGTCGACAGGCCTCGCCGGGTCGCTGACACGTGTGATTTGCGAAGCTACTGCAGAGGAGCGCACAGCACGCCATCGTGCGTCTTCACCCGCATTTCGCTTGCCCATTTGAGAACGTGGCGCTAACCATTGCCCAGACTAAGACGCTGCGTTACCCCGCCAGCATCTCAGTCCAGAAAGGCTTGCTGGCATGCGCAAGTTCCTCGCGCGGCGCACGGGCAACTTCTCCCGCTCTCAACTGATGGTCGTGGCGAGCGTTGCATCATGTCTGCTTGCGTCTGCCTGCCGCTTCGCTGAACCGCCCGCGCCTCCGCTACGTGTAGAGGTGTTCGCAATGGCACAGTGTTCGTTTGCCACTGAGCTTCTCGGGCAGCTATTGCCTCCTATAAGGAGGATGGGAGACCGCGTCGACTTTCAGCTTGCTTACGTGGGGATTCAGACACCAGACGGCTGGCAATCCACACACGGGGCGGCTGAAGCGCTGGCGAGCAAGCTGCAACTCTGCGCGAATGCGGAGGGGACGGCCCCGTGGCTAGACTTCCTCCTTTGCCAGGTCGATCAGGAAGATCTACCCCCTCACAACTGGAAGGACTGCGCCCGGAGCGCCGGCCTCGATGAGCGTGAGTTGCAGGAGTGCGCCGTGAGCGAAGAGACGAATGCGCTGTTCACAGCCCGTCTACAACACTCGACTGACCAGGGCATCGACTCGAGTCCGATTCTCCGGATCGCAGGACGTAAGTACGAGGGCGGACGAAGTTCCATCTTGCTGGCGCGCGCACTGTGCGACGCAATGGGTAATGCTAAGCATGCATATTGCGAGGCCATCCCCAAGGCGATCGTGGTTCAAGCCACCTTCCTGACGGACTCGCGCTGCACTGACCCCGAGTGTGACGTTACCTCTATGGACCACTTTGTGCGCAACACGTTTGCAGGCGCGCGGGTTCGTAGGCTCGACTGGTCTACGCCGGAAGCTAAGAAGCTGTACGAGCGGCTTGGACTCACGCATCTGCCAGCCCTGCTGGTCGGTCCAGAAGTTAAGGAGGACGCGTGGGGCTGGGAGCACATCAAGGCCGCCGCCTTACCCGCTCAGGCTCTGGGCTACCTGATTCCGCTGGGAACGCGCTTTCAGCCTCTCACTGCCGAGGCGACTCGCGTGGCCAGTCCAAAAGATCCTAACCAAACTCAGGCGAAGACCGCCGCTGCAAACCTGTAAACGGACCGAGGGGATCTGTCATGGACTACGCGCGAATTGTCATGCTGGCAGTGCTACTGCCGGGCGTTGCCGCTACAGCCTGGGGCTGTGGAAGTAATGCGAGCCGCCAGCCGAAAACGGCCTGCGAACCTACGTGCGGAGGACGTTGCCAAGGCGACGATGGGTGCGGTGGGACCTGCGAGTGCTTAGCGCCGAGCGATACCAAGGTCTGCGCAGGCGCGTGTGCACCACACGAGACGTGCGTGGGTGGGCAGTGCGTATGCG
>JBBSJC010000127.1:0-16124 GCA_038257655.1 Polyangiales bacterium | reverse complement strand
GTCACGGGCGGGATCTCCATGGAGCCGGTGCCGACCTTGGCGAAGGTGACGCGCAAGCTGCATCAGGCCGCGCAAAAGGTTGAAAAGCAAATGCCGAATGTGCTCGGACCGCTGCACATGGCGGGCAAAGCGGTCTCGGTCGTGGTGCCACTTGGAGCCAATCTGCGCGTGATCGACACCGTGGTCAGCCAATACGATGTCGCTGGCTTCGCGATCCCATCGCGGCTCACGTTACCGGTCGAAGACGACGACTTTGGCGTGTTGTGTGAACACGCGGGCGAGCTTGCTGGGGAAATTATGCTGTTTCCGATTTCTCCAATTTTACCAGACAATCTCCAGGAGAAGATCTCGGGCGCGACCGGCAAGCTTGCTGCAGCGGGTTCCGATTGGTTCTGCGGCGGCAAGGGCGAACCACCCGATCTCAACGACGACGAAGACACACGCGTGATCGAGTACCCGATCATGCCGCGTCAGAAGAAGTGCAATGACCTGGTAGAAAAAGCTAAGACAGGACAAGACCTATCGCCCGAAGCTCAGGCCGAAATCGACCGCGTGTGCGACGAGTCGGGCGTCGAGTACCTCGCTTCTCTGCCGAATCGAAATGGAAGCTGCCGACGCAACGAAGCGCTATGCCCGACGGATTGCGAAGAGAGCACGCGCACGAGCTGTCCTCCCACGTACTTCAAAGACTGCACTGTGGACGAGTCGAGCAGACTGACGGCGCGGGCCCCTGAAGTAATCGGCAGCGCGTTCGTATCGTGCGGTGCCCAGAAGGAGGACGGGCGCTTTGATTACACGAAGACAAGCAGCTTGACCGCTTACGAGCGAAGACTTATCGCCGCGCGCGAGCAGTGTGACCCGACTCGGAAGGAGAACCGTGACAAGCGCGGCTACGCCTGGTTACAGCGGCCGGTGACTATCGCGACCAAGTGGGATCCGGCAAGAAATGCCTGGCTGCCGGCTCCCGAGTTGAATGAGTACGGAGAGCAAACGCTGGTGCAGCATGACAACGATGATGGGACGCGCCCATGTGAGGATCTCCGCGGCGCAACCTATGAGAGTAAGGAGATGCGCGTGGCAGTTTGCAAGGGCGACAGCACCTGCCAGACGCCCGCTTACAGCGCTTGGTTGAGCGCCGCGCCGTGTCAGCGCCGCACGCCCGCAAAGGGAGATCCACTAGTCTATCGTGAGCAGATAACCGAGATCATGGATATTGTGCGCTGCGCGAAAGAGCAGGACCTCACCAAGGTCGCAGTCGAGCGCATGGACGTCACTCAATCACTCAAGAACAACCAAAAAGAGGGTGGCACGAACACGAGCCCATTCCGCCTCG
Source organism: Polyangiales bacterium (assembly GCA_038257655.1). Taxonomy (GTDB): domain Bacteria; phylum Myxococcota_A; class Polyangia; order Polyangiales; family DASUME01; genus DASUME01. Next base: position 14,791 of record JBBSJC010000127.1, on the reverse strand, counting down.
AGCAAGGCGTGTGGCTCGGCGGTAGCGACTTTCAAATGCGTTCCGTTGTGATCGGAGACGCGATCCCGGGCTCCAGCGAGAAGGTGATTGAGCTCGCTAGTTGGGCTCCAAACAGGGAGGAAAAGGGTGGCCCATCGAAGCAGAACGAGGCCGCCCAGTTCCTCGCGGAGCTCGGCAAAGTGGGCCTGGCTCAAGCGGAGTACTACTTCGACTGGAGCGGGCTCACACGGCAGCCAAGCGATCAACTCAAGGACGCGGACGTCACTGAGTGGCTGTGGCACATGGGATGGCGCGCGAGGTTGCGTCCATTTCGCTTGCACCACAGTAAGGCCGATGGACCTCGCCCGAAGGAAGGAGGAGGTCTGAATGCGGAACAGCCGGAGCCCGTTTCGGACGACCAGAACAGACTCAAACCTGGCGAGCTCGACTGCGAAGGCAACACGGCATGCGACGAAGCCCAGCAGGTAATCGACATTTTCGGGGACGGCGAAACATGAATCTTCTCCGCTGCCAACGCGGCACCGCGAGCGTGGAGATTGTGGTGATGCTGCCTGTCTTCATCCTGCTCTTTCTAGGCGTTCTGCACATTCACAGCGCGGGGATAGGCCAGCAGGAGGCGCAGTCAGCTGCCCGGGCTTGTGCCTATTACTACGCCGTCAACGGCTGCACCAACGACGCTGCGGCCCATCCCGTCTGTGAAGGACTCAACGTGGGCAAGGCGGCAGAGGCGGGGAGCGTAAAAGACGCCAAGGACGACACCTCTGTGTTGACCGAAGTGGAGAGCTGGCCGGTGTTGGGCGACGCCTTGAAGCTACTGTTCGGCGAGGGCTCACGGGCGCGGGCTGAGCGCCAGGTGCAAAGCTTTGTCGGCGATGGAGATAGTAAGGCTGTCGGCCGCTTTTACCTGGTGTGCAACACGGTGTCGGAGTCTTGGTCGGAGAAGATTTCGGAGCTGCTGTGTGCCGTGGCAGCGCGAGCTAAGGTTCCCGTGATGCCGGGCTGCAACTAGTCAAGGAGACGAACGATGTTGACGGCACAGCGTATTGCAATGATTCTTCTAGCAGTGGTTTTATGCTTGGCGGCCGCGCTTCGTCGTGCCCAGGCGGCGTTTGACACGCAGCTGCTCACGGCAACGCGCGGCATGTTGGGCGTTCCTGACGAATGGCTGCGCGGTGCCTCGCGCCTGATCGTGCTCAACGGGGCGCGCATCCAGCTGGCTAGCGGGCGCAGTCAAGAGACGTTGCACGCGTTGCTCGATCGCGCCGAGGCGGACTGCCGCTTGCGCAGCGCAGGACTCCACGTACGCGCCAAACGCATTTCGGACCACGTCAAGCGAGCCTTACCATCCTTGGCGGACGGCATCTTACGCGTCGAGAACGAGCGTGAGGGTTTGGTCGCTTGCCTTGACCTCGGGCAGAGCACGATCTCGCTCGACGACCTCGCGACACGTTTGGCGGAGTTTGCCAAAAGGGGCGACCTGCAAGCGCTGGGTGGCGTGCGCATGCTGCGCGCCGAAGCCCGTGACCAGGCGGCATTCTTCGTGAGCACCTGGAACGAGGGTCGCGCGCCGCTGTGGCAGATGTTCCCGCTGACTGGCGATGCACCTGGCGTCGACTTTGCCGATGTTCCACGCCCTTTGCGCTCACGGCGTGTGCTGTCGACCTGGCAGGAGCACGGGGCACCCGCGCTCAATGTCTACGAGAGCGCAGATGCACCCGACGTGCTGTGGGAGCGTTATACCCGCGAGCTGACGCGCCAGGGCTGGCTCGAAGCATCGCAAGATCATGCCCAGAGCGCAGCGCAGCGCGCCCTGCTGCTCGTGCGAGGCGGACATCAGCTCGTGATCACGGCCGAAGCGCAGAACGGTAAGACGCTGCTCACCGTGATGCCGCTGGATGCCGGCCCAGGAGCCGCCGTGATCTCAGCGCGCTCAGACCTCGCTCGCTAACGCTTCATCGACGGCGACGAGCGCGGCGTGCAGGGCGCGCATGTTCTTTTGGCCGATTTTCTTTTCGAGCTCTGCTTCGACCTTACCCATGACGTTGAGCTCATGGGTGACGGCTTCGGCGCCCTTTTTCGTGAAACGCACCCGCTTGGCGCGCCCGTCATCCGGGTCAGCGGCGAGCTCGACAACGCCCGATGCCACGAGCTCACTTACCGTCTGGCTAACGGCCTGCTTCGTGATGCCGAGACGCATGGCCAGGTCCACGATGCGTACGCCCTCGAAATCAAGCTGTGGCAACAGCGCCGCGTGGGCGCTCTTGAGGCCGCCGCCCTTGGCTTCGGCCGCACGTTTGGCGGCCACGTCGCTGACCATGCGTGCGCACTGCACGAGCAGTTGCCCAGTGCTGGCCCGCTTTCGGGCATCCGTGAGCGCCTGGTCGCGCTTTTGGTCCTTGGCCTTAGGTTTAGAGCGGCTGGGCTTGTCGGTCTTTTTGCGTGTGTTCACCAGGGAACCATAGCAAATCGTCATCTTGATTGACTATTTTTAAGAGGGCCGCCCAGATTTTTTCCGCAACCTGCTCAGGCTCAGGTCGATACCCCTTTTGAAACAGGGAGTACGACAGATGGCGCAAAAGGCGATTGTAACGGCTGCTATCGCGGCCGCTCTTGGGGCAGGCGCACTGCATCTCTACTTGGCGCGTTTCGAGGCCGAGGCCACGGGTGGGGCATCCCAGCCGGTGGTGATGGTCGCCCGCGATCTCAGCCTGGGCGAGGTCATCACCGAGGGGGCGCTCGCGCTGCATGAATTGCCTGAGCAATACGTAGAGGAGCGACACATTGCCGGCTCCGATTTGGCGCGGATCATCGGCACTCGCGCGACTGCCGCTGTGCGCAGCGGAGCGTCGCTGTTGTGGAGCGACCTCGACGTGATGCAGGCCGGACGCACGCTTTCCTCGCTCGTGCGCACGGGAATGCGCGCCTTCTCGCTGCCCGATGGTGCTGCGAGTTTCGACGGTTTGCTGCGTCCGGGCGACAGAGTCGACGTACTGTTCACTGCGAGGACGGACGAAGCCGCAGTCGCGACACGTACGCTGTTGCAGAACGTGCTGGTGTTGACGGTCGGCGCGGACCTCGGCACCACCGAGAAAGAAGCCAGCGAACGCCGAAGAAACAGTAGCGGTGTCACCTTGAGCGTGACACCGGCGCAGGCCGAAGAACTTGCGAGCCGCGAGGGGCGTGGGCGTCTGCGTCTGAGCCTTCGTAATCCAGAAGACCTCGTGACAGATTTGCCCCCGCGCCCGCTGACCGAGACGCCCACGGACTCGACGGCCCGGCTTAATCTGGAGCCCGGCCGTGCACGCTGAGGTCTTGGCTCGTGCGGGTACGCCCTCGCTCAAGTTCTTCATCGAGCGCGATGGCAACATCGAGGAGCGGGAGCTTCCGTGGCGCGAGGGCCTCTCGATCGGCCGCGAGCCCGATTGCGATGTTGTGCTCGCCTCGGCCACCGTGTCGCGCAAGCACGTCTCGTTCTTGGTGCGTGGTGATCAGTTGCTCGTGCGGGACCACTCCAGCAACGGCACGAACGTCGACGGGCAGCGCCTTCACCTTACTATCAAGGTCGTGGGACAGGGCTGCACGCTAACGCTCGGGCCTTACCGAGTCGTGGTGAAGCTCAGTTTGGCAGCATGCGCACAGGGTAAGCCGCGCGCGGTCGTCCCCGGACCCCGTGCTAGTTCCGGCCTGCCATCTTCCGCGCGGGATGCTCGCAGCAGTCTTGAAGCTGCACGTCAGGTGCTGAACTCTCCTAAGGAGGCGAGCGTTCCCCAGCGTAAGCGCATGCGAGCGGCCCTGCTCGAGAGCCTCGACCTCGTAGGTATGGATCGTCAGCAGATGCAGGCCGGCACGCTGCGCCCGCGCGTCTTGGCCGCGCTCGATCGCATTGCTAGTACCATGGCTGCCGAGCTTCCCCTCGGCGTCGCGCGGGCAAAGCTTATCGAGGAGCTTTGCAACGAGGTGCTCGGTCTCGGGCCGCTAGAACCCTTACTGTCGGACCCCGACGTCAGCGAGGTGATGGTCGTCGATGCGAGCACGATCTACGCCGAACGCAAGGGGCGGATCGAGTTGTCGGGTCTGCGATTTACCGATGATACCGCCGTGCGGGCAGCCTTGGAACGCATCGTCACCCCGCTCGGTCGGCGCATCGATGAGTCCAATCCGATCGTTGACGCTCGCCTGGCCGATGGCTCACGTGTCAATGCCGTGATCCCGCCCCTGGCGATCAAAGGTCCCTGCATCACGATTCGGAAGTTCCCCGCTCGGGCGTTGTCCCTAGAGGATCTGGTCTCAAAGGCATCTTTGACCGAGCAAATGGCGCAATTTCTCGCGCGCAGCGTGCGCGTGCGCTGCAACATCGTGATCTCGGGTGGCACAGGCTCTGGCAAGACGACCTTACTCAACGTGCTGAGTGCTTCGATTCTCGAAAGTGAACGTGTGGTCACGATCGAAGACGCCGCTGAGCTTCAGCTCGCCCAGCGTCATGTAGTCTCCCTCGAGTCGCGGCCTAGCAACATGGAAGGTGCGGGCGCGATCACGATCCGAGACTTGGTCAAGAACGCGCTGCGCATGCGGCCAGACCGGATCGTCGTCGGCGAGTGCCGCGGGGGCGAAGCCCTCGACATGCTGCAAGCGATGAACACGGGGCACGAGGGCTCGATGACGACCACGCACGCCAACAGTCCGCGCGAAGCGGTGCATCGGCTTGAAACGTTGTGTCTGATGTCCGGCCTGGACCTGCCTGCGGCCGCCATTCGCCGCCAACTCGGCGCCAGTTTGGATTTGATCGTGCAGCAGGCGCGCTTCAGTGATGGCTCGCGCCGCGTCACACACATCACAGAGGTCGCTGGGCTCAACGATGACGGCGAGGTCGAGCTGCGTGACATCTACCGCTTCGACCGACGCGGGGTCGACAGCGACGGCGGTGTGCAAGGTCAATTCTCGGCCACAGGTTTTGTGCCGGCTTTTATCGACCGCTTCATCACCCACGGTCTCGTCGACGCCGGAGCGTGCTTATGAGCCTTTCGGACACAGTCTGGTTGCGCGGCTTGGCCGTCGTCTTACTCGGCGGCGGTGCGGCTACCTTACTGTTCACGATAGTAAAGCGGCACGTGTCTTTCCTGCGTGGGCGGCTGGCGGCGCATGCCCGGATGCTGGCACGTGACCTTACTTTTCTGCGCATGGAGCATACGCCGCGTCAAGTCATATTGGGTCAAGCGGTGGGACTCGCGGCGACGGGGATGTCGGTGCTGCTCGGCTGGTGGCTGCTTGCTTCTGTTTTGGTGGTGCTGGTGTGCGCGCCCAAACCATGGCTTGAGGTCCGTCGCGCGAAGCGAGTGAATGCCATGGACGGGCAGCTCGAGGGGTGGCTCCAGGGTTTGGCTTCGAGCCTTCGCGCCACGCCCGCCCTGGGCGAGGCTTTGGAATTCAGCATGAGTCTGGTCAGCCCGCCTCTGCGTGATGAGCTTGACGTCTTGATCAAAGAGCAGCGTCTCGGCACACCACTCGATGAGGCGCTGACGCGCATGGGGGAGCGCATTGCCAGCCGCAGTGTCAACTCTGCGCTGGGCGCTTTGCGCATCGGCCGAAGCATGGGGGGCGACCTTGCGAGCATCCTCGAGCGCACCGCCGCGACCTTGCGCGAAATGACGCGCCTAGAAGGCGTCGTGCGCACGAAAACCGCGGAGGGAAAAGCTCAGGCCTACGTGGTTGCGGTCTTACCGTTCCCGATGATCGGCCTCTTCACTTATCTGAGTCCCACGTTGCTGTTGCCGCTGGTGGAGTCGTTTCGCGGGTACTGCGTGGCGGGTGGTGCCTTCGTGTTGTGGTTGTCCTCTATCGTCATTGCCAGGAAGATCCTCCATGTCGACCTCTGAGCTGTGGCTGCTTGCGCTGCGCGCTGCCGTCATGCTTGCGATGGCGACCGCCTCGTTTGCCGTGGTGTTGCCGCTCGCTCGTGTGGCGCCTGTCGTGCCACCGAGCTTCGGCTTGCGCGGGCGCAACCGAGCTGCGGTCAGGCTGGCCGTACCGACGTTTAAGCTGATCGAGCCACTGCTCGCGCGCCTTGCCGGCATCCTTCGCACATTGCCGGTGTCCGCTCTGCGCACGCACGGAGATCGCCTCATTCGGCGTGCGGGAGACGCGGCAGGCCTGTGCGGCGACGAGCTGATAGCGATGAGTCTGCTGACTCTTCTGATGGGCGCGGCCTTTGGCCTTTGGCTCACGCAGTCTCTCAACCTTGCAACACTCTGGTTGCCCCTGATGGTCAGTATCGGGGCGGTTCTTCCCGCCATGCGCCTTGACAGCATCGCGTGTGAGCGAGCCAAGGCGCTTGAGCGCTCCTTGCCATCCGCGATGGACCTATGTGTTCTGTGTATGGGTGCCGGCACCGATTTTCCAAGCGCCCTCGTCTTTGCCACGCGCGAGCTCGGTCTCGGGCATGAGGTATGTCGCGAGGAGCTCTCCGTGTTGCTCGAACAGCTGTCGCTCGGGCGCACGCGCGTCGAAGCGCTGCAAGATCTGAGTCTGCGCAGCGGCAGCCAGACCGTTCAGCAGTTCGTCGCTGCAGTCTGTCAGTCGGAGACAAAGGGCACGCCGCTGGTCGACGCCCTGAGTATTCAGTCAGCCACCCTGCGTCAGCGGCGCAGTGTGCTCGCGGAGGAAATGGCCGCCAAGGCGGGGGTGCGCATGATGCTGCCGCTGATGCTGATGGTGTGCAGCGTGCTGCTCGTGATTTTTGGCCCCTTTATTGTAAACGGGATCGGACTATGACGAACGCGGGCAACTTGAAATTCTGGGGCATCACATTCGCCCTGGGCGTCGCTGCGCTGCTGCTCTTCATCTATGGCGAAGCGGAGCGGACGCGCGATGCTGCGGGCGAGCTCGAGGCACCGAGCTTGTTCACAGCAGAGCCAGGCTGCGCCCTAGCCGGTGAGCAAGCCCGCAATCGGGCGTTCGAAGCGGAGCGGGCCGCGCGCGCGCGCTGGGAGCGAGTGCCCTATGCCGTCAGTGAGGGGCCGAGTGCCGTACTGCATTTATCAGAAGCCGTTCAATGCTTTCGGACTTCAGGTGACCGCGAGAGCAGGGCGAGGGTAGAGCACGATCTGACTGTTTGGAAGCGCGACCTCGAGCGCGTCTACGCTCGCAGTCGCCTCAGCTTGACGCTCGCCCGTCGTGCCAACGATGCGCACGCTTCGGCAAAAGAGGCCAAGACGCTTTTGGCTCTGCTCGTCAAAGCAGGGCCGGGTGCCGATCCCTACCGCGCCTATTTGGCGGGCGTGGAGCGCGCGTCGCGAGCAGCTCTTATCGAACGTCTGCGTGCTGCAGAGGAGAACTAACATGGTACCTGAGAGCGTCTACATCCACACCTTACGCGAGCTTTTGCATCCGGTGCGCAGCTACCTCGAAGACCGCAGCGTCAGCGAGATCATGATCAACGGCCCCGACGAAGTCTTCGTTGAGCGTAACGGACGTATCGAGCGCACTCAGGCCCGCTTCTCAAGCGACGATGCTCTGATCGCACCCTTACGCTTACTGGCCCAGTACGTCGGCCGCCCGCTCGATGCGGAACACCCAATTTTGGAGGCTCGCATGCCGGACGGGTCACGCGTGGAGGCGGTGCTGAGTCCTGTCGCGATGCGCGGTGCCCACGTGGCGATCCGGCGCTTCAGTCAGGACATGCTCAGCATCGAGCGTCTGATCGAGCTTGGCTCCCTCGATCACGACAGCGCGAGTCTGCTCCAGGCGCTGGTCGCGGCCAAGCAGAACTTGATCGTGTCTGGCGGCACCGGCACCGGCAAAACGTCGCTCTTGAACGTGCTTAGCTCGTTCATTCCTGAGGGCGAACGCGTGGTCGTGCTCGAAGACGCCCGAGAGCTTCAGCCACGAGGGGACCACGTCGTGCGACTGGAGGCGCGTCCCGCTGATGCGCGTGGCAAGGGGGCGATCAGCATTCGTGATCTATTTCGAGCCACCTTACGCATGCGACCCGACCGCGTTGTCGTGGGGGAGATTAGAGATGGGGCGGCGCTGGACTTGATCCAAGCCATGACCTCGGGCCACGGCGGCTGCCTGTCGACTTTGCATGCAAGCCACCCTGTCGATGCGTTGGGACGCCTAGAGACGATGGCGCTGATGACCGATCTGGAGCTTCCATTGCGTGCACTGCGCGCCCAGATCGCGTCGGCGGTCGACATCGTGGTGCAGGTCGATCGCTTGCGCAGCGGCGCGCGCGTGGTGAGTCAGATAAGCGAAGTGCGCGGTCTGGATGCCGCAGGAGACTACGCCCTGCGCGACCTGTACGAGCGACACGGAGCACGCCCTGACCACGTCGGTCTGCTGCGCCCGACCGGATATCTACCGCGTTGTGCAGGCAAGCTCGAGCGAGAAGGTCAGGTTCTTCCAACCGGCATGCTGAAAGCGGCGCGCGCCCGCGCGGAGAAACTTGCATGAGCCCGCAGGAACCCAAAACACGGCACCTATCACGCGCGGAGCTAGCGCAGGCGCTGCGCGGCCTCGACGACTCGGCACCGAGCCCGGTGCAGGCGGAGCCCAAGACCACGGTGTGGCGACCCCGCCCGGCGGAGCCGGTACGATCAGCGGAGCCGGTACGATCAGCGGAGCCGGTACGATCAGCGGAGCCGGTACGATTAGCGGAGCCGGTACGATTAGCGGAGCCAGCCACACAGCTCGAGATTCAGGCGCCGGGCAAGGTTAGATCGAGCTCCCATGAAAGTAAGGTAGAGACAGCCCGTGTGGCGTCGCTCAATGTGAGGTCTCGTGCGCTCGTGACCCGCATCGGGATTGGCATGCTCGTGGCTGGCTGCGCGTGGTGGGTGGGGTTGCGTCCACCACCGCCTTCGAACGTTTCGGCCAAGTCGGCTCCCGCGACCCAGGTCGCGCCCGAACCTCAACCGTCGCGGCCTGCGAATCCTGGAAAGCGAGACACCCAACCCGCGTCGCCGATCGTGAACACTCAGCCACCCTCGCGGCGCGCGGCCGTCGACCTGCTGCTCGCTGGCAGGGAGCGCGAAGCTCTCGATGCCTATCGCGCGCTGGCCCTCGATCAACCCTCTGAACCGAGCTTCGCAGCGTTGGTCACTCAGCTCGAACGCGAACTCTCACGCTGTGACAAGGAGCCAGGCTCATGTCCATGATCGCAATCACGTTGCCGTTTGTTCTGGCTTTCCTCGCGGGCTGCACAGAGGTAGCAGCATCCCGCGAAGCCTCCGTCGCGGTTTACGTGGCTGACGATCAGGGGCGGCCGTTAAGTGGCATCGCCGTCCTCGTCGACGACACGCCGATTGCGACCACGAACGAAGCAGGTCACGCGCGCGTCATCGTCCAGGCTGAAAAGCGAGCACGCGTGCGACTCAAGGCGCAGTGCCCTGACGCCTATCGCGACGCCGAGGCGCGAAGCGTTGCGCTATCGCGGGCAGACAGTCAGAAAGCGCCACTCACCCTGCGCATGGTCTGTGCGCCCAAGCTGCGCACGTTGAGCGTCGTGGTGCGTGCACCCGGCGGTGAGGGGCTTACGCTTCGCGCCGACGGCGCGCCGGTGGCCAAGATTGCAGCCGATGGAACCGCCCACGTCGTCCTACAGCGCGCCCCCGAAACGGATCTGCGACTGAGCCTGGATACTACGGGCGCGCCGAAGCTATTGCCGCAGTTTCCAGTCCGCGAGGTGCACGTAACCGACCGCGATGAGATCGTCGTGTTCGACCAGACGCTTACCACCCGCCCCGCCCCGGCGCGCCTGCGGCGCATCGCACCCAAGCCCAGCCCCACCGTGCCCGTACAACATGTGCCCTATCCGATCGGGCGCTCCAATTGAGCTCGCTGTTGCGGGACGCTTGTGCCGCTCGGTCCATGTGCGCGGTGGACACGCACACCACGGGCTCAGGCGGAGGATCAAGGGCCGGCTTCGAGTTCTTCATGGTCAACTCTCAAGTTGCGTGACGATGCCGTCGCGCGATGCTGCGCGCAGGCCATCGATCACTTGTTGACACCGTAGGGCGTCGAGCATGTTGGGCGAGCTACGCTTGCCGGTTTCGATCCATGTCACGCAATCCGAGATCAGCTGGCCAAAGCGCGGCACCTTACAGCGCGCTGCATCCGCGCTGAACGTCGGCGCGCCGATCGCGACCTCCGTGAGCGTTTGATCGCCTTTGATCGAGACGCGCACGGAGTCTGAATTGTCCATGACGATCGTGCCCTCGCTGCCGTAGATCTCGAAACGCGTGCCGCTGCCGACGGACGCCTCGCTCGACATGTGCATGCTCAGAAGTGCGCCACTCTTGAGCGTGGCCGTCATCACGAAGCTGTCGTCTGCGGTGATGGCTCGCATCTTACCATGTTCGTCGGGCAGCTCGCTGAGCCAGGTGCGCGTCTCGCCGCTGACGCGCGCGAATTCACCGGCGAAGTGACGGGTAAGATCGATGTAGTGGCTGCCCATCGCGTTCAGCATGCCGCCACCTTTGCTCGCGTCGTTCAGCCAACCGTAAGTACGCGGTACCTCGGGCGGGATCGAAAACCAAAAGGCGACGTTGATGTGCCGGATGTCGCCCACGGTGCCCGCGTCGATAAGGGCTTTCACGCGCGCGGGCGCGGGAAATGAGCGCATTGTGAACGTCACTGCATGGGCGAGGTTCTTGGCTTCAACCGCCGCCAACATCTCGGCACCTTCCAGGGCATCGACCGCCAGCGGCTTTTCGCAGATCACCTGTTTTCCCGCGCGCGCCGCGGCCAGCACCATCGGCTTGTGCAGGCCCACCGGGCCGCCCACGTACACAAGGTCGGGATCGACAACGCGAATCATCTTTTCGTAGTCATCGAAAGCGTGCGGTGCGCCAAACTTGTCGGCTGCTTCCTGCACGCGCTCCATACGCGCACTGCAAATCGCGACTAGCTCGGTGCGCGGATGACTCGACAAAGCAGGCAAGGGCGACTGTGCAGCCCACGCCGTCCCAATAGCAGCGACGCGATAGATCCTAGACATGCAACGCTCCTAACAGCGCAAGGTAAAGCCGCGTGAGTATGGCACAAGCTCGAGGGGCCACCGGCGCGGGGCAGCTACGAAGAAGCTATGACAACTGAGTCACCGTGACGTGTGCTTGGGGTGACCGTTGAAGCGATGGCCGGCAAGCAGCGTCGCTCGAGCATGCCCCCGTCTTGGTCGCGCTTCAGCGTTGTCTATTGCGTATTGTGCCTGATGCTTGCAGCGCTCACGTTCTTCGAGATCAGCGGCTGCGGTCGAAGTCGAGCACAGGGCTTAAGACCCGATCTAGCCGGCGTCTGGGACGTCGCCTACGAAGATGTGATCGATGTCGAGGTCACCTTGGGTGGGCAGACCTATCGCGCCCGTGTGCCTGGCGAGGGCGGCACGGCGCATTTGCACGATGCCGGCAGTGAGCTTGCCCTGCACGTCGATTGCAGCCGCCCGGAGCTCGTCTGTCCGAACGAGGCACTCGATACCGAGCTTCAGCTTACCAACCGCATGGGCGCGATCGAAGACGATGGCGACACGCTCGTGATCTCGCTACTCGGCGAGGGCGCAGACACCTGCCGTTTGAGCAAGGGATCCCTCGCCCATGCACGAATCGAGAGCCACGGCTCAGCAGACTCGAAGAGCTGGCGTGCCGTCGCGTTGAGCGGAGGGCGCGCCGTAAGCATGTTGTCCGCAGCGTGCCTGATGCCGGCAGAAGACACTAAGGTTGCGTTGCAGCAAGCGAACGTGAAGCTGTCCGTGGGCTTCAGCGCGGTGCGCCGTTAGGCCTCGTAGACGTCAGCCAGTCGCACCCTTCTTTTTCTTCGTCGTTTGCTGCTCTGGCTCGGTCTTTTTCGGACCCTTGACCATACGCTCAGGGATGGCGACGGCGCCTGGCTCGAGGCTGCGCTTGAGCGCTTCAAATAGATCGATGATTTGCGCAGCCGGTTGCTCAGGTGCGCTCGTGATCTCAAGCCCCGCCGCCTTTTGCTCGGCCGCCTGGCGCACGCGGTCGCTGTACTCGTCGCGGTAACGCTCAGGCATGAAGCCCTCGGTGCGTAGCTGCTCGATCAGCTTTTGCGCGAGCTCTTCCTCTACCGGTGAAAAGCGTACGTCCTGTCCGATCTCCACCTCCGAAAATGAGCGCACCTCATCGGCGTAAAACAACTGGTGCAGCGCTAGACCCTTCTCGTAGGGCCGAATCATCACGACGTAGCTCTTGCCGCGCGCGTTATAGCGGCCGATGGCCACAACCTCAGAATGCCGCATGGCATGGCCGAGCAATGTGTAAGCTTTATGGCCGCCCTTGTCGGGCCCGAGGTAGCTCGTCTTTTCGATCTGAACGAAGTCCACACTGGGGGCGGGTACGAATTCGACGATGTCGATGGTGTTGGTGCGTTCAGCCTCTAGCAGGCGCAGCTCCTCGTTCGAGAACGTGACGTATTGGCCCTTGGCTACTTCGAAGCCCTTCACCGTGTCGTCTCGTTCGATGACTCGGTCGTGGGTCGGACACGACAGCTGTTGCTTCACCCGCGTGCCGCACTCCTTGTGCAGCATGTTGAAGCTGACGCTCTCCGAGCTCGTCGCCGTGAAAATCTTGATCGGGATCGAGACGAGGCCAAACGAGATCGTCGTCGAGCCGGTTGCACGTGCAGCCATGAAACGAAGGATAGATCGCGGCATCGCCCCGAGGTAAATGATCGACGTGGTGTCGCCTGACAAACCAGACAAGCTCGGTAAATATCGAGCCAAGCGCGACCCCCAGCGCACCAACGAGCCGTTCAGTCCTGAACCTTTGGTCAGCTCCGGAGATGGTCAAGTCGCTGGACAGACCTGGAGCGGCGCCTTCGTGGTCCACGAGCACGACGCAAGCCATCGGCATTTCGACCTGAGGCTGGAAGTGGCGGGCGTACTCAAGAGCTTTGCCGTGCCGCGAGGTCCGACGCTGGATCCAGAGGAAAAGCGTCTGGCGATCCAGACCGAAGATCATCCACTCGCCTATCTCGACTACGAGGGCGTGATCCCAGATGCGAACTACGGCGCAGGCCCGATGATCGCCTGGGACCTGGGTAGCACACGTTTTCTTGAGCAGAGTGCCGAGGCCGGGCTCGACAAAGGTAAGCTCGACTTCGAGCTCTACGGTCACAAGTTGCACGGGCGCTTCGCACTCGTGCGCACCTCCGGACGTAAGGGTGAGCAGAGCAAACAAATCCAGTGGCTGCTGATAAAAAAGCGGGACGGCCATGAAAAGCCCGGCACGCACGTGATCGACGCGGCGCCCGAGAGCGTGCTGTCCGGTTTACGCGTAGGCGAGCTTGCCTGCGCGAAGGAGCGTGCAGCCACGCTGCTAGCGCAAGCCACGCAAGCGGGCGCCAAGCAGCGCGCGCTCGATGGCCGCTCGCTCGTGCCGATGGCGTGTGCGAGTGAAGGCGGTCAGCTCAAGAGTAAGGGCACGCTCTATGAGCTGAAGCTCGACGGCGTGCGCATCCTTGCGGACAAACGCGGCGATGAGGTGGCGCTGTATTACCGTAAGGGACGCTCCGGAACGGCCCATTACCCCGAGATTGTGCGTGCCGTACGCGCCTTACCTTTTGAACGGGTGATCCTCGACGGCGAAATCGTGGCGTTTGACGCGACGGGCAAACCACACTTCCAACGCCTGGCGCAGCGCTTTACGGCGAGCAAACCTCGAGATATCGCGCGTGCGATGCGAGCCGTTCCGGTCAACTACATCGCCTTCGATTTGCTCGCGCTCGGGGATAGGGACTTGACGGCCCTGCCGCTCCTGACGCGCAAGACGCTGCTCAAGCAGGTGGTGCCACCGCGTGGTCTCATCCGATCGCTCGATCACCTGGAAGGCGATGGTGAGCCACTCTATGCATTTTGTCGCGCTCAGCGCCTTGAGGGCTTGATCGCCAAGCGCGCTGATGGGCCTTACCGATTCGGCCCCAAGCCCTCGCGCGACTGGGTCAAGATCAAGTGCGAGCGCGAGGATGACTTCGTGGTGGTCGGGTACACCAAAGGCAAGGGGAGCCGCACGCTCGGCGCCCTCGATCTCGCAAGCTACGAGGGCGATGCGCTAGTCTCGCGGGGCAAAGTCGGTAGCGGCTTTGACAACGCTACCCTGGACCTTTTGCTCAAGCAGCTGCAAGCCCTGCGCGTGCAGAAGACAGCGGTGGTAGGCGAGCTGCTGCCGGCGCCTCTCGGTCGCGTATTCGTAAGGCCTGATCTCGTGGTGAACGTACGCTATCTCGGCTTTACCGATGACGCCCATCTGCGCCACCCAGTGTTTCAGGGCTTGCGCGCCGATGTGGCGCCCCGCGAGTGCACAGCGATGCCGCACGAGCCGCTCGAGAAGATGAGCGCGCATGCTGCCCCCGGTGTCCCGGCTGTACCCGCGGCAGCGCAACCGGCAGCAACTTCGGCGCGGCGTCGTACGCAGATTACCAATCCCAAGAAGGTGTTCTGGCCTGCAGACGGACTTAGTAAGGGCGACCTGTGCAAGTACTACGAGGCGATTGCACCGACGATCTTACCATTTCTGCGTGAGCGGCCGGTGATCCTCGTACGATACCCTGACGGTATCGAAGGTAAGAGCTTTTACCAATGGAATGCTCCGAAGGGCACGCCCTCCTGGGTGCGTACGGTGCGTGTTCAGTGGGAAGAGCGCGACGGTAAAGAAGCCGAGCTATTTCAGCTCGATGACGTCGACACGTTGCTCTACGTCGCCAATCTTGGTTGCATTCCGTTGCACATTCTCGCCGCACGCATCGGCACGCTATCTACCTGCGACTTTCTCACGGTCGATTT